>DATARX010000327.1:0-25230 GCA_036263955.1 Rhodopila sp.
CGACGACATGCCCGATCTTCTCGGCCCCCTCGGCGAGGGCGCGGACGATCCCGTCGGTCCGCTGGGCATCCGCCACCGCCTGGCCGGTGATCGTTGACGACTGGGCCACCTGGCGGCTGATCTCGCCGATCGATGCCGACAGTTCTTCCGCCGCCGCCGCCACCGTCCTGACGCCGGCGCTCGCTTCCTCGGCCGCGGCCGCCACCGTCACGGCTTGTCCATTGGCCTGGGTCGCGGCTGCCGACATCGACTGCGCGGTCGCTTCCAGTTCGGTTGCCCCGGAGGACAGCATGGAGATGAAGCCGCCTACCTTGGTCTGGAAGGCGTCGGCGGTTTGGTTCGTCGCGACCTTCTGCGCGGCTGCCGCGGCCGCTTTGATCTGCTCCTGTTCAACGGCCATGGTGTCATTCTTGATCATGGTGTCCTTGAACACCTGCACCGCCGCGGCCATGCCGCCGATCTCATCACGCCGCCCGGCGCCGAAAATGGCGATCGACTTGTCCCCCGCGGCCAGGCGGTGCATGTCGGACTCCAGCTTGCCCAATGGCCGCACGATGCTGAGCGCGATCGCCGTCGCGGCTGCCGCGACGATCAGGATGACAGCCGCGAACAGGCCGATATAGGACCAGACCATGCCGGAGAACTGCGCCTGCAACGTATCCAGATAGATGCCGGTGCCAAACAGCATGTTCCACGGCTTGTATTGGACGCCGTAGACGAACTTCTGAACTTCCCCGGTCTGGCCTGGCTTGGGGTAGGGATAGGTAACAATGTCCGGGGCGTCATTCCTCCGGATGTCATCCCGCAGCTTGCGCATCACCTCCACGCCGTTCGCCATAACGGCATCCAGTCGATTGGTTCCCAGCAATCTGGCATCGGGCATCGCGACGGCGACGCCGTCCATCGTCAGAACGAAGACGTAGCCTTCACCATGATCGTACGTCATCGACAGAAGGCGCTGGCGCAGGGTCTCGATTGCCTGGTCCCTGGTGAGCGTGCCGGCCTGCACTTGCTTGTCCAGCGCGTCGGCGGTGCCGATGGCGGTATCGACGATCGCCCTCATCTCTTCGATCCGGCCCTCGACCAACCCGTTATGAGCGAGCCGGGTCACGGCGAAGCCGGCGCCGGCCAGGCCGACGACCAGGATCACCAGCAACATGCCGAATTTTGTGCTGATCTTGAGTTTGGTGAGCCACGTCATTCTCGACCTCCGCCACGCGTGGCGCCTTCCATTCCAGTTCGATAGAATATCGATCCCTCGGCGACAGAGCCGGCGACCGCCGAGCCTGCGACCGCCGATCCAGCCGCCGCCGATCCAGCCACCTACCAGGCGATCATGTCTCCGGCTGATATAAATCGATGCTTAACCCGAGCGGTTGTCCCTGGCCGGCAGGGAACGTTTCGCATGAAGACATTCCGAAGCGCCTGGCCAAAGCGCCCCGATCCCCGGATCAAAGGCGTCGCCGGGGGCGGAATTCAGCCGACCGGCCGAACCCCGGCCGCGCCGAGGCCCGTGGGTCCGCTGCTGTTGCTGCCGACATCGACGCCGTGGGCGGACAACAGCGCGCTGAAACTGCCGGACGTCGCACCGGTCTTTTGCTTACTGTCCGTCTGGGCGGAGCCGGTCAGGTTCTTCCATTGCGATATCGCCGTCGCTCCGACCGAACCGACGCTGCTGATGGCGCTCGTGGCGGCAAAAAGAGGGATCATCGCTTGCTCCATTGATTGGCAGGTGAACAGTATTGGCAAAGGCAGGCCAGCATTGACGGACCCAAGCCCGACCGTTGGTTGGCCGTCACCGTTTCATATAAGGCTCGCCGAAAAAATGCCGTTATCGGATCGCCACCACGCTGGGCCTCGCGACGGCCACCGGCCGCATGCGGTAGGCGGCGAGCCCCCGCCCGACGGTGGCGCCTGCGCCGGCGCCCGGTGCCGAAATCGCGGCCCCGCCAAGCGCCCCGTTGGCGCCCCCGCCCAGAGCCATGCCAGCGAGACTGGTGTTGGCTAATGTTGCGCGTGCAACCATGGCGTTGGCCCGCGCGGGCGGCACCCCGCCGCTGGCCGGCGGCAGCATGATGATCCGCGCGTGGCCCGCCATCAGGCCCGGCAGTGCCGCGACCACGACCGGCCAGCCGGTATGGCGAAATTCCGACGATCCGTCATAGGCCGGTCCCTTTTGCTCTTCGGCCATCGCGGCAACGACTTTCTCGCGATAGGGAATGCCCAGCTCCGGCGTAGCCGAATGATACCAGGCCGCCGCGGCGTCCCAGGTGCCGGTCTTCGCCCGCAGTTGGTTCAGGAACCGGACAGCGTAGCGTGCGTTGGCATCGGGATCGAATGCGTCCTCCAGGCTTGGGAACGCATCCGGATGGTTCATCAGATTGACCTGCAGGCATCCGACGTCGATCGACTGGACCCCGCGTGCCTGGAGCTGGCGGGCAAACGCAATTGCCTCGGCCTTGTTCGGAAAGAAGTTGCCCTGTCCTTCCGCGTTGATCGTCCAGGGCCAAGGGTGGATGCGTCCGGTCACCGGGTCGGGGCGTCCCGATTCCACGCGGGCGATGCCTTCCAGCAGACCTTGCGGCAGCCCGCTCCCGCTCTCCGCCTGCTGGATCGCACGACGGCAGAGCAGGCCTTGTTCGCCGGTGCCGCCCGCTGGATCGGGCGTGGCATGGACGGCCAGGCTGCAAAGGCATCCAGCGGCGAACATAGCCGCGCCGACCACAACAGCGGCGAAGGTGGGCCCAAGGCCGCGCCGACGGTGCGGGGCGGGGACACCACGATGCTGTCTCATATAGGAAATGGAGCCTCGATGGCACTGATCCGCGTCAGGATGCGGGTCTCGAGCGCGGTGCATCCGCCGGGTCCGCCGGCCGCCACCCACGCGGCAATCTCCGATTTGACCGCCGCATTCAGCATGCCGCGCGCGACTTCGAAACCGTTGCGGCGCAACATCCGCTCCGGTTTCGAATCGGGCGGCGTCGCTGGCTTCATCGCCGTCGCAATCTCCCGCTTCTGCTCACGGCCCGTGGCAACGGGCTGGCCTTTGGACAGGCGTTCGCGGGCTTTCTGCGATAGCGCAACGCGGGTGACCGCGAATGGCGGGGCCTGGTCGCGCTGGAGTTCGAGCAAGCCGGCCTGCCGCATCCGCAACAGGTCCGCTTCGGCGTCGAAGCCGTCTTCGGCGATCGCCACTCCGCCGTGGACAAGGAGTTGGGAGCAGAACGCGATATCCTCCGCCGAGGCTTGGCCGAATGGTTCGTCCACCGGCCGGTTGCCGGCGCGGGACGCATCCGGTGCCGGCCCGGGCACCCAACGGCGTAACGGCTGCACGACTATATCCTGTCCACTTCGGAATCGAGCCCTTCGGCCAGCCGCGACAGCAGCGCGGTATCGGTCGGGACGAGGCGTTCGAACGATTCGACGAGATCGAGCGCTGTGGTGAATACCAGGCGGAAGATCGCCAGCGGCTCCATCACGTCGGCGCCTTGCCCGAACAGCGACAAGGCGGCATCCGGACCGTCTTCCTCCAGCGTCCGGCGGGCGCGGCGGGACAGGCTGCGCAGTGTGGTCAGCGCGAACGCCACCATCGGATGGATCGCGCCGAGATCTTTGGGTTTAGCCGGCAGGTCGGGGGCGTTCACCACCGCATCCAGCCGGCTGAGGGTCATATCGATGACCATCGGGCGGATGCCGGCAAAATCGTTGGGCGACAGCGTCAGCAGCAACTCTTCCTTTTTGGTCAGTTGCTCGCCCTGGCGGTGACGTTCCATCAGTGCATCGTGGAACCCGCATACCCAGAATGCCAGCCGGAGGCCGCTATGGCCAAGCTGGAATCCGCCACCGAGCGGCGGCGCCCTGAATGAACTTTCGGAAGAAACCATATCTGCCGGCTCTGCGGCCTGGGCCACGTCCTGCGGCACGGGATGCTCCGTTTCCACCACGCTCAGTTGCGGGACCCGTCGTGCCGGTGCGTCCTTTGCCGATTTGCGCCCGGCACCGACCGCCGCGGCGGAAATCACGTCTTGCAGGCCGTTATCCATTTTGTACTCCGGCGGGAATGACTGTCTGATTCGGGATGTTCCGCGGCATGCGGGGGTCCGGGGGATTGTCGCCGTCATCAGGGACACCCAGTCTCCATCGACGATTTATAAGCGCGGATAGCCGGAAATCCACGGCGTCGAGCACCATTTCTTTTGCGGACCGAGGCCGGTTCCCGCCGCTCGGGCGGTATGGCCTCAGCGCCTATCCCAGACCCTGGCGGCCGGATCGCCGCCCGGCGGCCTCATCCATCGCGCCCTGCTCTTTTCTGGCCTTGGTCAGTTCGGCCGCTTTCTCCTGCCGCTGCATGGCCTTCGCCACCGCCTCGGCCTCCGTCCTGCGGCCCACCAGAATCTGCTGCAGCCGCACGACCTGGGCCTGCTCGCCGGCGAGGGCGGCCTGCAAGTGGTCCGCGTGCTGTCGCGCGTAAGGGAGCCAATCGGCGAAGGCGGCAAGGTGTTCGACCGTCGCCTGGGACTGTTCGTGCCGGACGCGCAAATTATGCGCGTTCAGGCGCTGTGCGGTCTGCACCTCGCGTGCCAGGGCAGCCGCCAGGTTGCGCCTGGCTTCGGTGACGGCCGCGTCCCGCAGCCGCCGCAGTACCGCCAGGGGGTCACGCGCCATGACGGCCTATCCACATAGCGCGGCCTCCAGTTCGGCAAATCCCTGATCGATCGAGCACGCCTCGTCCTTCTTCTGCGACAGGAAACTTTCGATACGCGGGGCGAGCCGCACGGCTTCGTCCACCATCGGGTCGCCGCCCGATTTATAGGCCCCGAGGCGCACCAGGTCGGCCATGTCCTGCCACGTCGCGAGGATCGCACGCGCCTTGCCGGCCAGTGCGTTTTCCGCGGGCTGGTTCACCCCAGGCACGGTGCGCGAGAGCGACCGCAGGACATCCACCGCCGGGTACCGTCCGCCTTCGGCGATCCGGCGATCCAGCACGACGTGTCCGTCCAGGATGCCGCGCACCGCGTCGGCAATCGGCTCGTTGTGGTCGTCGCCCTCCACCAGCACGGTGAACAGGCCGGTGATCATGCCGCCACCGGCCAAGCCTGGCCCCGCCAATCCCGGGCTCGCCAGCCCCGGGCCCGCCCGTTCCAGCAAGCGCGGCAGTTCGGCGAACACGCTGGGCGGATAGCCGCGCGTCGTCGGCGGCTCCCCGGCCGACAGGCCAATCTCCCGCAGCGCCAGGCAGAACCGTGTCACGCTGTCCATCATCATCAGCACGGATTTGCCCTGGTCGCGGAAGTGTTCGGCCACGCACGCCGCGGCATAGGCACATTCGCGCCGCATCAGCGGGGGCTGGTCGGACGTCGCCACCACCAGCACCGACCGGGCGAGGCCCTCCGGCCCGAGATCGTCCTCGATGAACTCCCGCAATTCGCGCCCGCGCTCGCCCACCAGCGCGATCACAGCGATATCGCACGCGGTGAAGCGCGCCAGCATCGACAGCAGCGTCGACTTCCCGACGCCGGATCCGGCGAACAAGCCCAATCGCTGGCCCTGGCGGCAGGTGACGAAGCCGTTCAGCGCTTTGACGCCAAGATCGATCCGTGGACCCAGGCGCGCCCGTAGCGCGGCATTCGGCGGGTCCCTGCGCACGGGTGCGCTAATATCCCCGGACAGCAATGGCCCCTTGCCATCCAGCGGGCGTCCAAGGGGGTCTATGACCCGGCCGAGCCATTGGTCGGATACCGCCAGGCGGGCGGGGCCGCCGACCCGCACCGGTGCGCCCGGCCCGATCCCGTCCAATGGGCCGAACGTCATGGCGCGAGTCAGGCCGTCGTGGAATCCAATGGTCTCCGCCTGGATGGCCTGGCCGTCGCGGCCGGTGATCCAGACCCGGTCGCCGATCGAAAGATGCCCGGTGGTGCCTTCCATCTCCAGCGCCAGCCCGGTGATTCCACTGACCCGCCCGGTAATGGTGAACGGCCGCAGCGCGTGCAGGCCGGAACGCGCCGCATCCAACCGGTCCGCCGTGGTCAGGCGCATCGGCGCACTCTCCCGCGGGCGCGCTTCATGGCCGGACCGCGCAATAAACCTGGTGGCTGCCGCCGCACGGCAGGAACCGGTCCGACACGCCGAAGGTCGTTTCCGAGCCACCGAGGTACAGCAGTCCGCCAGGGGCCAGGCGGTCCCAGATGGCGTCCAGCACTTTGCGTTTTATATCCATATCAAAATAAATCAGCACGTTCCGGCAGAATACCAGATCGAATGTCCCCAACGGCCGCAGGTCGTCCATCAGGTTCCACCTGCGGAATTCGACCAGCCTGCGCAACGGATCGTTGATCCGCCAGCCCATCTCCGTCCTGCCGAAATACCTGTTCAGGCTGTCTGGTGACAAGCCGCGCCTGACCTCGAACTCCGAGTACAGTCCCAGCCGGGCGCGGTTGATCTGTTCGGCGGAGATGTCGGTGCCGAGGATCTGCACGGACCGGGTGCCGAGGCCGGCCTCCGAGGCCGTGATGGCGATCGAGTAGCTTTCCTGCCCGGAGGAGGAAGCGGCCGACCAGATCCGCAACGGTTGCGTGGGCGGCCGGCTCGCGTGCAGGTCGAGCAGGTGCTGGCGCAGATGCTCGAACGGTTTGGTATCGCGGAAAAACGACGTCTCGTTGGTCGTTATCGCCTCGATGATGTCATCCGCCAGCGAACCGTTTGGTTGCATCCGCAATTGCGCCGCGATCTCCGCCAGTCCCGCGTAGCGCCGGGTGCGCACGATCTGCTCCAGGCGGCTCTCGACGAGATAGGCCTTGTCCACTCCAAGCATAATCCCCGATCGCGTGCGCACGAGATCGGCGATCAGGGTGAAGTCCGTCAGGGTGATCGCACCGGCACGCGCCGTGGATCCGGCGGCGAGTCCCTGGTTTCCCGGAAAGGCGGCTGTCGTGTTCATGGGATCCGCTTTCCGACGAATTGGAGAAGTTTCGGGGCAATTTCGTTCAGCGGCAGCACCGCCTGGCAAAGCCCCGCTCGGGCCACCGCGCCCGGCATGCCCCAGACGATGCTGGTCGCCTCGTCCTGGGCGATCACCGAACCCCCGTCGCTGATGATTTGCTCCGCCCCGCGCAGGCCATCCTGGCCCATCCCGGTCAGCATCAGCGCCAGCACCCGGCCGGGGTGCGCCGCGGACAGGCTGCGCAACATCGGGTCGACCGAGGGGCGGCAAAAATTTTCGGGCGGATCGTCGGTCAGGGCGATCGACAGGCCGGCGTCGCGTCCAACCACCGTCAGGTGCCGATTCCCCGGCGCCAGATGCACATGGCCCGGCCGCAGCGGCTCCCCGTGCACGGCCTCGGCACAACTCGCCCCACCGAGCCGATGGATATGTTCAGCGAGTTGCGGAGTGAACGTCGCCGGCATGTGCTGGGTCAACAGGATCGGCACGGCGACGCGGTCGCCAAGCGCCTGGAACAGGGTCAGCAGCGCCGCCGGTCCGCCGGTCGAGCTGCCGATCCCCAGCACGGAGGGCCGACGCTGCGGCGCCGGCCGCAGCCGCAGCGCGGTGGCGGGTGGCCGCGGGGCGGCTGCCGGCTGGCCAACGCCGCGCCGCGCCCGCGATGCGTGGCTCTGCCTGCCAAGTCCAAGCACCTTGGCGATCAGCTCCGAACGGAAGCCGCCATCCGTCGCGACCTCGCCCATCGATGTCGGCTTGGGAATGAAATCGGAGGCCCCCAGTCGCAGTGACTCGAGAGCGATCGCACCGCCCTTCCGTGTCATCGCCGAGGCCATCAGAACCTTGACCGCAGGATCGGCCGCCAGCAGGCGTGGCAGCGCGGCGAGCCCGTCCATCACCGGCATTTCGACGTCCAGCAGCACGACGTCGATCCCGCCGCCGCGTACCGCTTCGACCGCCTCGCGTCCGTTCACCGCCTTGGCCACCACCCGGATCGACGTTTCGACGCGCAGGAGCCGTTCCAGAATCGAACGGGCCACGCTGCTGTCGTCACATACCAAGACCCGGACAGGGTCCGCCATGGCCACGCCGGCACTAGCCTGGATCATGGCACGCCGCCAGGGCAGGAAACCGCGGCGACATCCAAACGATGCCGCCGGCGCTCGCGTCGCCTCATGCTATGTCCTCTGGTTGATCGCTTGACTCACGCGCGTCGGACGTTTCGTCTCGCGTGATCATGTTCTAGCTGATCGCCAGCACCCGCTCGGTGTTCAGCACCACCAGAAGTTCCGACTGCAACCGGTAGATTCCGCTGCTGAACTCACGCCACGCCGCCGCCAGCGTTGGCGGGTTCGGCTCCAGGCGGTGGTCGCTCAATTCGATGACTTCGCGAACAGAATCCACGACGAGGCTGTACAGTTCCCCTTGCCGGTCCACGACCACGCTCATGCCGGCCAGACCGGGCTCCCGCGCCGGCAGATCCAGCCGCCGGCGAAGGTCGATCGCCGTCACGATCCGCCCGCGCAGGTTCATGCTGCCGGCAATTTCGGGGGGAGCCAGCGGGATGCGAGTCATATCCTGGGTCACGATGATGTCCCGCACGCTCAGCACCGGAATGCCGCAGAGTTGCCCGCGCACCGTCATGACCACGAACATGGAGTCCGACGGCGAGTCGGCCACGGCGGCAACAGGATATTCGGCGACGGTGCTCTCGCCCGCGATCATGACGCGACTCCCTGTTCGACGACCATTCGTCGCGCCGGACTTGCGACGCGGGCTGTCGACAGTTCGGCGCCGACAGCCTCCAGCAGGGTCGCCTTGTCGAACTTGGAGATGTAGTTGTCGAAACCGGCCTCTCGCCCCATTTCGATGGCCTTGGGGGAACTGCTGCTGCTCAGCGCGATAACCGGAAGGCTTGCCCAGATGCCCCGCGCCCGGATTTCCCGCGCGAACGCCAACCCGTCCATCTCGGGCATCTCGATGTCGGAGAGAATAAGGTCGAACATCCGGCCGGCGGTCCGCATCGCCAGCGCTGCCACCGGGTTGTCGACCGCGGTCACGTGATATCCCTCGGCCGACAGGGCCGGGATGATCAGGCTGCGGAAAAACGCGCTGTCCTCCACCATCAGGATCTGCTGCGGTTCGGCGCGGCTCGTCGGATTGGTGCCGAACCAGTCCTTGAAGGCGCGTTGCAGCCAGAAGCTGGTATCGAGGATGTCGGTGGCCTTGCCTTGCACGATCGCCGTGCCCAGGAAGCCCGGCTGATCGGTGGAGAGTTCCACCGCCAGGTGATCCTCGACCACGTCGACGATCTCATCGACCATCAGCCCCATCGCCCGTTTGCCGTCGGCGAACACCAGCACCGGCTGCGAGCCGGAATGTTCCTCCATGCTGCCCGAGGTGGCCATGCCGACAAGCGGCATCAGCTTGCCGCGATACTGGATCATCGGCTGGCCGCCCGGGTATTCGATCGTCTTGCGCTCGACCGTTTCCAGCCTGGAGACGAGGTTCAACGGCACCGCCTTGTTGTGGGCGTCGCCCGCCCGGAACAACAGCAAGGCCATCGTCTGCGAGGAGTTCTGCACATCGGACGGCGCTACGGTTTCAGCGTGCGCCGCGGCGTGGCCGGTGCCAATTCCGGTGGCACGGGCGATCCCGTTGGGATCCAGGATCATGATGACGGAGCCGTCGCCCAGGATGGTGTTGCCGCTGAACAACGTAATGTGGCGCAGAATCGGCGCAACCGGTTTGACAACGATTTCCTCGGTGTCGAACACCCGGTCCACGATCAGGCCAAATCGGCTGGCGCCGACCTGGGCGACAACGATGTAGAGGCTTTCGGCCATGGCATCGGTGGCAATCTGTGGCCGGTCGGCGCCGCGCAGCTTCAGCAGTTCGCTGAGATCGACCAGGGGCAGCAGATGATCCCGCAGGCGCAGCACCGGTGTGTCGTTGATCTGCTCGATCATCGTATCGGATGTGCGCCGGTCGTCCGGGCCGTCCTCCGGCCCCGGTATCTGCGCGCGGACCAGTTCCACCACGCTGATCTGCGGGATGGCATAGCGTTCGCCGCTGACCTCGACGATCAATGCCGAAACGATCGCCAGGGTCAAAGGGATCTTGACCGTAAACACCGCCCCGGCGCCCGGCTCGCTCGTTACGTCGACGGTGCCGCCGATGCGCTCGATATTGGTCTTGACGACATCCATGCCGACGCCGCGCCCCGACACCGAGGTCACGGCGGCCGCGGTGGAAAATCCCGCCCGGAAGATGAACGACTGGATCTGCTGGCCGGTCATGCCGGCCAGTTCGGCCTCGGTGGCCAGCCCATTGGCGATGATCTTGCTGCGGATCCGTTCCACATGCAGGCCGCGTCCGTCGTCGCCGATCTCGATGACGATGTGCCCCCCTTCGTGGAATGCGTTCAGCCTGATCCGGCCCTGCTCCGGCTTGCCGGCCGCGCGTCGGTCCGCCGGGCTTTCCAGCCCGTGATCGGCACTGTTGCGCACCATGTGCGTCAACGGGTCCTTGATCAGTTCCAGGACCTGCCGATCCAGTTCGGTATCGGCACCGAGCATGACGAGTTCGATATTTTTGTCCAGTTCGTGTGCCAGGTCGCGCACCAGCCGCGGGAGATTGTTCCACGCGTTACCAATTGGTTGCATACGCGTCTTCATCACGCCTTCCTGCAGGTCGGAGGTGATGTGAGACAGACGCTGCAGCGGTGCGGCGAATGCGTCGTTGGCCTGGGTCCTGGCGAGCTGGAGAATCTGGTTGCGTGTCAACACCAGCTCGCTCACCAGTGTCATCAGCCCTTCCAGCACTTCCACGTTGACGCGGATCGTCTGCGCCACCGGTTCAAGCGCACGCACCTGGGCCGTTTCGGCGGGCCGCGCCGGCGAAGCAACGACGGCCGGCGCCTGCGTGGACGGGCCAGCGATGGACGGACCAGCAATAGACGGACCAGCAATAGACGGACCAGCAATAGACGGACCAGCAATAGACGGGCCAGCGATGGCCGGGGCAGGGGTGGGCGCGCCAACGATGGACGGGCCAACGATGGACGGGGCCGGGGGGGGCGCGCCAGCGATGGACGGGCCAACGATGGACGGGGCCGCGGTGGGCGGCGTGGATAGATCCCACACGTCCGGCATCGCGGCGGACGCCGGCGCGTTTCCTTCCGCCGCCGCGATCAGGTCCGCGATCAATGCCGAATCGTCGCCGTCCGGTTCCTTGCCCGTCTGGCTGAGACCGCTGACGATCTCCCGGATGCAGTCCAGCGCCCGCAAAATCAGCGTGATGGAGGCAGGCGTTACCGCCATGACGCCGTTACGATGCAGATCCAGCACGCTCTCGCTCGCATGGGCCACTTTCTCGAGCCGAGCCAGGCCCAGGAAGCCGCAGGTGCCCTTGATGGTGTGCACCGTTCGGAAGATCGAGGACAAGGTCCCCATGTCGTCAGGCTGACGCTCGAGTTCTACCAGCTCGGTATCCAGCCTCTCCAGGCTCTCCAGCGTCTCGGTGAGGAAATCTGGTAACAGGTCTTCCATTCGCTGCTCCAACGCGGGCCATTCGGCAAATATGAGCGGTCATTGTTGGATATAGTCCGGCCGGATTTTTTCGGACCCATATATGTCCTTTCAGATGGATTTCGTCGCGCCCGCGACATCGGAGCAGGACCTTGGCCGGCAGATCAGCACGGGGCAATCGAGGCAAACCCCCTGTGACCATTATCGTGCGTCACGAGGAACAAGAGGAGGCATCGCATCGCAGCGGAGCCTGGAAGGTCGCCTACGCCGATTTCGTAACGGCCATGATGGCATTTTTCATGGTGATGTGGCTGCTGAACGCAACGACCGAGGTGCAGCGTACGGGCCTGGCTGACTACTTTGCGCCAACGAATTTGTTCGGCCGGTCGGCCAGCGGCTCCGGCAAGCCGTTCGGCGGCACAACGCCGAACGATGCCGGCAGTAGCGTGTCGTCCGACGGCATCCCGCAGGTCATCAAGGGTCATCAGTCGCCGCAGCCGAACGTGGAGGACGCTGACACGGACACGCCGGCAACGCCCCTGGCCCGGCGAAACGATACGGACGAAGAACCGCGTGACGCGGCGGGCGACGGGCCGCGCGACACCACGGGCGACGACGGTGCCGACCCGAACCGTATGGCGCGGGACGGGCAGGAGGCAGGTATAGCGCTAGAGCCTGGATCGGGCCGCCAGGCCGTGGTGCGCGGGGGCGACTATGCGGCGGCGAGACTGACACCCGAACCGAACAGGAATATCCCGCCGGACCCCACGGCGAAGGACGTCGCCCGGGGCGAGGCCGCCGCCATCGAAGGCGACGGTCAACGCGAGCAGCGTGCGATGGAGCAGGCCGGCGCGCAGCTGCTTGCCGCCATCCGGCGCGACCCGGCATTGCAGGAGGAAGCCGGGCAGATCATGGTTGACATCGTTCCGGAAGGATTGCGTATCCAGGTCGTGGATGCCGAACGCCGGCCGATGTTCGCGCTGGGTAGCGCATCCCCCACCAATCAGGTCCGCGCCTTGATGCAGAAGGTGGTGCCGGCGCTTGCCGGGTTGCCGAACGCGATCTCGATCGCCGGGCACACCGACTCGCTCAGCTATCGCGGTCAGGACAAGGACAACTGGGGGCTTTCTACCGACCGGGCGAATGCGACACGCAAAATCCTGGTGGAAGCGGGTTTGCCGGACGCGCGGATCAGAAGCGTCACCGGCAACGCCGATCGCGATCTGCTGCTGCCGGCCGACCCGCTGAATCCGGCCAACCGTCGGATCACCATCATCGTGCTGCGGCACGCCGGCCAGGATCGGCCCGCCGGCCCCACATCCACACCCGCCCCAACACCCACACCCGCCCCAACACCCACACCCGCCCCAACGCCCACACCCGCCCTGCTGCGGGTCCCGGCGCCCGTCCCTGTGGCCGCCCCCGGTCCGGTGACGCAATGAGCGGGCAAACCAAACCGATCAGAGAGGCTGCATCGTGATTGCTATCGGAGGCTTGCTATTCACCCTGGTCTGCGTGTTTGGCGGCTTCGCACTGTCCGGCGGCAGCGTCATTGCCGTCGCGAAGGGGCTGCCGTTCGAATTGCTCACCATCTGCGGCGCCGCTGCAGGCTCGTTCATCATGGCCAACAGCATTCACGTCGTGAGGGCGACCCTGAGTGGTTTGAAGAGCGTGCTGGCCGGTACGCGTTACCGGCAGGATGACTATATCGGATTGCTCAGTCTGCTCTACCGGCTGATCCGGTTGCTTGCCACCAAGGGCATCATGGCCGTGGAGAGCCACATCGAGAACCCCTGGGACAGCCCTATCTTCAAGGAATATCCCAAGATCTTGCGCAATGAGGAGGTGGTTCTGATGATCTGTGACTATTTCCGCATGATCAGCATGGACGCCGATGACCCGCACCAGGTCGAGGACGTGATGGCGCGCGAACTGAAGAAGACGCTGGTCGAGAAGATGCACCCGGTCAACGCCTTGATGGGAATGGCGGATGGATTGCCCGCGCTTGGCATCATCGCGGCCGTGCTAGGGGTCATCAAGACCATGACCCACATCAACGAATCGCCGATGGTTCTGGGCGAAATGATCGGCGGCGCGCTCGTCGGGACGTTCCTGGGTGTGCTGCTGGCGTACTGCCTGGTTGGCCCGATCGCCGGCCGGCTGAAGCAGGTGATCGAGGAAGAGGCCCGGTTTCTCGAGGTGATCCGCGCCACCGTCGTCTCCCATCTGCATGGGAATCCGCCGCAGGTTTCAATTGAAACCGGCCGCAAGATGGTGCCGAACGAATTCATGCCAACCTTCGGCAGCCTGGAGGCAACCCTTGAACAGGGCGGCGCCGGGGCTCGCTCATAGACGCCGGCGCCCGCGTTCGATGATTTGTTCGCATCGGCCCCGCCAAACGGCCGGCGGTCCCGCCAGGCAGGGGTTCTGGCGGGCCGCGCAACGGGCATGTGTCGCGATGGCTATGCTGGCTGGGCTGCCGGCGCTGGCGGGGCAGGCGGCGCCGGCACTGGCCGAGGTGGCCGATCCGGCACCGCACAAGCCGCGGTCGGCGGTGCCGGCTGACCCGCTGGCGCTCATTCCGTTCAGCGGAGACGCGTGGTCGGTGTCGCGCACCGAGGCGGGATGCTACCTGTTGTCACCGCGCGCGCCCGGCGGCAGCAGCCTCGCGATCGGGTGGCGTTCGAAGCAGGAGCAAGGGCTTTTCCTGAGCGGGCTCGCATTGGCTGTACCACGAGCCAGCCCGGGAGAGCCTGTGCCGATCCAGGCCGCCGGCCGCGAAATCACCGGATTGGGGCGCATGGTCGGCTTCAAGCTGCTGTTCGTTCCGCTCGCAGCGGCGGACATGGAATCGATCCTGCGGGAACTTCGGGATAACGGCACGCTTTGGCTGAAAGTGCGGGACACCTGGATCGCGCATGGCGGCCTCGGATCCCTGCCAGCCGTTGCAACCTACAGCCAAACCTGTGCCGCCGCCGACACGACGTCACGGTGAAGGACCCGACCGTGCGGGTTTGGAAGTCCGTGTTCGGCGCGCCGCCGCCCCGACCGATCCCGCGCGTGACACCAGGCGCCCTGGTTGCCGGAGGAGTCGGCATTCAGGGCGCGTGTCGTTACATACGCGACAGGAAAGCATAGGCTTCCGGCGGACGTGGCGGTAGCTGGCTGCCGTTCGGTTGATAAACCGGGGCGTCAAGCGCGCGCGCACGCGGAACCGCCTGCGCAATGGTTTGGATCAACCGAATCTGCAGTGCCAGTCCCCGTTCCAACGCAGCCCGATTGGCCTGGCCCAATTCCAGCAGACGATGCATGCTCGCCCGCAGCCGCTCGGACTCGTCCGGGTTGAATTCCGTGGCGGCGATATCGCTGGACACCGTTTCCTGCAACGCCGCGACCGCATCACGCTTGCGGCCAAGCAGCCCGACCGCCCCGCGGAGATCGAGCGCGTCCAGCAACGCGTTTTCCTCTGTCAGCACGTCACTCAGCCGATCGGTCAGTTCGATCAGGGTCTCAGCCATTCGATGTCTCCTGGATGCGCAGCATTTCTTTCAGCACCTCGTTGGCAATGCCGACGCCGCCGTTCTGTGCGATCGACTTGGCCATTTCCTCCACCATCATCGGCTTCCAGGTCGCCTCGCCCACGCCGCCGCCGAACAGGCCCTTGGAGGTGTCGACCGTGTTGAACATCGGCTTCAGCATTTCCCCAAGTGCCATCGCCTCGAAATCCTGAGCCGACTTCCGCGTCTTCTCGATTTGCTCGGGCGAAAGCGTCTTTTGCGTCGGCACCACGGCGAGCGGCAGCGCCGGCGCGGCGATCGGTCCAGCCATCAGCGTACCTCCAGATCGGCTTGCAGCGCCCCGGACGCCTTGATCGCCTGCAGGATGCTGATCATGTCGCGGGGCCCGACACCCAGCGCGTTCATGTTGCGCACCAGGTCCTGCAGCGTTGGCGCCCTGCGCAGAATGCCAAGGCGCCGGTCGCTTTGGTCGTCAACCGCGATGTTGGTGCGGGGAACCACGGTCGCCGGCGTATTGGAAAATGCCCCGCCGGCAACCGCCTGGGGTGTCTCCGTCACCCGTATCGTCAGGTTTCCCTGGGCGATCGCCACCGTGGAAATCGCCACGTTGGAGCCCATCACAATGATCCCGGACGCCTCGTCAATCACCACCTTCGCGCCGTTGTCAGGATCGATCGGCAATTGCTGAATGCGGGCGAGCGACTCGACGACGTCCCGCCCCTGCAGGTTCAGCGCCACCGTGCGGGGATCCATTGCCTTTGCGACGCCGTAACCGAGTTCGCGGTTGATCGCGGTGGCGATGCGCGTCGCCGTGGTCAGGTCGGGGTTGCGCAGCCCAAGATGCGTCGTCGTCAGGGCGGCGAGCGAGAACGGGATTTCCTTTTCCACCGTGGCGCCGTTGGCGATGCGCCCCGATGTCGGCACGCCGCGCGTAATGGTCTGCGCCTGGCCGCGGGCGGAGATCGCGCCCGTCGCGACCGGCCCTTGCGCCACCGCGTGTACTTCCCCGTCTGCGCCCAGCAATGACGTCACCAGCAGCGTCCCGCCGGTCAGGTTGGTCGCGTCGCCCAGGGCCGCGACCGCCACGTCGATCCGCTCGCCGGCCTTGACGAACGCCGGCATGGTGGCGGTCACCATCACGGCGGCGACGTCCTTGGTCAGCAGGCTGGCTTCCTGGTCGCGCGTGTTCACGCCGAGACGTTCCAGCATGCTGACCAGCGATTCGCGGGTGAACGGCGCATTCAGCAACTGGTCGCCGGTATTGTTCAGCCCCGCGACCAGGCCGTAGCCGACCAGTTGGTTGTCGCGCACGCCTTCGACGTCCGTCACGTCCTTGATGCGTGTCTGGGCTGGCGCGGCGATCGGCGCAATCGCGAATAGGGCAAGCAGCAGCGCCGCCATCCCGCCGGCTTTGCCAAGCCGCCGGCGCGGTATCGTTTCCGACGTAATCGATTTTGCTCCGCCATGACCCATTTTGGGGTGGTCCCGCCTGTTGCGCAGCCGCTTGCCCGCCGCGCTGTTGCCTATCCGTTACGCTGTGATGGCGCCCGCTCCGTGCCAGTCGCCGGTAATTGCACTCGGACCGTTATATAAGAGGTTCAGCGGAAAACAGGGGTGAACGATGCAGAACCCAGGGTACATTGCATTATCGCGGATGGTCGCCCAGCAGCGGGCGCTGGACGTGCGGGCGGAGAACATTGCCAATGTCAATACGCCCGGATTCAAAGGCGAGAGTGTCATGTTCTCCGACTATTTGCTGCAGCAGAGGGGCGTGTCGACCCCGCCGGGCGGCGGGACCGTGCAAATGGTGCAGGACCGGGCGACCTGGCGCGATTTCCAGGAAGGGCAGATGGAGAAGACCGGCAACGCCCTGGACCTGGCCTTGCGCGGAGACGGGTTTTTTACCGTCAATACACCGCGCGGACCGCGCTACACACGATCCGGCCGCTTCTCGATCTCGCAGGCCGGCCAGATCGTCGATATGGGCGGAAATCCGTTGGTCGGAACCGATGGCCGGCCGATCACCGTTTCGGCGGACGATACCAATCTGACGGTCACCACCGACGGCAGCATCAGCAGCAATGCCGGTCAGATCGGCAAGTTTCGGATCGTTCGGTTCGATGATCAGCAATCGATGCAGGCCGAGGGCAGTTCCCTGTTCAACACCACTCAGCCCGCCCGCGTGGTCGCCCAGCCCAATGTCATGCAGGGTGCGGTGGAGGGCGCCAACATCCAGCCGATCGTGCAACTGACCCAAATGATGAGCGAGATGCGGGATTACCAGGACGCGTCCCAGTTCGTGGATGCCGAGGCGAAGCGGGAACAGTCCGCCATCGATCAGATCGGCCACAAGAACGCATGATCTTGTGGGGATTATCCCGGCCGCACCTATAACGCTGATGTATGAGCCCCGTTTCGCCGGGGAGAGAGGAACAGAAGCATGCGTTCATTGGATATCGCTGCCACCGGCATGCAAGCGCAGCAGACCAACGTCGAAGTTATTTCCAACAACATCGCCAACCTGAGCACCACCGGCTTCAAGCGCCAGCGCGTTGAATTCCAGGACCTGCTCTATCAGAATCTGCGCCGCGTCGGGTCCACCAGCAGCGATTCCGGGACCGTCGTTCCGTCCGGCGCGCAGGTCGGCCTGGGTGTCCGCACCGCTGCGGTCTACCGCATCGACGAACAAGGCAATCTGCAGCAGACCTCCAACCAGTTCGATATGGCGATCAGCGGAAACGGTTTCTTTCAAGTCACGCTCCCATCGGGTGATACGGCTTACACCCGTGACGGCACCTTCGCCCTTTCGCCGACCGGGGAAATCGTCACCGCGGATGGATACGTCGTGCAGCCCGGCATCACCATTCCCACCAATGCCACCGCGGTCACCGTCAATGCCAGTGGCCAGGTGCTGGCCACCATCCAGGGCCAGCTCGCGCAGCAGAACGTGGGACAGATCCAACTGGCGGCGTTCCCCAACGACGCCGGCCTGGAATCCACCGGCGGCAATCAATACCTGGCAACACCCGCCAGCGGCACCCCGGTCACCGGCATTCCCGGCACGGTGGGATTCGGCAGCGTGATGCAAGGTTTTATCGAAACGTCGAACGTCAACGTCGTTACCGAAATGACCAACCTGATCACGGCGCAACGCGCATACGAAATGAACAGCCGGGTCATCTCCGCCAGCGATGAAATGCTCTCGACCATCACCAAACTGCAGTAGTCTATGAAACGGGTAGCCAAAACGGTTGTCCTGGCGTTGGTGTGCGGCTTTTTTGCAGCCCACGGCTACGCCAAGTCCACAGCTCAACTGAAGCTGCAGGTCCAGCTCGATGCCGGCGTCATCAAGGTCGCCGATCTTTGGAGCAACGCCGGGCCAAAGGCCGACACCATCATCGGCCCGGCCCCGCCGCCCGGCCGTTCCATTGCCGTCGAAGCCGGGCAGCTTGCCTACATCGCCCATCTGTATGACGTGAACTGGAAGCCAACCTCCGGCGTCGAGCGGACGTTGATCGAACGCACCGGCCGGCCGCTCAGTTACGACGAAATCACCGATCCCATCCGGCGCAGCCTTGTGCAGGCGGGTGCTCCGCCCAGCGCCGCCGTCGATCTCACCGCCGTGCCGCCGATCCTGGTTCCGCCGGCGTCCTTTCCGCTCGTTACGGTCGAAGCGCAATCATACGATCCCGGGTCGGAACGGTTCTCCGCCGATCTGGTCATTTCGACCCAGGGCATGGAGACCCAGCGAACGCGGGTAACCGGCCGGGTCGCGCAGCTGGTCAAGGCCCTGGTAGCGGCCCGCAGGCTGGAACCGGGTGACGTGATCACCGCGGCCGACGTGCGCGCCACCCAGGTCGCCGAACGGCACCTGGTCGGAGCGGTGGAGGACAATGTGTCGGACGTTGTGGGACAGACGGCGAAGCGCACCATCGTCGCGGGCCAGCCGCTGGAAGTGGCCGATGTGGGGCCGGCAGTGATGGTGGCGAAGGGCGCCCCGGTGGTCCTGCTGCTGAACACCCCGTACATGTCGCTGACGGCCCAAGGTCTGGCGCTTGGTTCAGGCGGGCGGGGCGACGTGATCCAGGTCATGAACCCGCTCACGCGGGCCGTTGTCGCCGCCCGCGTGAGCGGCGCCGGCCGCGCGGTGGTCGAGCCCGGCAGCACACCGCTGGTTCCCCCGGCTCGTGCCATGCCGACAACGTCGGAGGTCGCGAACTGATGGTCGGGGCACGAATGATGCTGGTCGCCGCTGCCCTGTCGCTGCAGGGCTGCGTGGGGTTGCAGCGGTTGGGTGAGGTCGGCTCCCCGCCCAGGATGACGCCCACGGCCAATCCAACGCAAAATCCAAACTGGCATCCGGTCTCTCTGCCGATGCCCCGGCCGGCACCAGACCCGCCAACCGCCGATAGTCTGTGGCGACCAGGCGCGCATGCGTTCTTTACCGATCCACGCGCGGCCCAGGTCGGCGACGTCGTAACGGTCGTGGTCAATATGGCCGATTCCGCAGTACTGAACAACGGGACCACGGCGACCCGGACCGGAAGCCAGGTGGTCGGTGCGCCGGACCTTATGGGTGCGCAATCCGCTATCAGCCATATGCTGCCGAGCGGGGCGGACCTGACCAAACTGGTTTCAACCAATACCGCCGGATCGCATGTTGGCGTCGGCAACATCACGCGCAATGAGGCGGTGACGCTGAGAGTGGCGGCGGTGGTCACCCAGGTTTTGCCGAACGGCAATCTGGCGCTCGTCGGCAGTCAGGAGTTTCGTGTTAATTCCGAGTTGCGCGTGCTGGTCGTATCCGGGATCATCCGGCCTCAGGACATCAATGCCGACAACACGGTGCTGCATGACCGGATGGCAGAGGCCCGGATCAGCTACGGTGGCCGTGGCGAGCTGACCGACGTGCAGACCGCACGCTGGGGCCAGCAGATACTGGACATCGCAAGTCCGTTCTGATTCCGGGCCGGAAACCCGGTTCCCGATCAATTCGTTCCTGCGCACGACCGGCAGGCTATCGGACGATCATACAATGGAACCGCGCGTGGCTCGGAATCGAGCAACGGCTTCGGCGCGGTTTCGCACGGCCAGGGTTCGATAGATGCCGCCCAGGTGGACCTTCACTGTGCCGATGCCGAGGTTGAGGTTTTTGGCAATGTCCTTGGTCGATCTTCCGTCCACCAGCAGCGCCAGTACGTCCCGCTGGCGCGCGGTAAGCGCCGGCATGGCCGGGGAAACCAGCGCCGCGGATGCGACGATGGCGGGCTGGTCATTCAACCGGCGGGAGGGCAGGTACACCCCGCCGGACATCAGCGTGTGCGTCGCCCGCGCGAGGTCTTCGGCAGCAATTTCCTTCGGCAAACAGCCGCGGGCCCCAGCCGCGAGGCAGTCCTGAAGCGTATCCCAATCTTCGCTTCCGGTCAGCAGCGCAATTCGTAGCGTGGGGCTGGCTTCGCGCAATATCCTGATGCCCGCGCTTCCATTCATGCCCGGCAGGTCGAGACCGATGAGAGCGAGATCGATGACAGCGGGATCGATGGCAGCGGGATCGATAACAGCGGGATCAATGGCAGCGGGATCGATGACAGCGGGGTCGATAACAGCGGGATCGGGTTGTCTCTGTCCCGCGTCCAGCTGCGCTAATATTTCTACAAGGCTGCAACTGTGCAGGAACGACCATTGCGGGAATCTGCTGCCCAGAAAGCTGACGATGCCTTGCCTGATAAGAAATTGAGCGTCGGCAACGAGCACGTGCACAGGCTAATCTCCACGCCAGCGTAACATTAACAGGTTGCGTATTATACTAATATGCATTCGCGCCGGATCTCAACACGGGATTGCCGAAATCTCCGACCTGGCCCCCAGTCTGCCGCCGCTGTGTCGATAAGGTGGTCGTTTTCCGGGTGACCATTATATCAACCCCAGGTGCGACAATCAGTTGCTGGAGAGCGGACTTTGCGTTCATGAAGCCAGGCCCGCCGCCCTCATTTGGCCGCGGTCCCACCGGTCACGGGCGCGCGGCATGATATATTCGGACGCTTCCGTCTGCTTCGCATCGACCAGCTTGCGGCGCGCGGCGCTACCGGCAAATCGGGGGCAATAGATCATGTTGGCGTCGATCCCATTAGATCGCCAGACCCGGCTTGATGCGCTTGCGGATATCGAAACAAACCTGGCGGCCGGTCGCGGCTCCCTGGAACTGACCTGCCAGCACGCAGCCCTGCTCGATGCGCTCGGGCGCACGTCCGACGCGTGGCACCTCTATGCAGCCGCCCTGGCCAAGGCGCCTGACAATGCCGCGATACTGAACGGATTCGGCGCCCTGCTCTATCGGACCGGATATCGCAACGCCGCGCGTACGGTCTATACGCAGGCTGTCAATTGCCACCCTGGCCAGCCGATCGGCCACGTGAACCTTGGCAATCTGCTGTGTGAAGCGGGCGATCTCGGCGGCGCCCGTCGGCACTATGAAATCGCGCTGCATCTTGCCCCTGATCTTCCCGAAGCGCACCAGGGTCTGGGAAACGTATTGGCCGCAAGCGGCGAGGCGGATGAGGCCAAGCGCCATTGGCAGCGCGGCTACCGCGATCGGGTGGTGAATGTTTGGCCGTATCGCGGTTGTGGTCGGCCGATCCGCCTGTTGATGCTGACTTCGGTGGCAAATGGCAACATTCCGGCCCGTGTCTTCCTTGACGACGACCTGTTCGAAGTCACCACCGTCGCGACGGAATTCTACTCCGACGCGCAGGCGCTGCCGCCGCATGATATCGTATTGAATGCGATCGGTGACGCCGATCTTTGCGGTGCGGCACTTCGGGTGGCGGTGAATCTGCTCGAAAAGACCATCGCGCCCGTTATCAATCATCCCCTGGCTGTGCTGCGAACCGGACGTGCCGAGAATGCGCAACGGTTCAGCGATGTCCCAGGGGTCGTCACGCCCCGCTGCAGGCTGTTCGCCCGTGAGCAATTGACCGGTCCCGACGGCGATCGCCTGCTGGCGCGAACCGGTTTCACCTGGCCGATTCTGCTGCGGGCACCGGGCTTTCACACAGGGCAGCATTTCGTGCGGGTCGACAGTGCCAACGAACTGTCCGCCGCGGTTGCCGCGTTGCCGGGTCCGGCATTGCTGGCGATCGAATACCTTGATGCCACCGGTCACGATGGGAAATGGCGAAAGGGCCGCGTGTTGATCGTGGACCGCCAGCTATATCCGTTGCACTGGGCAATCTCCTCGAACTGGAAAGTCCATTACTTTACCGCGGAGATGGCCGACTGCGAGGCCTATCGCGCCGAGGAAGTGCGTTTCCTTACCGATATGCCGGGCTTCCTCGGCCCGCGCGCGGTCACCGCGCTGACCGCGATTGCCCGCCGCCTGGGCCTCGACTATGGCGGAATCGATTTCGGCCTCGGCGCCGATGGCCGGATCATGCTGTTCGAGGCAAATGCCTCGATGGCGATCGTGCCGCCGCCCGCGGCTGCGCCATGGAACGATCGAAGGGCGGCGATCGATCGGCCGTTGATGGCGACGAAAAGACTGTTGACGTCGCGCGCCCGTGCCAACGCCGTCGTCGGCGAATAACGTCAGCAATGGACTGGCTCAGGGAATAATCCAACACCGGCCCAGTGGATCGACCGCCAATACGATCCGCGATCATCGCTCATCCGACTCCATTAGGCCGCGTCTGGAAAAATGCAGAACACGCTCTGCTATCGCCCATCAGTGAAGCGCGATACCGCGGGTCAGGCTTGAAGTATCCGATTAACGCGGCGAATCGTGGTCGCGGAGCGGCTCACGCTTCCCTACGGTCGGATACTATGCGCTCAGACTGAACCCATCGTAGTTATTCGTAGCAACCCCAGAACAGATAGTCCTGTAGTGCGCCATTCCACCCGCATAGGGCATGAATACGCGGGGCTTCCCTGGCACGTTTGCGCCGAGATACCATGAATGGGTCGCCATCGGCAGCAACGTTGCATTGGCGGCGATATTGACCTTTTCCACCCATTGATCCATCGCCTCAGGCGTGGCCTCGATGCGTTCGAAGCGGTTTCGGCGCATGTAGGCAATGCAGTCGGTAATCCAGTCGGCGTGCTGTTCGATCGCAACCGGCATGTTGCATAATACGGACGGGCTGCCCGGGCCGGTCACTGTGAACAGATTCGGAAACCCGGCGATCTGTAGTCCCAGGTAGTTGCGCGGCCCGGCTTCCCATTCCCTCGCCAGAGACCGTCCGTCACGGCCGCGAATGTCCATCCGTAGCATCGGGCCGGTCATGGCATCGAACCCGGTCGCGAAAACGATGCTGTCTAAAGCGTAGTCCCCGTCACGCGTGCGAATGCCGCCCGGGGTGATCCGCTCGATCGGGGCAGCCCGCACATCAACCAGCGTCACGTTGTCGCGGTTGAAAGTCTCGAAGTAGTTGGTGTCGATCGGGGGACGTTTTGCCGCGTACGGATGGTCGATGTCGGACAGTTTCGCTGCCGTCGTCGGGTCCTTTACGATTTCGCGAATCTTGCCCCGAATGAATTCGGCCGCTGTGTCGTTTGCCGCCTTGCTGATAAGCAGATCCTGGAAGGTGGCGCGGAACTGCAGGCCACCGGTTTGCCAGGCAGCCTCATACAGGGCCCGACGCTCGTCATCTGGCGTTTCAACGGCCAGCCGCTCGGAAATGAAAAACTGATGACCGTTCGGCGTGGCATGGGTGGCTCGCCGGATTCCCGCGGCGTTATCCTTGACCCAGCGTTTGAATTCCGGCGTCAGCGGGGCATTGCGAGCCGGCACGCTGTAGTTCGCGGTGCGTTGAAATACAGTCAGATGGGCCGCGGACTCGGCAATGACCGGGGTGGCCTGAATGCCGGTGGATCCCGTCCCGATCAGGCCGACGCGCTTGCCACTGAAATCAACCCCTTCATGCGGCCATTGGCCAGTGTGGTACCAGTCACCCGAAAACCCTTCCAAACCCGGAATATTCGGAATGTTCGCCGTGGACAGGCAGCCGACGGCGGTAACCAGGAACTTCGCCGAGAACAGCTCACCGAGTTCAGTCCGCACATTCCAACGGTTCGACGCTGCGTCATAATGCGCCGCGGTCACACGGGTGTTGAAGCGGATGTCACGCTTGAGGTCGAATCGATCAGCAAAATAGTTAAGGTAGCGCATGATCTCCGGTTGTGCCGGATATCGTTCCGACCATTCCCATTCCCGCATCAATTCTTCAGAGAATGTGTAGCAATAGGCATGACTTTCGGAATCGCAGCGTGCGCCGGGATAGCGGTTCCAGTACCAGGTACCGCCAACCCCGCCGCCGGCCTCCAGCGCCTGCACCGACAGACCGAGCCGGTCGCGGAGGCATAGCAACTGATACAAGCCCGCGAAACCGGCGCCAATCACGAGCGCATCGAAGTCGCGGGCCTGGTCGGCACTCGGTTCCGAGTTTTGCGTCATCGCGCTTGTCATCGCCACCCCATTTCAACACCTGTCGCCTTTGCAGGCCTAGGAAGCCGGCCTTGCCGGTCCCATCGGCTGCAGTCGCCATGCCAGCACGGCCCCCCATCCAGCGAATTCCGTCGAAGGCGCCGGCCTGGTCCACATGGGTTCTGGCTCACATGAGTCCTGGCCCACATGAGTTAACGCCACACGAAACGGGCGTGCAACCTTCTGTCCTTGCCGCTCGCGTGGAGGACGCTGCTGCGTGTTGACTACAGCGGTCGCGCGCGTCTCTCCTCGGGTCGATCGTTCACGCGAAGCCCTCCGCTGGCAGGCCTCGCGTGTCGATGGGACAGCCTGACCGCACGGAGCGTCCCCGCGGGGAGATCGACCGCCGCCCTTGCTGGCAAACGGCTGCCGGTCCGGCCTCGGGCGCGGCACGCTTTCAGTCTGCCGGACCTGGCATCACTTCAGTTGGCTGCTGACCCGATATCGGCCAAACGCCCCTTTTGCATTCCAGACAGCGGTGGCCTGACCCGCAGATGCCACCGATCCGAACGGCGTTGCGAAACAGCGGAATAATGGCGCGGACTTCGCGTGTCGATGCACGCGGATACGGCTTCCCCTGTTGGCACGGCAGAACAACTTCGGTACGGCTTCGCGAAGGACAACAATCACGTCTCCGCCGAGCCGTCCAATCCCGCGACCATTTTTGATACGTCCGGCGGGTGCCCGCCAGATCGCCACTATCGGACCCGTTGAGTAGTATCCGCAGCCGCCCGCCTCCATGCTTCCTTGTAAAGCGACGCGTAATGG
>DATARX010000329.1:0-1674 GCA_036263955.1 Rhodopila sp.
CGACGACATGCCCGATCTTCTCGGCCCCCTCGGCGAGGGCGCGGACGATCCCGTCGGTCCGCTGGGCATCCGCCACCGCCTGGCCGGTGATCGTTGACGACTGGGCCACCTGGCGGCTGATCTCGCCGATCGATGCCGACAATTCTTCCGCCGCCGCCGCCACCGTCCTGACGCCGGCGCTCGCTTCCTCCGCCGCCGCCGCCACCGTCACGGCTTGTCCATTGGCCTGGGTCGCCGTGCCGGACATCGACTGCGCCGTCGCTTCCAGTTCGGTTGCCCCGGAGGACAGCAAGGAGACGAAGCCGCCAACCTTGGTCTGGAAGGCGTCGGCGGTTTGGTTCATCGCGGCTCTCTGCGCCGCCGCCGCCGCAAGCTTGATCTGCTCCTGTTCGGCGGCCATGGCGTCAGCCTTGATCATGGCGTCCTTGAACACCTGCACCGCCCCGGCCATGCCACCGATTTCGTCGCCACGGCCGATGCCGGCGATGCCGGTTGCCTTGTCCCCCGCGGCCAGGCGGCGCATGCCGCCATCGAGTTTGGCCAGTGGACGGGCGATGTTGAGCGCGATCGCCGTCGCGACCGCCGCGGCGATCAGGATGACCGTTGCGAACAGGCCGACATAGGACCAGACCATGCCGGAGAACCGGGCCTCCATGCTATCGAGATAAACACCCGTGCCAAAGAACATGTTCCACGGCTTGTACGCGGCGGCATAGGCAAGCTTTTCCGATTCGACGGTTTGCCCCGGCTTCGGGTATGGGTAGCGCATCACATACGTGCCGTCGTTCCTCAGCACGCCGTCCCGCTGCTCACGCACCATCATCATGCCGTTAGACGCCTTCGCGTTGAGGCGGTTGGTTCCGATCAGCTTGGGATCAGGCATGGCAACGGCGATGCCATCCATCGTAATGACGAAGACATAGCCCTCACCATTGTCGAACGTCATGGACAGAAGGCGCTCACGCAAGGCGTCGATCGCCTGTTCCTTCGTGAGCTTGCCGGCCTGAACCTGTTTGTCGAGCGCGTCGGCCGTGCCGATCGCGGTGTCCACGATCGCTTTCAATTCCGCGATCTGGCTGTTGACCAGTTCGCGATAGGCGAGTCGGGCGGCGGCGAAGCCGGCGATGCCGAGACTCATTACCAACACACCGAGCAGCACGCCGAACTTGGTGCTGATCTTGAGATTGTTAAGCCACCTCATTCTGGACTCCTCGCCATTCGCGCGGCAAAGTTCGTTCCGGTTAACACCGATTCCGGACCCGACACGATCGGTCGTATCAAGGTCCTGGCGGCCCGGTGCACCGAACACCCGCGGTTCCGGTCTTTGATATAGGGCATTGGGAGATAATCGGCGTGTTTGCCGCACTTATTATCTCGAATTCGGATCAAACATCGGACCGATCACCGCGGGCCGGAGATGCACCGCGGCTCCGACCCCGAAGTCGGATTGCGGCCTTGCTATGCCGCCCGCACCCCGGCGATAAAGCTGCCCACTTCGCTGGTCAGTTGTTCCGCCTGGCGGGACAAATTCGCCGCCGCGCTCAGCACCTGATCGGCCGCCGCACCGGTGTCCGTCGCCGCCCGGCTGACCCCGCCGATGTTCACCGTAACGTCCTGCGCCGATTGGGCGGTCTGCTGCACGTTGCGGGCGATCTCCGCCGTCGCGGCGCCCTG
>DATARX010000529.1:0-2210 GCA_036263955.1 Rhodopila sp.
GTCGAGGATGACGCAGTTGAAGTTCAGGAAGACACCCGCGCCCAGCCGAGGAACGGTCGTGCGCCCTCGGGGCCGGTCCACCGACGGTTCGAATACTTGTCTGTCGGCGGGTGAGCGGTAGCGCTCCAACTTCAGGTTTGCCCCCCGTCGATCTCGATCTCTGGTATCACGCCGGAAAAGCTGCTCGGCCGTCGATATTAACCGCCGAGGAAGATTTTCTCTCTAATTTTCATAGACCCTCCTGTTTGTCCCAAAACTATGATCACATTCCGAATCCGAAGCCTTCATATCCTGCCTGTTGTCATGCTGGGGTGCGGTCTGCTGCCGGCGCCGGCACAGGCGCAGTTCACCCAGCAAGGCCCGAAACTGGTCGGTACGGGCGCCGTCTTCGTCGCAGAGCAAGGTGTTTCTGTTGCGCTTTCCGGTGACGGGAACACCGCCATCGTGGGCGGGTTCGACGACGATAACGAGGTCGGCGCTGTGTGGGTGTACACTCGCTCGGGCGGCGGGTGGAGCCAGCAAGGCTCGAAACTGCTCGCCACAGGCGCGATAGGCCCCTATGGCGGGGCGCTAGGGATTTCTGTTTCGCTATCCAGCGACGGGAACACCGCCATCATCGGTGGCTACGCCGACAATGACCTCGCCGGCGCCGCCTGGGTGTACACGCGCTCGGCCGGCGTGTGGAGCCAGCAAGCAAAATTGGTCGGTACGGGCGCCGTCGGCCCCTTTGGCGCGCAGCAAGGTTATTCCGTTTCGCTGTCCAGCGACGGGAATACCGCGATCCTCGGCGGGCCGCTTGATAATACCAACGCCGGCGCCGCGTGGGTATTTACGCGCTCAGGCGCCGTGTGGAGCCAGCAAGGCGCGAAACTGGTCGGCACAGGCGCCGTCGGCCCCTATGGCTTTGGCGCAGAGCAGGGTTGGTCTGTCTCGCTATCCGCCAACGGGAACACCGCGATCGTCGGCGGGTTAATCGACAATGACTTTGCCGGTGCGGCGTGGGTCTTTACGCGCTCGGGCGGCGTATGGAGCCAACAGGGCGCCAAACTGGTCGGCACGGGCGCCAAGGGCAGCGCATTCCAAGGTTCGTCCGTTTCGCTCTCCGGCGACGGGAACACCGCTATCGTCGGCGGGTATCGCGACAATGGCGATGTCGGCGCCGCCTGGGTCTACGCCCGTTCGGGCGGTGTGTGGAGCCAGCAAGGGATGAAACTGGTCGGCATGGGCGCCGCCGGCCCCTTTGACCCGTATGGGCAGGGTGTTTCTGTTTCGCTGTCTGGAGACGGCAATACCGCCATCGTGGGCGGGGAGGGCGACAATGGTTCCGCCGGCGCCGCCTGGGTCTACACCAGTTCGGGCGGCGTGTGGAGCCAGCTAGGCCCGAAACTGGTTGGCACGGGCGCCATCGGCAAAGCACAACAAGGCTCGTCTGTTGCGCTTTCTGCTGACGGCACCACCGCCATCGTGGGTGGGTATGGCGACAATGGCTTCGCCGGCGCTGCCTGGGTGTACACGCAACCGGCCTTCGCCGGGACGCCTGGGAAGGCAAACTGTTATGGCAAGAGTGTCTCGGCGCTGGCGGGGCAGTATGGCGGCCTCAATGCCGCGGCCGCAGCTCTCGGGTTCCCCAGCCTCCCGGCGCTGCAGAATGCCATTCTGGCGTTTTGCGGGGGATAGCGGTTCATCATCTCGATCATTATGCCGTCAACGGACCAGCAAATTTGACCCGGTAGGTTTCGCGACCGCTACCAGGACGCGTTGCGGCAGCTGATCGAGGCCAAGATGAAAGGGGCTCACGATCAAGCCGCAGGAGGCATCGAAACCATCGCCGGTGGTAGATTTGATGGGTGCCCTGAAACGCAGTCTGGCGCGGGAAGCACCCGCTGCAAAGCGCGCGGCAACCAAAGCGAAGTCCACCAAGGCGACGCCCGATCGGCGTCAGACGGCATTGCTGCTGTCGCTATCCAGCAGGCAGCGCGCACGGCCACCTGCGCGCTAGGGCCGTCGCCAGTTTCGGAGTAGATTTGGTTAAGCCCAGCTTTCGCCGGACGAGTAATGCCGCCTGTCCGCCGCCTCACCGCGATCCTCGCCGCCGACGTGGCGGGGTACTCGCGCCTGATGGGGGCTGATGAGGAGGGGACGCACCGCGGCTTCAAGCCCACCTCCGGGAGTTGGTCAACCCGAAGGTCGCCGAGCACCGGGGCAGGGTT
>DATARX010000033.1:0-3167 GCA_036263955.1 Rhodopila sp.
GTGCCGATCAGCCCGATCGGCATCTGGTGCGCCAGCCACGCCTTGCGGATGCGCGCATTCAGCACCGGCGCTTCCTTGCGCGGGTTGGACCCCACGATGAGGATGGCGTCGGCTTCCTCGATCCCGGCGATCGAGGTGTTGAAGCAGTAGAAATCCCGGCGCGAGGCATCCAGCTTGGCACCATCCTGCCGGCAATCGATATTGGTCGAGCCGAGGCCGGCAAGCAGGTCCTTCAGTGCCAGGACACTCTCCGCGTCACACAAATCACCGGCGATCGCGCAAATCCGGTCGCCCGGCAGCGATTTCATCCTGGCGGCGATGGCGTCGAACGCCTCGGTCCAGGTCGCGGCGCGCAGCTTGCCGTTTTCACGCACCCACGGCCGATCCAGCCGCCGACGCTTCAGCCCGTCGATCGAGAAGCGGGATTTGTCGGCGATCCACTCCTCGTTCACATCCTCATTGATGCGCGGCAGGATACGCAGCACTTCGGTGCCGCGGGCATCGATGCGGATATTGGTGCCGACCGCGTCCAGCACGTCGATGCTGTCGACCTTCGCCAGTTCCCACGGCCGCGCCACGAACGCATAGGGCTTGGAGGTCAGCGCCCCGACCGGGCACAGATCGATGATGTTGCCCGACAGTTCGGAGCCCAGTGCCTTTTCGACGTAGGTGCCGACTTCCATGTGCTCGCCGCGCGCGGTGGCGCCGAGATCCGGAACACCGGCCACCTCCGTGATGAAGCGAATGCACCGCGTACAATGGATGCAGCGGTTCATTGACGTTTTCACCAGCGGGCCCAGGTTCTTGTCCGGCACCGCGCGCTTGTTCTCGGCATAGCGCGAGTGGTCCATGCCGTAGCCCATGGCCTGGTCCTGCAGGTCGCACTCACCGCCCTGGTCGCAGATCGGGCAGTCCAGCGGGTGGTTGATCAGCAGGAATTCCATGACGCCGCGGCGGGCGTTGCGTACCATCTTGCTGTCGGTATGGACAACCATGCCGTCGGCGACCGGGTAACCACAGGAGGCGATCGGCTTGGGCGGCGCTTTTTCCACTTCCACCAGGCACATGCGGCAGTTGCCGGCGATGGACAGGCGCTCGTGGTAGCAAAAGCGCGGAATTTCCACCCCAGCGTGTTCGGCTGCCTGCAGGATGGTCGATCCGTTGGCGACTTCGACGACGATTCCGTCGATGGTGACTTTGGCCATATCCCTACTCCGCCGCCATCGGCATCGGCTTCGCGCCGCGTGACTTGTATGCCGCGATACGTTCTTCCATGACCGGGCGGAAATGCCGGATCAGCCCCTGGATCGGCCACGCCGCGGCATCGCCCAGGGCGCAGATCGTGTGCCCCTCAACCTGGCGGGTCACTTGTTCCAGCGTGTCGATTTCGTCAGGCGTCGCGCGCCCTTCGACCATCCGCGTCATCACCCGCCACATCCATCCGGTGCCTTCCCGGCACGGCGTGCACTGGCCGCAGCTTTCATGCATGTAGAATTTCGACAACCGGGCGATCGCCTTGATCACGTCGGTGGACTTGTCCATCACGATGACCGCCGCGGTGCCCAGCCCGCTGCGCACCGCGCGCAGACTGTCGAAATCCATCAGCACGTCATCGCAGATCGATTTCGGGATCAGCGGCACCGAGGCGCCGCCCGGAATGACCGCCAGCAGATTGTCCCATCCGCCGCGCACCCCGCCGGCGTACCGGTCGATCAGTTCCCGCAACGGAATGCCGAGTTCCTCCTCGACGTTGCAGGGCTTGTTGACGTGGCCGGAGATGCAGAAAAGCTTCTGCCCCGTATTGTTCTGCCGCCCCAGGCTGGTGAACCAGGACGCGCCGCGGCGCAGGATCGTCGGCGCCACCGCGATCGATTCGACATTGTTCACCGTCGACGGGCAGCCGTACAGACCGACGCCGGCCGGAAACGGCGGCTTCATCCGCGGCATGCCCTTCTTGCCCTCGAGGCTTTCGATCAGCGCGGTTTCCTCGCCGCAGATATACGCGCCGGCGCCGCGGTGCAGGAACACGTCGTAATTGTAGCCGGATCCGCAGGCATTCTTGCCGATCAATCCGGCGTCGTACGCCTCATCGATCGCCCGCTGCAACGCGACGGATTCGTTATAGAATTCGCCGCGGATGTAGATGTAGGCAGCGGTTGCGCCCATCGCGAAACCCGCGACCAGGCAGCCTTCCACCAGCTTGTGCGGATCGTGCCGCAGGATGTCGCGGTCCTTGCAGGTGCCGGGCTCCGACTCGTCCGCGTTCACCACGAGGTAGCACGGGCGGTCCGACTGTTTCGGCATGAACGACCATTTCAACCCGGTCGGGAACCCTGCCCCGCCGCGGCCGCGCAATCCGGAGTCCTTCATCTCCTGCACGATGGCATCGCGCCCGCGCGCCAGGATCGCCGCGGTATTGTCCCAGTCACCGCGTGAGCGCGCGCCCTTCAGGAACGGATCGTTCTGGCCGTACAGGTTGGTAAAGATGCGGTCCTTGTCTTGCAGCATCTCAACCCTCCTGGGGTGCGAATTGCAGCGTGGTCAGCGTCGTCGGGCCGCCTTCGGGCGCCGAGGTCTGACGCCCGGCCATCGACCCCGGCACCGGACGCTCCCCGCGCCGCAGCGCCGCCAGCAGGTCCGCGACCTTCGCCGCATCCATGTCTTCGTAGAAATCATCGTCGACCTGCAGGATCGGTGCGTTGACGCAGGCACCCAGGCACTCGACCTCGGTCATCGTGAACACACCATCCTCGCTGGTTTCACCCCATCCCTTGATGCCCGTCGCCTTGCGGCACGCCGCGGTCACCTCGTCCGAACCGCGCAACCAGCACGGCGTCGTGGTGCAGACCTGCAGGTGATAGGTGCCGACCGGCTTCGTATTGAACATGAAGTAGAACGTGGCGACCTCGTAGACCCGGATAGGCGCCATGCCAAGACGGGAACCGACCGCATCCATCGCCTTGACCGGCACCCAGGCGCTGCCAGTCTGCCGCTTCATCTGGTTCTGCGCGACATACAGTGCCGGGATCACCGCGCTGGCCTGCCGGCCGGCCGGATACCGCGCCACGATCTTGGTGATTTCAGCTTCGCTTTCCGCATCGAACGCAAAGCTGGCCGGCTGTTCGAATGCCGATCCCTTCGTAACTGTTCCGGGCGCTTGAGTCATG
>DATARX010000034.1:0-6928 GCA_036263955.1 Rhodopila sp.
CCCGACAGCGCCGGCATCCTCACCAGTGCAACAATCAATATCGGCAACTTCGTCAGCGGCGACACGCTGCTATTCTCCAGCCAGAACAGCATCACCGGCACCTTCAACGCCACCACCGGCGTCGAAACCCTCACCGGATCCGCCTCGGTGGCGGCCTACCAGACCGCCCTCGAATCGATCGAATACGGCTTCACCACACCCTACGGCGACCCGACAGCGAACGGTTCCCAACCCAGCCGCACCATCACCTGGACGGTGAATGACGGCGTCGCCACCGCCTCCGCCACCAGCACCCTGAATGAAATCCACGTCCCCGGTTCGGTCACCGCCGGCGGCACCGTCACCTACACCGGCGCCGCCGTCGCCCTGGATCCCACCCTCGCCGTCGCGGACATCGACAGCAACGGCACCCTGGCCGGAGCGGTCGTAACGATCGACAACTTCAGCGCCGGCGACACCCTGCAATTCACCACGCAGTTCGGTATCACCGGCAGCTTCAGCGCCGGCACCCTCACGCTGACCGGCGCCACCACATTGGCGAACTACCAGGCTGCGCTCGAATCCGTGCAATACGCAACGACCAGCGCCGTCCAGTCGGTCCGCACGATCGACTGGGCGATCAAGGACGGCGCCAGCACCAGCAGCGCCGCCACCAGCTCGGTCGATGTGATTTGTTTCTGTCCCGGCACGCTGATCGGCACCCCAACCGGCCAGGTGCAGGTCGAAAAACTCCAGCCCGGGGACACCGTGCTCACCGCCCATAACGGTCCGCGCACAGTGAAATGGATCGGCCACGGTAAGGTCCTGGCATCCCGCGGCAAACGCACCGCCGCCACACCGGTCATCGTCCGCAAGGACGCGCTGGGTGACAACCTGCCCACCCGAGACCTGCACGTCACCAAGGCCCATTCGCTCTACATCGACGATGTGCTCATTCCGGTCGAATTCCTGGTCAACCACAAAACCATCCTGTGGGACGACCGCGCCCGCGAGGTCGAGGTCTACCACGTGGAACTCGACAGCCACGACATCATCTTCGCCAACGGCGCGCCGGCGGAAACCTATCGCGACGACGGCAACCGGTGGCTGTTCCGGAACGCCAGCCCCGGCTGGGACAGCGCCCCGCAACCGCCCTGCGTCCCGGTGCTCACCGGCGGCCCGATCGTCGACGCCATCTGGAAGCGCCTGCTGGACCGTGCCGGCCACCGCGACCTGCCACCGCTGACCACGGACCCTGATCTGCACCTGATCGCCGACGGAAAGCGGATGGAGATCGCCGCGCGCCAAGGACAGCACCGCATCTTCCGCCTCGCCCGCCGCCCGGAAACCCTCGTCATCGCCTCCCGCGATGCCGTCCCCGCCGAACTGGGGCTGACACGAGACCCCCGCTCCCTCGGCGTCGCCCTGCGCCACATCACGCTGCGCCAGGATGACGCGATCGAAACCATATCCGCCGGCGATACCCGACTGGAAGATGGTTTCCATGCTTATGAAACCACTGAACAACTCCGCTGGACCAATGGCCACGCCCTCCTCCCGCCCAGCCTCTTCGCCCGCTTTGATGCCGGCGGCATCGAAATAACGCTGACCTTGGCCGGCAACACCCACTACCCCGAACCCGGCGAAGTATGGCAACGTTCGGCCGCCTGATCCGCCGCATCAGGCGCACCCGCGCGACGCGAACAAAGGGCCAGCAGGATGCCGAGTTACGCCGACGCAAGCCGAACCGATCGGGTCCGGCTGCAAACCCTGGACCACGGCCAGGGCAAAACGCCAGCCGCCGGCAACCGCCCGCAAGCCGCGCTCCAACAGATGGCGGACAACAGCCCCCACGTTCAAAAACTCGCCCGGTTGCAGGCGACGCTCAACAACCGCGCGTCAATCGCCGCCCAGCGCCAGCCGGCAAATCGCACCGGCCTGCCGGGCACGCTGAAAGCCGGCATCGAAGCCCTGTCCGGCGTCTCGATGGACAACGTGAAGGTCCACTACAACTCCGCCAAACCCGCCCGGTTGCATGCGCTGGCCTACGCCCAGGGCACCGAAATCCATCTCGCGAAAGGCCAGGAACGCCACCTTCCGCATGAAGCCTGGCACGTCGTGCAGCAGCATCAGGGACGGGTGAAACCAACGCTGCAGGCGAAGGGCGTGCCGGTCAACGACGATCCCGGGCTGGAAACCGAGGCCGACGTGATGGGCGCGAGGGCGCTGCGCATCGCCGCCGCATCCACGCCAACCCAGGCCGCCGCCGCGCCGTTGCCGCAACGCATCGTCCAGCGCCAGCAGATAACCGCCGATGTCACCGGCCTCACCCACCTCGTCATCCCCGTCGGCGGCTCGCTGTACAACGGCGTCGAAGGGCCGGAAGTAACCGACGGGATGCGTCTGGTCATCGAAACGAACGACCGCATCCTCTCCCGCCGCGGCCCCAACCAGGAGGTCTTCGGCGAAGCCGACCGCCTGGGCAACCAGATCTACACCTGGGTGCGCGTCATCGCGGTCGGCGAACACGAAGCCACCACCCCGTTCTACATTCGCGAAGATGCGATTACGCAACAACTCCCGCAGCCGCCTGACCTCGACGCCAGCGAACGGCGGGACCGCATGACCCCGCCCGGCGAGGCCGGACAGGCGCCTCCAAAGCCCGCCAGCCTATGGTTCAGCGCGCCAGAGGTGACGGAAGACTGCAAGGCCATCGCCAGGAGCCATCCCGCCATCCAGTTGCCGTCGATCACCGATAAACAGGTCAGCGCTTTTCTCAAGGCCCGCGTCCGCGAAGGCGCGCTGGAACAGGACAACACGCGCTATCGCGGGCTGCAGGGTTTCGAAATCAGGCTGCGGCAACTCATCGCCGCCGAACCGGCCAGGCCGCTCGACATCATGATCGGCACCGCGATCCTCGCGGTCGCGCACAAATCCATCAACGAAACATTCTTCGAAGCGCTTGAAAGGCAATCGCTGTTCCGGGACTGGTACCACGACTTCGCCGGAATGCTGGCCATGCTCGCCGATCGCAAGGATCTGTCGGAGCAGGCGATCGCCAGGCTGCTCAAGTTTCATCTGATGCGAAACCAGGTCCAGGCGCCCTACGCGATCGACGCCATGCAACGTACCGGCCGCCAGACCTCACCCCTGCTGAGTGAGGATTACGCCCGCGGCATGCGCACCCGGCTCTGGAGCGTCGCCAACGACATCCGGCTTATCGAACTACAGACCATGCTGTTCGGATCGACCGCCCCACACCCCGGTGAAAAGGAAAAAGACTACAACAAACGAATCCAGCCGCTGAAACAGCAAGCCAATGCGTTCAACAAGGCCTACTACACGGTTTCCGCACCCGCGCCGTTTCAGATCAACGGAATCGCCCCGGTCGTCATCGATACGCTGGCAGTGCTGCCCAAGGACCCCGCCTGCATCTACCTGCGGTCGCTCAAGCTCCAACTCGTGCCGATCCGTCTCGTTCCCAAGGCAACCGTCGACAGCCACATGGGCGGACGCGGCCTGCGCAGTTCCCCCAGCGAAAGCGCCGGCATCGCCGCCGTTGCGATGGCCAAACTGATCAAGGCCGGCAACATCAACGCCGCCCTGGCGCTCATGGAACCGCATTTCCGACCGGGCACCGCCAAGACGGACAAGACCCCGCTCTCCCGCTTGCAATACGACAGCCGGATGCTGATCGCGCCGCGGGAGCACGATCCCATCACCGGCCGCTGGCGCGATCCGCTGCTGTCCAGCACCGGCGCCCAACTGAGGCAGCTCCAAACCGCCTACGCCCACCTGCTCGGTACAGCCGATGCCGGCGGCCCGCTGCCAACCCTGTTCCTCGCCAACCTGCGCGTCTTCGACAACCTGATCGGCCATCATGTAACCGATTTCTTCGACGCCCAGACCCCATCCCAGGTCACCGCCGCGCTGACCGATGCGCTAGTGGCCGCCGCCGACTGCGTGAAAAGATACCGGCAGACGATTCCCGCCCCCCAATCGCTCAGCCTGGTGGAGGAGGACCCCCAGGCAAAATTCCAGCGCCTGGCGGACCAGAAGCTTTGTCTCGAACGTTACTACCAGATCATGCAGACGCTCCACGAAGCCGTCCGCTTCCAGCTTTCGTGGCGCGGCGCCGATCCCAGGATGCTCCAGGCCGGCATCCTGCACATGTTGCCGCGCCACACCCGGCGCCCCACCAGTACCCATGCAGCGCCGCACGGCCTGGGCATGATCGATCAGATCCACGGCGCCCTCAACCGCACCGACAAGGTCGGCGTCCTCAAAAGCGCCTACTACGAAACCCCCGAAATCTTCGGCCATCCAACGATCGCCGCCACCGTCGAGGACGACCGCCTGCTCGCGCAGGACCTCATCGTGCTCGAGCCCCACCCGAACAACGCCGAGGACCGCAAAGTCATCCCCCAAGATCCGCTGCCACTGCTCGCTCTCCTCGCCAAAAGCGGCCGCCATCATACCGTCATGATGGATGTCACCCTGAACCACCTCGGCGAAACGGAGATCGAGAATATCCTAAAAGCCGCCGCCCCGATGATCGAGGCCGGCCACCTGAACCTGATCCTCATGCAAAGCGGCACGAAATTCCTGCAGCACGGCATGGATATTTCCAGCCTCGGCATCGCCGTCGTCTTCAACAAGGGCAAGAACTGGGTCGAATTCAACAACAAGATGGCGGACAATCCGCAACCTACCACCGAGGACGATTCCGCCTATCTCGGCCACATGCTGCTGACCAACAAGGATGAACTCGGCGCATATCTCCAGAAGATTCGCAACAATACCGCTGCGATCAAACAATTCCTTGCCGACCGCCTGAAACCCGCCAACGCCCTCCAAATAACCGTCAGTACCGACCGCAGTACCGTCTACGTCGCGATCGCCCCGACCGACCAATTTGTCGCCGCCCTCTTCCCCCGTCTTGGGGGGGCCGATGCCAGGGCGGCCGCCATGCACCAGGCCTACGCCCTCATACTGCAGCGAATGGCCGCGCTTTCCCTCGTCGGCCGCCCCAGCTTTGGTTTCAATCTAACCAATCTCGGCGAATGCCTGACCACCATCCGCATCACCCCAGGCATCGAGGACGCGGACCTGCTGCTCGCCTACGCGGAAGGGATCACCGCCGTCGGGGAGGAACTGGCGCGCCTGCCGCCCGCCGAGTAGCCCGTTGGCTGCGCATTGCGGGGTCCAACCGTCCCCTACTCGGCCGTCCACCCGCCATCAACCACCAGCGCCGTCCCCGTCACCAGCGCCGCCGCATCCCCGGCCAGGAACACCACCGCCCCCATCAGGTCCTCAACCGTTCCCAGCCGCCCCAGTTTGATCCGCCGCAGCACATCATCGCGAAACGCAACATTTTCGAAGAACGGCTTGGTCAATGGTGTATCGATAAACGTCGGGCCAATGGAATTCACCCGAATCCCCAGCGGCGCGAGGTCGATCGCCATCGCCTTCGTCAACCCCTCGATCCCATGCTTGGTCATGCAGTAAACCGTGCGATTCTGCCCGCCGACATGGCCCATCTGCGACGAAACATGGATGATCGACCCGCCCGACGTCATCCGCCTCGCCACCGCCTGCGCAACGAAATACGCCGCCCGCAAATTCAACCCGGCAATGACGTCGTAGTCATCCTCGGTCACTTCCAGGAAATGCCGCGGCCGATTGGTGCCGGCATTGTTGACCAGGATATCGAACGGATCGGCCGCATCCACCGCCGCCCGCACCGCCGCCGGGTTGGTTACATCCAGCACCAACGGCTCAGCCGCGCCCCCAGCCTCCCCGATCGCCCGCGCCGCCGCCGCGATCTCCGCGCCCGACCGAGCCACCAGGGTCACGTGCGCACCCACCTCGGCCAGTGCCGCGGCCGCCGCCAATCCGATGCCCCGTCCGGCACCGGTCACCAGGGCCCGACGGCCATCCAGCCGCATGGAGGGAAGACGAGGCAACATCATACCCCCACCTTAAAACCCACGCGCCACAGCGCAACCCATCAACCGCCAAGCCTCGCCAAACGAAAATCACCCCCGACCACCGATCCCCACCGCACAGGCCCTATTCACACCCCTCCGCTATCCTCCGGGCAAACCAAACACCGCCCCCGGCCACGCGCACGCCCAACCCGAAGCGCCCAACAACAAACCCCACCAGGCCTTCCAAACCTCAAACCGGCAACAAATCCTCCAGCTTCCACTCCTCCGCCGAGGCCCCCGCCAGCGCCTGGATCCGCGTCTCATCCGCCCGCAGCTCCGCCGCCGGCCCGGAATACACCATCTGACCGTTTTCCAGCACATAGGCGTGGTCGGAAATCTCCAGGCTCATCCGCACATTCTGCTCCACCAGCAGGACCGAAATCCCCTCCGCCCGCATCTGCGCGACAATTCGGAACACCTCCTTCACGATCAACGGCGCCAGTCCCTGACTGGGCTCATCCAGAATCAGCAACCGCGGGTTCAGCAGCAAAGCCCGCCCGATCGAAAGCATTTCCTGCTCCCCGCCCGACAACTGCCGCCCCAGGTTCTGCTTGCGCTCCGCCAGCCTGGGAAACAACGTGTAGACCCGCTCGAGATCAAACGCGCCCGGCCGCTCCAGCGGCACCCGAAGATTCTCGTCCACCGTCAGGTTGGCGAACACCCGTCGCCCCTCCGGAACAAATCCAACCCCGGACGCGGCAATGCGATACGCCGGCTGCCCGGTGATATCCTTGCCGAACAGCGAAACCCGCCCGGACCGAGGCGGCGTCAACCCAACCAGGCTGCGCAGCGTCGTCGACTTGCCGGCGCCATTACGGCCCAACAACGTCGTGATCTGCCCCTCGGCCACGGTCAGGCCGACATCGTGCAGGATGTGGCTCTTGCCGTAATAGGTATTCAGCCCCTCGGCATGCAGCGCGCTCATTCGGCTTTCCCCAGATAGGCTTCCTGCACGATCG
>DATARX010000094.1:0-4841 GCA_036263955.1 Rhodopila sp.
AATGGCGCCACAATGGCGACCCGATCGGCGAAACCGAGCAACGGAATACCGTTACGCCGACAGAAAATGGTGACGGCGACGGCGACGCCCAGCATCGCCATGGAAGCTCATGCCGCCTTCCCACACCGCCAGGATCATCGACGGATGTGCCAGATAGAAGCCGGGCTGATAAAACAGCACATAGCCAAGTCGCCCGCCCAGCACGACGCCAAGCGTCGCCCAGGTCAGGAAATCGTCGACGTGCAGCGGCGTGGCAACCACCGGAGGCAGCCGGACGAATCGTCGTACCAGCCGCCACCCGATCACCAGGCTGGTGATATACGCGAGTGCATACCAGCGAATCGCCAACGGCCCGAACTGGACCAGGACGGGGTCGAACTGGGGAAACAGCAGAACCGGGATCACACGAACAGATCCGGGCCGGACAGGTGGTCCTGCACGTAGCGACGGATGCCTTCCTCCAGCGGCGTGAACTGGCGCGGGTAACCGGCGGTCCGCAACCGATCCATCGGTGCCTGCGTGAACGACTGATATTGGCCCAGGAGGCTCTCCGGCATATCGATGAACTCCACCGCACGAGGTTTGCCGGCCGCGTCTGAAACGGCATGCGCCAGGTCCAGGTACGTCCGCGCCGTGCCCGTGCCCAGGTTGAACAGGCCGCTGACCGACGGTGTCTCCAGCAGCCACAGCATCACGTCAACCACATCGCCGACCCAGATGAAATCCCGCGCCTGCGCGCCGTCCGCCAGGTTCGGCTGGTCGGATTTGAACAGCCGGGCAGGGCGCCCGGCGGCGACCTCATCGTGCTTGACCTTCACGACCGAGATCATCTTGCCCTTGTGATATTCGTTGGGGCCGTAGACGTTGAAGAATTTCAGTCCCACCCACTGCGGCGGTTGCTCCCGCCGGGTCAGTAACGTCCGGGCGACCAGCAAATCGAAGGCATGCTTGGTCCAGCCGTACAGGTTCAGCGGCCGTAGCCGCTCCAGCGCCGGAATCGAAAATTCATCCTCGAAACCTTGCGCCCCATCGCCGTAGGTCGCTGCCGAGGACGCGTAGACCATGCGCACGCCGCGATCGGCACACCACTCCCAAAGCCGGCGGCTGAGTTCCACATTGGTTGCCCAGGTGTGATCGCCGTCCACCGCGGTGGTCTCGCTGACGGCGCCGAGGTGAAACACCATCTCCACCGCCGGGTGCTCGTTCAGGAAACCATCCAGTTCATCGGGGTGCACCACCCGAGTCGGCGGATGCTTCGCCAGGTTGCGCCACTTGCCGTGGCTGCCCAACGTATCGGCAACCACGGTTTCATGGCCGCGCCGGACCAGTTCGGCATGAAGATTGGAGCCGATGAAGCCGGCGCCGCCAGTTATCAGGATCATGGGCACCCTATATACGGGGGGCCGAACGGCGGCGAAAGCCGCCTGATGCAGCAGGAGCAAACCATGACCGAACGGCCCCGATTCTTCGACGACCTCGCCGGCGTGGCGGGCGGCGCGATTTCCGCCATTGCCGGGCTGCGCGAGGAAGCCGAGGCGATGATCCGCGCCCGAACGGACGACCTGGTCCAGCGGCTGGACCTGGTGCGGCGCGACGAACTGGAGGCGATTCAGGAGATCGCCGCCAACGCCAGGGCCGGGCAGGAAGCCGCGGACGCCAAGGTCGGCGCCCTGGAAGCAAGGCTGGCGGCGCTGGAGGCCCGTGTCGCCGCCCTCGAGTCGCCGGACGCTACCGTTGTGGCACCAGAAGGACTGTAATGCGATGGCGATAGAAATTTCCGCGCATCGCGATTCGTGGAAAAAAATACACAGGATAGTGCCCTGAAACCGGCGCCTTGCCCCTTGCAGCAAGCGTAAACACGTGGATAGGCTCGCGGCGTGGCCAACTCCGGGCGACTCCGAAAGTGTTTCGGTGGAAGCACCGTCCGGGGGTGAAGGCCACGCTCGGCCTTCCTTTTGACGGGAGACCCCGCATGTCAGCATCGCTGACCACGTCGTTGGACAACGCAGCCAATCCCCTCGACATGATGGAGCAAATTGTCGCCGCCAATGAATGGGCATTCGACCGCCGGAACGACTCGGAAATGGCCGCCGAGGCGCCAGGACACTGGTGCGATTACGGCCTGTTCTTCAACTGGTCGCGCGAAATCAGCGTGATGCACTTCACCTGTGCGTTCGACCTGAAAGTGCCGGAAAAACAGCGCTCAGCGTTATATGAGCTGCTGGCCCTCGCCAACGAAAAGCTTTGGTTGGGCCACTTCGGCCTCGAAACCGAGGACGGCATGCCGGTTTTCCGCCACGCGGTCCTGTTGCGCGGGGCCGCCGGCGCATCGGCGGAAAGCCTGGAAGACCTCGTTGACATCGCACTGACCGAGTGCGAACGCTTCTTCCCGGCCTTCCAATTCGTGCTGTGGGGCGGAAAATCGCCCGCCGATGCCCTGGCCGCCGCCATGCTCGACTGCGTGGGGGAGGCTTAACACTCCTCCGACCCCCAGGCTTGAAAGCAGCCTGGCACGCTTGGGCCTGGGCGGAACCGCTCCCCCTCGCTATCGTCACGGCCGGGCCTTTGTCCCGGCCGTCCACCCACCGCCATCGGATGCGCGGACGGCCGTGATCCAGAGGGCACGACGACTAACAGGGCATGACGACAGGAGGAGGACGGACAACCATGAGCAACACCGAACCATCAGGCGTGGGCGCCATCCCGCCGATTCTGCTCGTTGGGTGTGGCCGCATGGGTGGCGCGATGCTGTCCGGCTGGCGCGAACAGGGCCTGGCGCCGTCCGTCGCCGTCGATCCGGCCCCGTCCGCTGCCGCCTTCTCCGGCCCCGACATGACCGTGGTCGCCGACGTCGCATCGATCCCCGAAGGTTTCGCCCCCGCCGCCGTCGTGCTGGCGGTCAAGCCGCAGAATGCGGCCGCCACCCTTCCGTCCTACGCCCGGTTCGCGCCCAACACGGTGTTCCTCTCGATCATGGCCGGCCGCACCATGGCCGGAATCGGCGCGCTTCTTGGACCCGCCGCCGCGATCGTCCGCGCAATGCCGAACACGCCGGCCGCGGTACGCCAGGGCGTCACTGTCGGTTGCCCCAACCCAAAGGCCAGCACGCAACAAAAGGCCTTGTGCGACCGCCTGCTGCAAGCGATCGGCAAGGTTGCGTGGGTCGAGGATGAAGCGCTGCTCGACCCCGTCACCGCCGTTTCCGGCAGCGGTCCCGCGTACGTCTTCCTGCTAGCCGAACTGATGGAACAGGCCGCCATCGAACAGGGCATCCCGCCTGACCTCGCCCGCCTGCTCGCGCGTCAGACGGTCGCCGGCTCCGGCGCGCTGCTCGCCGCCAGTGCCGACGACTCGTCCGCCCTGCGCGTCGCCGTCACCAGCCCGGGCGGCACCACGGCCGAAGCGCTTGCCGTGCTGATGAACCCGGATGCCTGGCCGATCGCGGTCTCGCAGGCCATTGCCGCCGCCACGCGACGGTCACGCGAACTCGCGGGTTGAGTCCCGACTTGCGGATTGAGCCCATAACCGCGCACCCTATGTCTGTATCGCACCCTATGTCTGTATAATGAGCGACACGGAATGACCGACACCGAATACGATACGGCCCTGGTCACCGCGGCGATGCGTATGGCCGGAGAACACGGTTGGCGCCGGATCAACGCCGCCGACGCCGCGCGCGAGGCCGGCCTGTCGCTCGCCGAGGCCCGCGCCCGGTTTCCCTCGCGTGCGTCCATCCTGCTGCGATTCGGCCGCCTCGCCGACCAGGCGGCGCTATTCGATGCGCCGACCGAGGGCACCGTCCGCGACAAGCTGTTCGATCTGCTGATGCGTCGCTTCGATGTGCTGCAGACGAACCGATCCGGCGTGAAAGCCCTGCTTCGCTTCCTGCCGACCCATCCGCCGACGGCGCTGCTGCTCGCCAGCGCGACCAGGCGCAGCATGCGATGGATGCTCCAGGCCGCCGGCGTCCCCGCCACCGGGCCGCGCGGGGAGGTGCAAATCCGCGGCCTCATGGCCGTGTGGTTGTGGGGCGTGCGTGCCTGGGAACGCGACGAGTCGGAAGACCTGTCCGGCACCATGGCCGCCGTCGACAATGCGTTGCAGCGCGCTGAACGGCTTGCCTCCTGGCTGGATGGCCAGCGCAGCATAGCGCCGCCCCCACCACCGGCCGCACCAGGGGACGGAGAATGGGATCCGTCCGCGCCTCCTTCGGATGTCGTGCCAACAGACGAAATCCTGGCCGCGGATGGCCCCACGCCCGAAACCCCCACGGCCGAAACCCCCACGTCCGACACCCCCACGCCCGACACCCCCACTCACGACACCCATGCGGCCGAACGACCGGCAGCAGATCATCCATCATCGGGCGAACCCTCATCGGACGAATCCGCGCCCAAGGAACCGCCGTTGCCCGAATCCGAAGCATGAGCAGGCCTCCGCTCCAGGCGCGCATCGACGCTGCGATGGACCTCGCCGAACGCGCCGGCGAGTTGGCTTTGTCCATGCGGCCCCGCCCGGGTTCGGCGCAGGCCGTCCTCAAGGGCCCGCAAGACTGGGTGACCGAGGCGGACGTCGCGGTCGAACGCTTCCTGTCCGAGGAACTCGCCGTCGCGTTCCCCGCCGATGGTTTCCAGGGCGAGGAAGGCGGCATCTCCCGCGGCGGATCCTTGCGCTGGGTCGTCGATCCGATCGACGGCACGGCCAATTTCGCCCGCGGCGCCGCCCGGTTTTGCGTGTCGCTGGCCTGCATGGAGGGCGACACGCCGTTGATCGGTATCCTCGCCGCCCCGGCGCTGCGGGAGACGATCTGGGCATGGCACGGCGGCGGCGCCTGGCTGAAC
>DATARX010000481.1:0-6064 GCA_036263955.1 Rhodopila sp.
TCTACGCCGTTGCACTCCTGGCAAGCTGGATCGCCGCCGGCCGCCCCACCGGCCCGGAAACCGACATCCTGGCGCTGCTACGCCGAACCCTGCGCTGAAATCACTGCCTCGATCACCGCCCGGTCAAACACGCCGAAAAACCTTCAGCCCGCGGCAGGAATTGCCGGAACACCGCAAACCGCTCCCGGCTGACAGCATAAGGCCGGCGCAGTTCCGCCAAGGGATCCATATGATCGTCCCACCGATCACCCGCCCCCAAACACGGGCCCTCACCGAACCGCCTTCGGCATCCCCAGCATGATCCCCGCCGCGATCACATTGCCGGCGACGCTCGCCAAGATCGGCAGCGTGTAGCTATGGCTGATATCGAACGCGAACCCGGCCGCGCTGGGGCCGAGCAGCGTGCCGAACGCCACGCTCGTATAGAGCACGCCGATAATCCCGCTCACATTGCGCCCACCGAAGATATCCATCACCAGGGACGGCAGCACCGCGACATACCCGCCATAAAACACCCCGAATCCGAACGCGAAGCCGGCCAGCGACCAGAACCCGGCCGACACGATCCAGATCGCCAGCGCCGCCGCCATCCCCAGGAACATGACCACCAGCGCAACCTGCCGCCCCAGGCGATCCGCGAGGCCGCCGAGGAAAAACCGCCCGCCGATGCTCCCGACCCCAATCACGCTCAGCAGCAATGCGGCGGAAGACGGCGCGATGCCCCGATCCAGCGCGTACGGAACCAGATGCACGAATGGCACGAACAGCCCCAGCGACCCGATCAGGCAGGCGGCGTAAAGCCCCACGAACCGCCCCGACATGATCGCCTGCCGCACCGAAAACGCCGCCGCGACACCGGGGCGCGCCGCCATCCCCGGCGGATCCCCATCCGGCCCCAGTCCGCGGTCATTCGGATCGTTTTCGAGCAGCAAGGCCATCGCACCGCCGGCGAGACCGGCAAAACACCCAAGCACCAGATACGCCTCCCGCCACCCCAGCCGCGCAATCAGCAGCGTCGCCAGCGGCGGCATAACGAGCGTCCCCACACCGATGCCGCTGACCGCCAGCCCGGACGCAAACCCGCGGCGCCGGGCAAACCATCGCTGTACCGCCCCCAGCGCCGGCACATAGGAACAGCCCACGCCCAGCCCGACGCCTAGCCCATACGCCGCATACACCCCCGCCAGGCTTTGCGCCGTGCTCGCGACGATCAGCCCCGCGCCCAGCAGAATCATCCCGGCAACCGCCAGCCGCCGTGATCCCCACCGGTCGGCCAGCGGACCGCTGATCGCCCCGAACCCGAAGTAGAAAAACCCCGCCAGGGAAAACACCAGCGACACCGAACCGCGCGACGCCGCGAAATCATGCTGCAGCGACCCAACAAACGCGCTGAACGTATAGGCGCTGCCGAAACCCACAAACGTGACGCCAAACGCACCCGCGACCACAAACCAGCCTGGAAACACGCCCGCCGACGCGCGAGGGAGCAAAGCGCTCATGCCCCAGCCTTCCATTCGAAAGCCTCCCCTTCGAAAGGCCCCCGTTCGGACGTTTTGTTCAGGTAAGTGCAGGTAACGCACACACAATCTGATTGGCACATCGGATTGGACATCCCCGTTGATTTGCACGAAGATATTCGTGCTCTCGAAGCGCCAGACAAACGATATTTCTTGCCGTCATCGATTAAGAGCATCTAAACGATGAACCAGCGCCTGCCGCCATTGAACCCACTGCGCGCCTTCGAGGCGACCGCCCGCCATTTGTCGGTAAAAAGCGCCGCCGACGAACTCTGCGTCACCCCCGGGGCGGTCAGCCAGTTGCTGAAATCCCTCGAACAACACCTCGGCGTGACACTGTTCCGTCGCGCCAATCGCGCCATCTACCTCACCGAGGCCGGCCAGGCCTACCTGCCGCCCGTTCGCAACGCCTTCCGCCAGATCACGGAAGCAACCCGCCGCATCACCGAACCCGCCGGCACCCGGACACTGACCGTCAGCCTCACGCCGTTCTTCGCCACCGCCTGGCTGATCCCACGCCTGAGCACGTTCCGTGACGCCCATCCCGACATCGACCTGAGGATCGTCACCGGCAACGCCCTCGCCGACTTCTCACGCGATGGCGTGGACGTGGCGGTCCGGCACGGTCTCGGACGCTACCCTGGCCTGCGCAGCCACCGCGTCCTGGTGGTCGAAGTCCTCCCCGTCGCTGCGGCCGCCCTCGTCGCGACGCGCGGCACCCCGGCAAGCCCCGGCGAACTCACCGGCTGGCCGCTCGTGCATGACGCCGATCGCCAAGGCTGGCATCTCTGGTTTCAGGCACAAGGCATCGCCGCCATCCCCAACGCGCACGGTCTGTCTTTCGATGACCCAGGCCTGCTGAGGGCGGCGGTGATGGACGGCCAGGGCGCCGGATTGCTGCCCGCAGCCCTGGTCGCGCCCGACGTCAGGGAAGGTCGCCTCGTCCCGCTCGCCGGCATCGCCTGGCTGGAAGATTTCGCCTATTTCCTGGTCTACCCCGAAGCCAGCCACGACCGGCCGAACGTCACCGCCTTCCGCGCGTGGATTCTCAGGACCGCCGCAAGCGATCCCGCCCCCGGTCCCGCGGGCATGCCCGTATCAACCGCGTCGGCGAAAAAGCGCGATCGTCCGGGGTTGAGCCAACCTCGGGCGTGAATCGCCCTCCCCACCAGCCAAAGTCGGAGCGAGATAGCTTCAATCTGCAGCTATCTCGCGCCAGGGCCTGCGACGACTCGCCGCGGCCGCGCTAATGTCCCACGGTGCAACAGTCCCACCCAATCGAAACCGACATCGTCCTGCTCGGTGCCGGCCACGCGAATCTCGAGGTCCTGCGCCAGTTCGCCATCCGCCCCGAACCCGGCGTGCGCCTGACGCTGATCAGCCGCGAGCCCGAAACACCCTACTCCGGCATGCTGCCCGGCCTGATCCGCAGCGAGTACACCCACCAGGAATCCCATATCGATCTCGCCCCGCTGGCTGCCCTGGCCGACGCCCGCCTGATCCTGGCCGAAGCAACCGCCTTCGACCCCGAAGCCCGCGCCATTACCGTCGCCGGCCGCCCGGACATCCCGTTCGACCTCCTCTCGATCGACATCGGCGGCATCCCCGCCACGCCGGACGGCGCCGGAATCCCGGTCAAACCCATCGGCCAGTTCCTCGACCGCCTCCACCATCTGGAAGCCGAACTCCCCCAGGGCGCGCGCCTCGCCGTTGTCGGCGCCGGCCCCGCCGGGGTTGAACTCGCCCTCGCCCTGTCGGTCCGCTTCGCCGGACAACTGCGCCTGGTGCTGATCTCCGCCACCCCAGAACCCATCGCAACCGCACCCGCCGCGGCCCGCCGAGCCGTGCGCCAGGCATTGGTCGATGCCGGGATCGAACTGGTCTGCGGCGTGACCGCGACCACCCTGAACGGAGACCGGCTGTTGCTCTCCGACGGCAGCTACATCGAGGTCGCCACCGCCCTGTGGGCCACCGGCGTCGAAGGACCGCCGCTCCTCGCCGCCTCCGGCATCGCCTGCGACCCGTCCGGCTGCATCCGCATCACCAGCACCCTGCGCAGCATCAGCCACCCGCACGTCTTCGCCGCCGGCGATTGCGCCGCGCTGGACCCGCACCCCCAGCCGAAAGCCGGAGTCTGGGCAATACGCGCCGGCGTGGCACTTGCCAACAACTTGCGCCGCGCCGCGACCGGACGGACACTCCTGCCCTGGAAGCCGCAGCGCGACGCCCTGGTCATCCTGGGTCTGGGTCACGGCCGAGCGGTCGCCTGGCGCAACGGAATCGCGCTGCAGGGACACAAAATCGCCTGGCTGAAAGACCGCATCGACCGGCGCTGGACGCGCACCTACACCGATCTGCAACTGCAGCCCGGTTCGACGCAACCCGCCGACAGCGCGGCCCCGCGCACCCACGCGCCCGAACCCGCCCACGCTTTCGGACCGACTCAGGCGCCCCCGGACGTCACCACGATCCTGAAGCCACCGCTGGGCAAGCTTCTGGTCCAATCGGCCGATCACTTTCAGGCATTTCTCGACGATCCGTTTGTCTTCGGCCAGATCACCGCCGCGCACGCTTTATCGAGCACCTACGCCCAGGCCGCGACCCCGTGGACCGCCGTGGCCTTCAGTTCCACCGCCTACGCCCCGCGCGACAAGATGCAGGCCGATCAGTCGGCCATGCTGCAAGGCGCCACCGAAATCCTGCGCGACGCCGGCTGTACCCTGGTCGGCGTGCACAGCACCGAGGCTCCGGAGTCCGCCCTCGGCTTCTCCATCACCAGCCTCGTCGAACCCGGGAACGTCCTGCGCAAGGAAGGCCTCCAACCCGGCGACCTCCTGGTCCTGACCAAGCCGCTGGGCACCGGGATCGTGCTGGCCGGTCACGCCCGGGGCAACGCCCGGGCCCAATGGCTTGTCGCGGCGATCGCCTCGATGCGCGCCACCAACGCCGCCGCCGCCGAAATCGCCATGGCGCATCGTCCGCGCGCCGGAACCCACGTCGCACGCCTCGGCCTGGCGGGCCATCTGCAAGACCTGCTCACGGCCTCGGGGGTCGCCGCCGTGCTGCGGCTGGATGCAATCCCCCTCCTGCCGGGCGGGCGCGCATTGGCAGCACATGGGATCGAGAGTCCGCTGGCCACACCGGGCCGCCGTCTCCTGGCCAATCCGCCGGACGCCGCCCTCCTCGTCGACCCGCAAATTTCCGGCGGCCTGCTGCTCGGTTTTCCCCCCGGAAGGGCAATCGGCTGCCTGCAGAGATTACGGGAAAACGGCATCAACGCCGCGATCATCGGCGAAGTCGAACCGGCGCAGGAAGGCGCCGAAGCGATCAGGCTGGAGTAAAAAACCTAGCGCCGGCCGAGGCCGAACTGCGCCTCGTGCACCAGGTCCGGGCACAGCACGGCAACATCCTGCTGGAACCGCGCCAGCACCGGCTGGCTGACACCCAGCGCCTGGACCTGCGCCTCGTCGGCACCCGCCAGCAGATGCTCATCCGATTCGGACTGGCCGAAGACGGCATGGAGTAGATTGGGAAATACGAATCGCATGGGTCTGGACCCTTTCGGTAACCGCCGATTATCAACCGGCAAAAACCAGATATGGGGCCGCCGTGCTGCATCGCAACAAGCGCAAAACATCGCTGACGCGCTTGACGGACATGGCGATTTCGCCGCGCCAACGACATCCTCCCGTCTTGGTTCCCCGCCCGACACGCGCTACGAACGCCCTATCGCAGCACAGGAGCCGTCCCATGACCCGAAGCTACCGCATCGCCTCCATCCCCGCCGACGGCATCGGCCCCGAGGTCATCTCCGCCGGCCTCGAAGTGCTGGATGCGGTCGCTTCCAAGGACGGCGGGTTCAAGCTGGAGGTCGACCACTACGACTGGGGCTCCAACTGGTATCGCAAGCACGGCGAATACATGCCCGCCGACGCGCTGGCCTGGCTGCGCACCGCCGATGCTATTTATTTCGGCGCCGTCGGCGACCCGGACGTCCCCGACCACATCTCGCTCTGGGGCCTGCGACTGCCGATCTGCCAGGGCTTCGACCAATACGCCAACGTGCGCCCGACCCGTATCCTGCCCGGCGTCACCTCGCCGCTGCGCGACGTCGGCATCGGCGACCTCGATTGGGTGATCATCCGTGAAAACTCCGAAGGCGAGTATGCCGGCCAGGGCGGCCGCACCCATCGCGGCCTCCCGGAGGAAGTCGCCACCGAGACCTCGATCTTCACCCGCCGCGGCGTCGAGCGCATCATGCGCTTCGCCTTCGAAACCGCTCGGTCGCGCCCGCGCAAGCACCTGACTGTGGTGACGAAGTCAAACGCCCAACGCCACGGCATGGTATTCTGGGATGAAATCGCCGCCCTGGTCAGCCACGACTACAAGGACGTTACCTGGGATAAGGAACTGGTCGACGCGATGACCATGCGGATGGTACTCAAGCCAAAGACCATCGATACTGTCGTTGCAACGAATTTGCACGCCGACATCCTGTCCGACCTGGCGGCGGCCCTGGCCGGGTCGCTTGGCATCGCCCCGACGGG
>DATARX010000245.1:0-1946 GCA_036263955.1 Rhodopila sp.
GGTGGATTACGAGATGTCCGGCAAGGACCTGATCGATTCCGTCAAGCTGTCCAGCCGGATCTGCCGCATCCTGGGCGGTGTGCCGCCCGAGGGCATGACGTATGAGCTGTTCCTGGACCAGAACGGCCAGAAGATCAGCAAGTCCAAGGGCAACGGGCTCTCGGTCGAGGATTGGCTGACCTACGCGCCGAACGAATCCCTGGCGCAGTTCATGTACAACCAGCCGCAGCGGGCCAAGCGGCTGTATTTCGACGTGATCCCACGCGCCGTGGACGAATATGTCGCCAACCTGGACAAACTGGCGGCGCAGTCCGAACCCGCCAACCCGGCCTGGCATATCCATGCCGGCCGCCTGCCCGATCATGCCGGCAGCCCGATCTCCTTCGCCATGCTGCTGAACCTGGCCAGCGTGGTGAACGCCGACACCGCGGATATCCTGTGGGGCTTCATCCGGCGCTACGTCCCTGGCGCCGCCCCGGACAATCAGCCGTTGCTCGCCCGCCTCGCGGACCATGCGGTGGCGTATTACCGGGACTTCGTGCGGCCGGACAAGCGCTATCGGGATCCTGACGCCATGGAGCGCGCCGCGCTGGAAGACCTGGCGGCGACGCTGGCGGGGCTGCCCGACAGTTCGGCGGAAACCATCCAGAACGCGGTGTTCGAGGTCGGCAAGCGGCACCCCTTCCCCGACCTGCGAAGCTGGTTCGGCTGCCTGTACCAGGTGCTGCTGGGCCAGCAGGAGGGTCCGCGCTTCGGCGGCTTCGTCGCCTTGTACGGCGTGCCGGAGACGATCACGCTGATCCAATCGGCGCTCGCCCGCCAGCCGGAGCCGGCCTGACGAATGGCAAAGGGAGCGCGTCAAACACTAAAATCCTGGGCCCGCCACCTGCCGGCGATTCTCGGCGTCGCCTTGCTGATCGGCGCGATCTACGTTGTGCAACGCGAGTTCCGCCATCTGCGGCTGCGCGACATCGGCGATGCGCTGTCGGCCATTCCGCGGCATTCGCTGGTGTTCTCGTTTGTCTGGACGATCCTGTCCTACTTCATCCTGACGTTCTACGACCGGCTGGGGACGATCTACGCCGGCCATAAGGTATCCTACGGGCGGGTCGCGTTCGCCTCATTCTGTGCCTACTCGCTGTCGCACAATATCGGCTTCGCGGCGGTGTCCGGGGCCGCGGTGCGCTATCGGCTGTATGCGCACTGGGGGCTGACCCCGTTGCAGATCGGCAAGACGGTGGCGTTCTGCAGCCTGACGTTCGGCCTGGGCGGGATGGTGCTGGGCGGGTCGATCCTGTTCCTGGAGCCGCGCGCGATCCCGTTCTTCGGCCAGCATTTGCCGAAGATCGCGATGTACGGCGTCGGCGTGCTGCTGTGGGCGGTGGTGCTGGGTTACGTGACGCTGTCGAAGGTCTTCAAACACATGAAGATCGGTGGCCACGAGATCGAGTTGCCGGGCTGGCGCATGGCGATCATCCAGGTCTTGCTGGCCACGGTCGATGTCGCGACCACCGCCACCATCTTCTACGCTTTGCTGCCGCACGCACCGGGCCTCACCTGGCTGATCTTCCTCGGGGTGTACGTGGCGTCCTATACCGCGGGCCTCGCGGCCAACCTGCCCGGTGGGATCGGCGTGTTCGACACGGCGATGCTGTTCGGGCTGGAGCCCTATATGAGTGCGCCGCACATCGTCGGCGCGATCCTGATTTTCCGGCTGTACTATTATGTGATCCCGCTGTTCCTCGCGGGCTCCCTGTTCGCCGGCAATGAGATCCTGCTGCGCGGCGGCGGCCTGCTGCGCCATTTCGGACGCCTGCCGCCGGTGCAGGCGATCGGCCGCTGGAGCGAGCCGGACTTCGCGGTGACCGCCACCACCGGCGCGGTCGGCCTGTGCGGCGTGCTGATGCTGTGCCTGGGCGTGCTGGCGCCACAGGCGGATTTTTCGT
>DATARX010000250.1:0-2688 GCA_036263955.1 Rhodopila sp.
TATGTCGTACAGCAAGGAGATCGCGCTGGCGAATGTGCTGCATGCCCAGGCGGTGCCTATGCGCAACGGCAAATCACTGGGGGAGACGCAGTTTCGCAACATGCACGCGGCGTATGACGAATTGCCCGACGAACTGAAACACAAGCTGCAAGGCCGGACCGCGACCCATGATTTCGAGAAGTTCTGGGACGTGATGCGCCAGCGCCCGGGCTCCCGCCGGCCCGCCCTGACCGAGGAGCAGAAGCGTAAGAAGCCGCCGGTGTCCCAGCCGCTGGTGCGGGTGCATCCACTGACCGGACGGAAGGTGCTGTATGCCAATCCGGGCTACACGATGTGGATCGACGGCATGGACAAGCAGGAAAGCGGCGCGATCCTGGATTATCTGTTCCGGCATCAGGAGCGGGCGGATTTCCTGTATGCGCATCGCTGGGCGGTGGGCGACGTGCTGATGTGGGACAATATCGGGACAGTGCACAACGCGGTGGCGGACTACATGCCGTCGGAGCCTCGCTACATGCGGCGCGCGCAGGTGATGGCGACGCTGGATTATCCGGCGATGCTGGCCTGAGATGCCGTCAGCTTTTACCGGCAAGCGGATCGTCGTGATCGGCGCGGGTGGCATCGGCATCGAAACGGTGCGCCTGTTCATGGAGCAGGGCGGGCACATTTTGATGGTCGATGTCGATGAGGCCGCGCTGCAGCGTGCGCAGGCGCAACTGGGGCGCGTGATGCTTGGCCGCATAGGTCACACGCTGAACTCGATCGTGACCCCGAACGCCTCGGTCGCCGGGACCAGCACGCTGGTGCCGATGCGGTCCACGCCACGGATGCCGCCGGCTTCCAGCGCGGTTTCGGCCGCGTCCAGCGACAGGGTGCGGAACGTCAGCGCCGCCATGTAGTCGCGCCGCCCGCGGCTGTCGGGCGCGGCGCCACCAAACATTTCCCACAGCGCGGCGGGATGCACGATGTCAAAGCGGGACAGGCCAACGATCAGGGAACACCCATCGTCGGTGGGCCGGACCGCATCCGGTCCGAACATCTGCGCCAGCAGCCCGCCCAGGATTTCCGGCTCCTCAGCCGCGATCACCGCCCGGGCGACACCAACCGAACCATTCGCGTGGTGGCGCCATTCGTCGCGCCATACCAGGTCGCGGGTCAGATGCTGGCAGAAATACAGCCGTCCGGCCGGTGTGGCCGTTCGTGGCATCCGCGTGGTGCGGAACACCGCCTCGCGGGTTTCGCCGCCCACATCGACGGGGCGGGAGAATTGGCGTGGCGGGTCGATCGGCACCTCCGCCCGGCGCAGTGCTTCATAAGTCGCCGTGGCGTCCTCGGTGCCGAACACCAGCCCGTCCAGGCCGAACGGCGCGGCCAGGATCTCCGGGCGGCGTTCATCGCCGGGTTGGGCTGCAATCAGCTCCAGATAGTCGGTGCCGAACATCGCCAGGTGGTTCATGGAACCAAGCGAATGGTAGCCGCGTGGTGTCAGGGTGAAACCCAGCCGGCGGTAGGTGTCCGCGCCGTCGTCGATGCGGTCGCGGACGTTGACGACAACATGGTCCAGGGTGGGCACGGGAAATACAGGCTTCATTCGGCGTCTTTCCAATCATCGGGCGCTCTGTTGGACAGGCGCTATCGTTGGACATAGGCGACAGGCGAGGCAAGGATAATGCGGCTGGCTTGTCTTTCCGCCTTGGCTTACCCTAATGCAGCGTGAAGGACCTCCATCATGTCTGATACTCAACAACCCGTATTGCTGCTGACCGGTGCCAGCCGAGGCATCGGCCACGCCACCGTCAAGCGTTTCGGCAGCGCCGGCTGGCGTGTGCTGACGATTTCGCGCCAGGCGTTCGATCCAAGGTGCCCATGGCCGGGCGGCGAGCGCAATCACATCCAGCTCGACCTGGCGGATGTGAACGTGGTGCGCGATGCGCTGCCGGAGATCAAGCGCATTGCTGGCGGCCGGCTGGATGCGCTGATCAACAACGCCGCGATCTCTCCCAAACATCCCGATGGCAGCAAGATTACCAGTCTGCAGATGGCCTACGAGGACTGGCTGCATATCTTCAACGTGAATTTCTTTTCCGCCATCCTGCTGGCGCAAGGCCTGAGCGATCACCTGATCGAGTCGAAGGGCAGCATTGTGAACATGACCTCGATCGTCGGGTCCCGGGTGCATCCGTTCGCCAGCGCGGCGTATGCGACATCCAAGGCGGCGATGGCGGCGCTGACGCGGGAGATGGCGAACGATCTGGGGCGATACGGCGTGCGGGTGAATGCGGTCTCCCCAGGGGAGATCGATACCGCCATCCTGTCGCCGGGGACTGAAGAAATCGTGCAGCGGGAAATCCCGATGCGGCGGTTGGGCAAGCCCGGCGAGGTGGCGGACCTGCTGTTCTTCCTTTGCTCAAACCAGGCGCTTTATCTGAGCGGGTCCGAGGTCCATATCGACGGCGGCCAGCGGGTCTAGGCCAGAGCGCCAGCGGGTCTAGGCCAGAGCGCCAGCGGGTCTAGGCCACGGCGCCAGCGGGTCTAGGCGGGTCTAGCGTCGGGGCCAGGGCCGGCGGGTGCAGGTCGGGACGTTGTCGTTCGAACGCGCTGAGGCGCTTGTCGATCGGCGGTCCCCGCGCCCCGGACGCCAGCCCCCCCCCAGTGGTAACAGAACCGTGAGCACGATGCGGTCCCCCT
>DATARX010000276.1:0-6072 GCA_036263955.1 Rhodopila sp.
ACGACTTGATCTCGCGCTTCGCCTGGTAGCGGGAACCGGCGCCGCCGTCGAACCCGTCGAAGGAGGGCGGTTGCAGGAACAGGGTCTTCATCATCGCGCGTTGATTCCCTCAATCGGGCCGAGTGTAATGGGATGCTGGGCGGGTGGCGGCGTATCGGCGTGCAAGTCGTGGCCGCGCCACGTTACCTGGCGCCCGCCATAACTGGCCAGCATGACGACCACGGACAAGATGTCTCGTAGCGGCAAAAGCCAGACCGGGCAGGAGAATGCAAGAGCAGCCTCGTCATTGCTGCTGCGTTCGTCGGTCCATAGTGGCGCCAATGCACTGTCTACGCCCAAGGCGGCGACCGCGCGCAGCACCCAGGTGATGAGAAACCAGCCGATCGACCATGGCGCGCCGCCGGCGAGCAGGATCGTAAGCAGGCTCCAGGCCAGCGGATGCTGCAGGACCGACGCCGCGAATCCGGCGGGCTCCAGCGCTCGGATGGTCCGAGCCCAGCGGAGTTCGTGGCGGAAGAGAGCGCGGAAACGAGATTCCGGGACGGTTGTCAGCGGCACCGCGTGGGCGAGTTCCACGCGCAGGCCGAGGGCGGCGATCCGGCGCCCCAGCACGGCGTCGTCCGCCAGGTGATCAGCCAGTGCCTGAAGGCCGCCGATCCGCGCCAGGTCGCGCCGCCGCAGGCACATCGTCGCGCCCAGGCAATCCTGGCGCCCGAAGCGGCGCGACAGCACGGCGCCGGGCAGGAACGTATGGGTGATCTGGGTGGCGCCGAGACGGCCGGGCAGCGCGGATGACGGCGCCGGCAGCCCGGCATAGAGGGTGGTGACCAGGCCGACATTGGGCCGCTGCAAGGCCTCGACCAGCCGGTCCAGGTAATCCGGGCGGACATGCACGTCGGAGTCGGCGATGACCAGCACATCATGCCGCGCAGCGGTCATCATGTTGATCAGGTTGCCGACCTTGCGATTGGCGCCGTGTAGCGTGGCGTCGATCACCAGGGCGATGTCGGCCTGGGGAAACCGGACCTGCAACCGCCGCACGACGTCCGCCGCCGGATCCGCCATGTCCTGGACGCCGAACACGATCTGGGAGTGCGGATAATCCTGGCGACACAGCGTTGTCAGCGCCGCTTCCAACATCGGTTCATCACCGTGCAGGGGCTTGAGGATCGTCACCGACGGCCGGTCGGCCGGAACAGCCGCTGGCGTGCGGGCGAACGCTGCGACGAGGCGTGACGCCACCAGCGCCTGGGCCACGCCGAGACCGGCGAAGGCCGCTGTCACGCCGGCGAGCGCCCCGATCATGAGCTCAGCGCGCCATCCGACAGGTCGGCGATCTTACGCTGCAGGCTGGCGATCAGCGCGTCGGTGTCGCCATTCGCCAGGATGTGCCGGAAATCGGACCGCTGCACGGCGACCCGGCTGATGGAGCCTTCCAGCAGCACGTCCACCGCCTTCCAGTTGCCGCCGTCATCACGCATGACGTAGTCGAGGCGAGTCGGCTGACCGTTGCTGACGATTTCCGTCGCAACGATCCGGTCGGAGCCGGAATCGCGCACACCGGGCAGAATCTGGAAGTGCTCGCCGTCATATCTGTCGAAATTGGCGACATACGTGGCGACGGTGAATCGGCGATAGGCTTTCAGCAGACGGGCCTTGTCCGCTTCGTCCATCGTGTCCCAGCGCAAGCCGACCGAGACCTTCAGAACGGTTTCCAGGTCGAATGCCTGGTCTACCGCCGGGGCCAGTGCGTCCAGACGCTGCGAAAACGGTGTCGAACGCCCTGCCCGCATGGTCCCTTCAAGGGCGGCATAAAGTGCGGCCAGCGGCTGCCGCAGGGCCCCGTCGACAGTTTGGGCCCGCGTGGGCCGTGTGGGAGCAATCGCTGCCGCGGCGGCGAACAGCAGCAACGTGCGTCGAGCCAGTGTGATCATCGCGAGGTAATAGCCTTCGTCGCGGGGGCTTCCACGCCCATCGCCTTCAACGCCACGGCAACGATGTCCTTTGCCGACAGCCCCGCCTCGGCCAACTGTTTGGCCTGCGAGTCATGGTCGATGAACAGGTCGGGCATGGTCATCGGGCGGAACTTCAATCCGGACTCGAGCAGGCCCTTCCAGGCCAGATGGTGCATGACCTGGGCGCTGAAACCACCGATCGAGGCCTCCTCGATGGTAATCAGAACGGCGTGGTTGCGCGCCAGTTGCTCCACCAGCGCGGTGTCGATCGGCTTGGCGAAACGGGCATCGGCGACCGTGGTGGGGAAACCGCGCGCGGCGAGTTCATCCGCCGCCTTCAGCGCATCGCCCAGACGGGTGCCAAGGGAGAGGATGGCGATGTTGTTGCCTTCGCGCAGAACGCGGCCCTTGCCGAGGGTCAGCACTTCGCCGGCCGTCGGCAAGGCGATGCCGGTGCCTTCGCCGCGCGGATAGCGAAACGCGCTGGGCCGGTCGTCGATGGCGACCGATGTGGCGACGACATGCATCAGCTCCGCCTCATCGGACGGGGCCATGATGACCATGTTCGGGAGGCAGCCGAGGTAGGACAGATCGAAGCTGCCCGCGTGGGTGGCGCCGTCGGCGCCGACCAGTCCGGCACGGTCCATGGCAAAGCGCACCGGCAACGACTGCAGCGCGACGTCATGGACGATCTGGTCGTAGCCGCGCTGCAGGAAGGTCGAATAGATGGCGCAGAACGGCTTCATGCCCTCGGTCGCCATCCCGGCGGCGAAGGTCACCGCGTGCTGTTCGGCGATGCCGACATCGAAGGTGCGGTCGGGGAATGTCTTGGCAAAGCGGTCGAGGCCGGTGCCGGAGGGCATGGCCGCGGTGATGGCGACGACGGTGGGATCCTTGGTCGCCTCGGCGATCAGCGCATCGGCGAAAACCTTGGTGTAGCTGGGCGGACCGGGTGGTGCCTTTGCCTGCTCCCCGGTGATGACGTTGAACTTGGAGACACCGTGGTACTTGTCGGGGGAGCGTTCGGCGGGCGCGTAGCCCTTGCCCTTCTGGGTGATGGCGTGGACCAGGATCGGACCGGTTTCCTCGGCTTCGCGCACGTTGCGTAGCACCGGCAGCAGATGGTCGAGGTTATGACCGTCGATCGGGCCGACATAGTAGAAGCCCATTTCCTCGAACAGCGTGCCGCCGGTGAGGATGCCGCGGGCGTATTCCTCGGCCCGGCGGGCGGTGCGTTCGATGCCGCGCGGGAAGCGCTTGGCCATGCGGCCGGCGAGTTCGCGCAGCGAGAGGAAGCTGCGCGAGGACATCAGGCGCGACAGATAGGCACTCATGGCGCCGACCGGTGGGGCGATCGACATGTCGTTGTCGTTGAGGATGACGATCAGTCGCGACTTCAGGGCGCCGGCGTTGTTCATCGCCTCGTAGGCCATGCCGGCGCTCATGGCACCGTCGCCGATGACGCAGATCACGTTGCGGTCATCGCGCTGCAACCCGAGGGCCTGGCGCTCTTCCTCGGTGGCGGCGGCGTAGCGGGCGTCCTTCAGGTCGCGCGCCACGGCCATGCCGAGGCCGGCGGAAATCGATGTTGAAGAATGCGCCGCGCCGAACGGGTCGTATTCACTTTCCGACCGCTTGGTGAAGCCGGACAGGCCGCCGCCCTGGCGCAGGGTACGGATGCGATCGCGCCGGCCGGTCAGGATCTTATGCGGATAGGCCTGATGTCCGACATCCCACAACAGGCGGTCGCGCGGCGTGTCGAAAACGGCATGGATCGCGACCGTCAGTTCCACCACGCCGAGCGATGCGCCGAGATGGCCACCGGTGACCGAGACCGTGTCGACCGTTTCGGCGCGCAGTTCGTCCGCGAGCTGACGCAGTTGCTCGGGCGAGAAATTGCGGAGATCGGCCGGATAACAAACGCGGTCGAGGTGCGGTGTGGTGACGGGGCTCATCGAATCTCCTGCTCTCATTTAGTGGATTGTCCTTGCACGTTGGCCTTTGGACAACCCACTAAGTCGTTGTTTGAGGGCGTTATTCACGTCCCTGGCGAGTCCGCCTCCGACGATAACGCTCTCTTTGCTTCAAGTAACCTGCTTGCCTCCTCCGTTCGCCGCAAATGCGGCGCCCTTCGGGGGCAGGACACTCGCTTCGTCTTCAGTGGCCTGCTTGTCCCGTCCGTTCGCCGCAAATGCGGCGCCCTTCGGGGGCAGGACACTAGCTTCGCCTGCCAACCACGAAGTCGGCCAAGGCCCGCAGGTTTGCCGCGCGATCGCCAAATCCTTCCAAGTGGGCCGCCGCCTGACGAGCCAGCATATCGGCATGGGAGCGGGCCAATTCCAATCCAAGGACGGACACCATGGTTGCTTTTCCGGCCGCCTGGTCCTTGCCGGCGGTTTTGCCGATTTCGATTGCGTCCCCTTCCACATCCAATACATCGTCAGCAATCTGGAACGCGGCGCCGAGATCGCGTCCGTAGGCGGCCAGCAAATGTCGCTGCTGGGTAGTCGCGCGTCCAAGGATAGCGCCGGCCTCCGCGCTATATTGTATAAGGCGGCCAGTCTTCAGCGCTTGCAAACGCGTCACCGCGGGTCCGTCCAGGGTCTGGCCTTCCGCGAGCATGTCGATCATCTGGCCGCCCACCATCCCTCGCGCGCCCACCGCGGCGCCCAAGGCCATCACCAGTTCGCAACGCGCCTGCGCGTCGGAATGGGTGTCATGTTCGCCCAGAAGTTCAAACGCGCGGCATTGGAGCGCGTCCCCGGCCAGGATCGCGGTGGCCTCGTCGAACGCTTTGTGTGTGCTGGGCTTGCCGCGTCGCAAGTCGTCGTCGTCCATGGCCGGGAGATCGTCATGCACCAGGGAGTAAGCGTGCAGCATTTCCACCGAGGCGGCCACGCGCGCGGCGCAGGTCTGATTGACGCTGAACAGGGCGGCGGTTTCCAGAACCAGGAAGGCGCGCAACCGCTTGCCGCCACCTAGCGTGGCATAGCGCATGGCCTCGGCCAGCCTGCCCTCCGCCCCTTCGACGGGCGGCAACAGCACGTCGAGGGCCTGTTCGACGACGGCGGCGGCGCGCGCCATCTCTTGAGGAAGGTCGATCGGGAGAGCGTAGCTATCGGTCGTCACACGGGCCTCGTGACCTGCGACTCCCCAAATGGGAGCCAATTCTCCAAGCGGTTAACACGTCAGACGCGATTGCGCATGATGATCGGAGCGCGATCCTTGTGATTGTTGCTGATTTGCCACGCGCCGTTGCGTTCAGCGTTGCAAGCGGAGCGCGGGCGGCAAGAATGGCATCCGTTCGATATGGCGAATGCTATTGGATGCCCCCATCTGGCGGACGATCCCATCTGGCGGACGATCCCACCTGGAGGACGCCCCCTTGTGGCGTCGCAACTGTAATCCATTTTGCGGCGTTGCGGCGCAACGCTCGACCTGCCATATCCCGACCTGCTCGGTCCGGTATAACTTCGGAGACTGTCTGCATGATTCGCGTCGTCCTCGCCCAGCCCCGCGGCTTCTGTGCCGGCGTGGAGCGGGCTATTGAGATCGTCGAACGCGCGTTGAAGAAATACGGCCCGCCGATCTATGTGCGTCACGAGATCGTGCATAACCGCCACGTGGTCGAGGATCTGCGGACCCGCGGGGCGGTTTTTGTCGATGAACTGGACGAGATTCCGCCGGGGTCGATGACGGTGTTCTCCGCCCATGGCGTGGCGAAGCGGGTTGAGGATGCGGCGGCGGAGCGTGGCTTGCCGGTGATCGACGCGACCTGCCCGCTGGTTGCGAAGGTGCATAACGAGGGTCGCCGCTATGCGCGCCAGGACCGGGAAATCGTGCTGGTCGGCCATGCCGGGCATGCCGAGGTCGAGGGCACGATCGGGCAGGTGCCGGCAAAGGTGCATCTGGTGCAAACGGTCGCGGACGTGGCGCTGCTGGAGGTGAAGGACCCCACCAAGCTGGCCTATATCACGCAGACGACGCTATCGGTCGATGACACCCGCGGTATCATCCAGGCACTGCTCGCGCGTTTCCCGTCGATCGTCGGGCCGGACGTGCGCGATATCTGCTATGCGACGCAGAATCGGCAGCAAGCGGTGCGGGACCTGGCGCA
>DATARX010000304.1:0-2695 GCA_036263955.1 Rhodopila sp.
ATCGATCGCCTCGCAGACATAAGCCGGTGGCCCTTCTTCGCCGGCATGCGCCACCGGCACAAATCCTTCCACGCGGGCCTCGGCGAAAACCCGGGCGAATTTGGACGGCGGATGCCCGGTCTCGGTCGAATCGAGCCCAACCGCGAAGATATGCTCCTTGCAGCGGCAGGCCTGCCGAAGCGTGTCGAACGCCTGCTCCTCCGGTAGATGGCGCAAAAAGCACATGATCAGTTTGGACGTGACGCCGAAATCGCGCCGCGCCTTGTCCAGCGCATCGGTCAGCCCAGACAGCACGGTGTCGAACGCGATTCCACGCTCCGTATGCCCCTGCGGATCGAAGAAAATCTCGACGTGCGTAACGCCCTGCTCGGCGATCTTTTCGAGATAGGCAAACGCCAGATCAAAAAAATCCTCCCGCGTCCGCAACACCGACATCCCGGTGTAGTACAGATTCAGGAAATCCTGCAGCGACCGAAAGCGGTAGGCCGACCGCACGTCGTCAACGCCGGCGTAAGGCAACGCGACATCGTTCCGTCGCGCGAGCCGCATCATCATTTCGGGCTCCAGCGTGCCCTCGATATGGAGGTGCAGTTCCGCCTTTGGCATCGCGGAAATGAAGTGATGGAAACGCGTCGGGTCGATCGAGGCAATCCTTCGCAAGCGGGAAGCGCCCAGTCTATCCGCTTGGGCGCGCGGAAGAGAACCGCGCACGCAGCGTGACCACGGTGTATTGATCCGGATGCGGCGGCGACAGACCGCCGGCCGTTACAGCCCCTGCGCCTGGGCCGATGCGATCGCCGTCTGGATCAGTTGCATGCAACCCGCCCGATCATGCGCCGCAAGGGCCTGCAACGCCTGGGAAATCTGCCGGATCGTCGGATTGTCACTGGGATTGTTGGTCTGCCCTAGCGGCACGGAGCGATCCAGCATCCGGGTTTGCGCCATTTCCAGCGCGGATTCCGCCTCACCATTGCGTCCCGCCGCAAGCGCCCCCTCGGCGGCACGCAGATAGTCCGACGGCTGGTCCCCCTGCGGCAGGTTCGGTGATGGCAGGGGCGCCAGCACGGTATTGCCGGCCGGTTGCGCCAGCGCACCAGCCGACAGGGCGATCAGCAACGGCGCCGCGAAAAGCAAATTACGCATCGAATCCGGTCTCCTGAGCGATAGTCCCGACGAATAAATGGTTACGCGATTGCCGATCCCAAACCAAGACGCCGTGGCTCTTCGAGCGGGATCACACTGGGCGGCCAGCGTTTCGTTGGCGTCAGCCAAGCTGACGAAACGCGAGGGGAACGTCCCATGCGGGCGAAACATGCGATCAACCAAAGAGCTAGGCCATTTCCAGGCTGAATGGTCGGTCTGGAAATGGTCTATCGCCAGCGCCGGTGGAACCACAAATACTGGCCGGGATTCTCGCGCACCCACCCCTCGATGACCGTGGTGATCATCTGGGTCGTTGCCTGGACATCGATCTCGCCATCGGCGCCGCGCGGGAGGTCGTACGGCCCGAATCCATCGATCCGAAACCGATGGTTCGGCAGCCGCACAACGCGAACCCCGACCACCGGGCAATCGAAGCTCCGCGCCAGGCGCGCCACCGACGGGTTCGCCTTGCACCGGCGACCAAAGAACGTGACTTCGACGCCGCGGGAAAAATGCTGATCCACCACCATCCCAAGGTGCTCCCCGGAAGAGAGCGCCGCCGCCATCTCCACGGCCGCCTGGGCGCGCGTCCGGATCATCCGTCCCATCAGCGGCGCACGGATCCGAATGATCTCCTTCGCCACGGCTTTGTTGTTCGGCATGCGGTAAACCACCGCCGATGGCAGCCCATGCGCCGTGGCAGCAATCGCCGGCAATTCCCAGTTGGCCAGGTGCGCGGCGAAGCACAACGCCGGTTTATCGTCGGTTCGCAACAATTCGAATAATGGCGCGCTTTCGGTTTGGATACGGCCGGCGCCGGGATTGTTGAAATCGAAATCCCAGATCCGCGCCATATGCACGTACTCACCGGCGACTCGGCCGAGGTTCTCCCACGCATCCCGCAAGGTCGCTTCGATCCAGGCCGCGTCCTTCTCCGGGAACGCCGCCCGCAGATTGGCCTGCCCGATCCGATGCGCCGGAAGCCACGGACCGACCCGCCGCGCCACCGCACCGCAGAAATCGGATGCGTGATCCGGATCGGTTCGGCGAAACAGCCGAATCAGCCATTTGACCAGGCGACCCAGAATCCGGTCGCCATAAAGCGCGAGTTGCCGGCGCACTTCGATCAGAGTTCGACCAGGATCTTGCCGAACACGTCCCGGGTTTCCAACCGGTCCACGCCGGCACGGAAGTCCTGAAGCCCGTAGACCGTGTCGATCACCGGCCGCACCCCGGAGGCAATTCGATCCAGCCCACGCGCCAACGCCGCCATCGGGGCCCCAAAAGACCCGATGATGCGGTATTGCTGCTGAAACAACTGCATCAGATTCAGGCTGCCGATCGGGCCCGAGGTCGCGCCACAGGTCACCAGGCGTCCGCCCCGCCGCATCGAAAGCAGGGATCCGGCCCGGGTGTCGGCGCCGGTATGCTCGAACACGACATCGACGCCCTTTTTTTTGGTCAGCTTGCGCACCACGCCCTCGAACCGGTCTTCCCGGTAGTTGATGACATGGTCGGCACCGAGCGCCCGGGCCTTTTCCGCCTTGTCGGC
>DATARX010000363.1:0-2621 GCA_036263955.1 Rhodopila sp.
TTCTCCGTCCAGGCACCGTGCAAGATCACGCGATGCAATAGACAACCGGGTCTTTGGTTCTCCTCAGGCACCCGATACGGAAGCGCAGAAAGGCAAGCCAAAATACGATTGCACGGGATAGTTGGCACAGAATCCCCGCCAAGTGTCAATCACACTGGCGATACCGCAAAAAAACACTGTTAAGAAAGCGTCCCGTAAGGCCTGAATGGGCCGAAACGGAGCCAGGACAGCCCCATCAACAGGACGCGTTTGGGCGCGGGCGCCGCGCGAATCGACCGCCCGAGCCAGCGGAGGCCGTCTCGTCTGCGGCCGTGCCGGATCATTTCGCGGCCGACGGTCCAGGCCATTTCCGCTTCTGCGCGTTGCCCAAGCCGAACGAGCCGGCCGCGTCCGAGGCGATCTTCCAGGGTGGGCAGGCGGTGGATCGCGCCGATCGCCGGACGGTAGGCTTCGGGGTCGGCCGCGCGCAGCAAGCAGGTGCTACCAGGACGTTCGCGCACAAACAGCAACGGGTCGCGGGATGGTTCGGAAACGAACTCGCCGAGCAGGGCGAGGCGGGTCCAGTATTCCCAGTCCTCACCGTAAGTCAGGTCGGTTCGGAAACCGCCGGCGGTTTCGATCGCCTCTCGGCGAATCAGCAGGTGGCCACCATTGGCGAACAGGTTGCGGGTCAGCAGCCGTTCCAACAGGCAGCCTTGCGGCGGCCGGCGGGACAGGCGGCGGGCGCCATTCAGTCCGACCCGGGCGTAGCGCCCGGCGGACGCGACCGCCCACGGGGCATCGTTCAGGGCGTTGGCCAAGCGGGTCAGGGAGTCCGGGGCCAGCCAGTCGTCGGCGTCCAGGAAAAGCAGGGCATCCGGGGACGGGGTGCTCGGGCGCCTGGGGCCGGTTTGCGGCGGCGGGCTTGGAAGGCCCGTGGCGGTTGGCGGGTGGATGGCCGGGTCACTCCCCGCGCCCCCCGCCGTGACGGCTGGGGCGGGGGCCATCAGGGCAAGCGCGATGCCGGCGTTTCGGGCGGCGGATACGCCGCAGTTCGGTTGGCGTATCAGCCTGATGCGCGGGTCCCGGAAGCGCGACGCCACCGAGGCGGTCGAGTCGGTGGAGCCGTCATCGATGACAATCAGCGACCAGCCGGCGTGCGTCTGGCCCAGCACCGACCGGATGGCGTCGGACAGAAACGGCGCGACGTTGTACGCGGGAATGACGATGGCGATCTGCACGGACGCTCACCCCAGGCAGGAGGGCGTTGCCTTTACCCTGCCGAGGTGAACATCCGGTTAACGGTTACGCCTTTACCGGGACGCCTTGTTCCTTCATCAGCGTCTCCAGCTCGCCGCTCTGGAACATCTCGGTCACGATGTCGCACCCGCCGACGAACTCGCCCTTGACGTACAGCTGGGGGATGGTCGGCCATTGCGAGAAAGACTTGATGCCTTCGCGCAGTTCGGCGTCTTCCAGCACGTTGGCGGACTGGAACGGGACGCCCATGTGGGTCAGGATCTGGATGACCCTGGCCGAGAACCCGCATTGCGGGAACATCGGGGTGCCCTTCATGTAGAGCATCACGTCGTTCGACGTGATCTCGCCCTGGATGCGGTTGGTGATGGTGTCGGCCATGCTGTGGAACTCCTTCTGCCCAATTATTCGGGTGCGGAGGTCTGTAATGCAAGGGCATGAAGTTCGCCGCCCATGCGCCCGCGCAAGGCGGCGTAGACGATCTGGTGCTGGCGGACGCGCGAAATGCCGCGAAACTGCTCGCTGACGACGGTGGCGGCGTAGTGGTCGCCATCGCCGGCGAGGTCCTCCACCGTGACGCGCGCATCGGGCAGGGCTGCCTTGATCAGGGCCTCGATCTCATTGGCTGCCATCGCCATCTCGGTCCGGTCCTTTTAATTAGAGGTTCCGTCCATCCAGGACGGGAAGAAGCGTTCATGCGCGGTCCGTAACGCAGCGATGGATATTGAGCCGCCGTCGGGCAGTGTCAAATCCTGGCCACCGGAGGTGCCGAGGCGGATGGCCGGGATGCCGGCGGCCTCGGCGGTTCGGACGAAGGCGGCGTGGTCGGGCACCGCCACCAGGTAGCGGCCCTGGTCCTCGCCGAACCAGAAGGCGTGGCCGGGGATGTCGCGCGGGTGTGTCATCATGCGGGCGCCGACGCCGCTGGCCATGGCCATTTCCGCCAGGGCGACCAGCACCCCGCCATCCGACACGTCATGGCATGCTCGGATCGTGCCGTTCAGGATGTGGTTGCGGACGAAGTCGCCGTTGGCTTTTTCCACCGCCAGGTCGACCGGCGGCGGTGCGCCGTCTTCCCGCCCGCCAATCTCTCGCAGCCAAAGCGATTGGCCGAGCCATCCGGTGGTGACGCCGATGAGGACGATGTCGAGCCAGGGGGGAAGGGCGAGGCCGACCGCGAGGGATGCGTCGTCAAGCACGCCGAGGCCGCCGATTGCCGGCGTCGGCAGGATCGCGCGTCCCTCGGTTTCGTTGTACAGGCTGACGTTGCCGGAGACGACGGGGAAGTCCAGTGCCTCGCAGGCGGCGGCCATGCCGCGGATGGCGGCGGCGAACTGGCCCATGATCTCGGGCTTTTCCGGGTTGCCGAAGTTCATGTTGTCGGT
>DATARX010000491.1:0-8702 GCA_036263955.1 Rhodopila sp.
ACCAGCGTGCCCACCGTCTTCGTCGCCGAGGCATACAGCAGGTCGGTCCCAACCGCCGTCGCCGGGTGAATGCCAAAGAACAGCACCAGGATCGGAGTCATCAGCGACCCGCCGCCAACCCCGGTCTGGCCAACCAGCAGGCCGACGACAAACCCGGACAGCATGAACAGCGGGTTGATGGCGGAAAACGAGTGCATGCGCGTCACCTGACGAAGCGGACAACCTGGTATCCGATCGCAAAGAAGCGTGAGTCGCATCGCGACCGCGATTCGCCGCGTGAATCGGATACCTCAAGCTTAACACGACGTATCGCGCTTCACTGATGCGCGATACTAGCACACCGGTCGAGCCGGTATCAGCGCCCGGATCGCAGCGGATTATCCGCGGGTTGACCGACCCGTCATGGCCCCGCTGGCGAGAAAAAACGATCGCATCCATCTGGGCCCGCAAACGATGCGAACCATCCCTTGCGGCGAGAAAACCGAGAACGTGATCGCCCCAGGCCCACGCGGACCGCAATCGACGCGCTACTCGTCCACGCGTCCAAAGTGATCCAGCATCGTTCGGATTCGCTCCGGGTCGCTCTGCTCCATGACCCGGCGGGCAAACCGGACACAGGCGTCGATCGCCACCGACCGGATCACCTGCTTCACCTTAGGCACCGCCGAGGCATTCATGCTCAGCGACCGCACCCCCAGCCCAAGCAACAACGGGGTGAGTTTCGGCGCGGCGGCAAGCTCACCGCAAATCGACACCGGCATGCGCATGCGCAATGCCGCCTCGGTGGCAAACTGCACCAGCCGCAGCACCGCCGGATGAATCGGGTCGTACAGTGTCGCCACATCACTTTCCGCCCGGTCCACCGCCAGCGTGTACGCCGTCAGGTCGTTTGTCCCGATTGAGAAATAATCCGCCTCCAGCGCCAGCGCATCGGCGGACAGCGCCGCGCCTGGCGTCTCGATCATGATCCCCAGCGGCGGCAGCTTTTCCGGGATCCGCTCACCCCTTCGCCGCAGCCGCCGCGCCACCCGCTCATAAACCTCCCGCGCCGCTCGGACCTCGCCCACCGTGGTGACCATCGGCAGCAGCACCCGGACCGGACCGACCGCCGAGGCGCGCAGAATCGCGGCAAACTGGGTTTCCAGCAACTCGGGCTGGCGCAACAACAGTCGGATCCCGCGCAGGCCCAGCGCCGGGTTGGTGTCCGAAATCTCCGGCACGATTCCGGCCAGGCTCAGCGCCTCGATTTCCTTCTCGCCGCCCCAGTCCAGCACGCGGATGGTGACGGGATCGCCGTGCATCGCCTCGACGATGGTGCGGTAGCTCTCGGTCTGGGTCGCCTCATCGGGAATGGTCTCCCGATTCATAAACAAAAACTCGGTTCGCAGCATACCAATCCCGACCGCACCGGACTGCACGATCAACGGCAACTCGATCGGCAGTTCCAGGTTGGCCTGCAGTTCGACCGCCTCGCCATCCAGCGTCACCGCCGGCAGCCGCCGCAGCTTGGCGTAGCGCTGCCGCTCCCGCGCGAAGCCCGTCACCGCCTTGCGCGCGGCCGACAGGGTCAGCGCCGCGGGGTTCAACGTGACCGTTCCGGCAAGCCCGTCCACGATCGCGACGTCGCCCGGCTGCATCGCATGCGCCAGGCCGGCCGCCCCCAGCACCGCCGGCACGCCAAGCGCGCGCAACATCACCGCGGTATGCCCGTCCGCCCCGCCTTCCTCGGTCACCACGCCCGCCAGCCGCGCCGGGTCCAGCAACGCCGCATCGGCCGGCCGCAACGCCTCCGCCACCAGGATCGCGCCTTCCGGCAACCCGGCGAAACTTCGGAACGGCGAACGCGTCAGGTTGCGCACCAGCCGCCGAGCGATTTCCCCGATCTCATCCGCGCGCCGCCGCAATCCCGCCAGGTCCTCGGCCGACAGGCTCGGCTCCGCCTGGGCCATGATCGCCTCGCCGATCGCCGCCGCCTCCGCCATCACCGCCGACTCGGCGGACAACAGCGTTTCTTCGATCCGTGCCCGCACCCCGCGGATCAATCGCGACGGACCCAGCATCCGGATATAGGCCTCGATCAGCGGTGCGATCTCGGACTGGCTTTCTTCCGGCAGCACCGCCAGCCGCGCCCGCAGCTTCGCCAGTTGCTTGCGCGATTGCACGATCGCGGCCTCCAGCCGCGCCCCCTCCGCGCCGATGTCGGATGCCTGGATTTTCTGTCGCGTAACCACCGCCTCGGGTTCGACAGTGCCGAACACCGGGCCGATCGCCACCCCGGCCGATACCGCTATGCCATGGAACAGCCGTTCAGTACGCGGATGCCCGACAGCGAGGGCAGTGCGAGCCAGTCGCTGATGTTGAGGCGGTGGTGGCTCAATCCTGTTCATCGAAGCCGGCCTCGACCAGGGCAGCCAGGGCGTCCAACGCTTCCTTGGCATCCCAGCCTTCGGCACGCAACTCGATATCCGCGCCGCGCGCCGCGCCAAGCATCATCAGCCCCATGATCGAGCGGGCGGAAATGACCTGACCGTCCTTCAGCACGTCGACCGAAGCGCCGAACTGTTCAGCCAAGGTGACGAATCGGGCCGCCGCCCGCGCGTGCAAACCGCGCTTGTTGCAGATGGTGACGACGCGGGACAGGACAGGCTCACCCGACGACAGCGAGTCGGTCACTCAGCTTTTCCGCCGATATAGGCCTTAGCCTCGCCATCCACGTAGGCGGCGGCCTTGCCATCCAGGCAAGCGGCGGCAGCCGCGTCTAGGCAAGCCGCGGCAGCCGCGTCAACGCAGGCCGCGACCGTTCCGTCGACGCAGGCCGCGACAGTCCCGTCGACGCAGGCCGCGACCGTTCCGTCGACGCAGTCCTCGGCCCGGCCATTCACGCAGGCACCGCCGGACCCGTTCACTTTGCAGCCGTGCAGCACATGCGACGCGGCGGCGATGTATTTCCGGCCGGCGTCCTCCGCGCAATTGACCGCATCGGCCAGCGGCTGCTTCGAGCGCACTTTCGCCAGCTTCACCAGCATTGGCAGATTGACCCCGGCGATCACCTCCACACCCTTCTTCTCCATCATGGAGATCGCCAGGTTGCAAGGCGTTCCGCCGAACATGTCGGTCAGCAGCACCACCCCGTCGCCGGTATCGCACCGCCCGATACAGGCCTCGATCTCGGCTCGGCGGTTTTCCATATCGTCGTCCGGTCCGATACAGACCGTGTCGACGTTCCGTTGTGACCCAACCACGTGCTCCATGGCGGAGCGCAGCTCATCCGCGAGCCGCCCGTGCGTCACCAGGACCATGCCGATCATGAGCGGACCGAGATGTCCCGAAGCGTGAGTGGGCCGTCGGGTTGATAACCGTTCGATGTTACCATCGTATTGTATCAGGCCTCCTATGCCTGAACGACCATGCCTTGCGCTGGCTTCACTATGTCCGTTTCACCCCGGCGCGCAACCGGGCGGTCCACCAGAAACGCATCGGTTGTCCCATCCCTCGCCAACTCCCGATGGGTGACGAAGACCCGCCAGGGTACCACGTTACCACCATCCGCAGGACACGCCGCGACGCGCGAGATGAGATGATTCGCTAATTTTTCAATCAGATGAACGGACCTGTGACGGCCACCAGTACATCCAATTGTGATCGTAGCGTATTTTTTGCCCTCTTGCACAAATCTCGGCAACACGAGTTCGATCAATTCCGCGATTCGCGTAAAAAATTTGGCAAAATCCGGGTCGGCCTCGACGTAGGCCCCAACATCCGAGTCGAGGCCCGTCTTCGGACGCAATATGGGATCGTAATGCGGGTTCCGAAGGAAGCGTGCATCGAATACCAGATCTGCTTCCCGCGGCAGGCCGCGCGGATAGGCAAATGACATAAGCGAAAGCGCCAACTGCGCCTGGCCGGCGTCCGCCCCGAAATGCCGCTCGATCAGCCGGCGCAGGTTGGCGATCGGCAGGTCCGACGTATCCACCACCAGGTCGGCCGCTTCCCGCAGCGGTTCGGTCAGGGCGATTTCCGCCGCAATCCCGTCGGCGACGACGCCCTGTGGTGCCAGCGGATGGCGGCGGCGGGTTTCGGTATAGCGGCGCAGCAACGTGCTCTCATCGGCCCACGCATAGACCAGTTGCAACCCCAGGCCAGGATCGGTCCGCAGCCGGGCGATGACATCCAGCACACCGCCGGCATCGAAGCCGCGGGTCCGGGCGTCGATGCCAACCGCCAGTTTGCGGTCACCCCGGGCCTTATCCTCGCTGGCAATCATTTCATCCAGCATCGTCACCGGCGGATTGTCCACCGCCTCGTAGCCGACATCCTCCAGCGCCCGCAGGATCGAGGCCTTGCCGCCCCCCGACAGGCCAGTGACCACCACGACACGCATGGGATTCATGCCGCGAACGCCCCGGCAACCTGACTGACCCGCCCGAGCGCGCAGTCCAGCGCCAACGCAACCCGTTCGGGCGCGGACGCCGCCGCCGGATCGATCCAGACCACCGGCAGGTCCAGTTCGGGATGGCGACTGGGCATCGGCATGCGGTCGGCCCGTCCCTCCAGCGCAACCACAAGCATCAGCCGCGCCTCGGCCCTGAAAGGCAGGCGCACAATGCCCAGGCCGCGGACCTCGAGCAATCCCGCCAGGCTTGGCGGGCAGGAGGCAATGCCGTCCTCGATGATCACCTGATCGTCCGCCACCAGTTCGAAACCGCGTGAGAGCAACCGCAACACAAGATCGGACTTACCCGACCCCGGTGAACCCGTCACCAAAATCGCGTCTCCATTCCTCGACACGCAGCTTCCGTGCATCCGCCGCTGGCTGAACATGCGACCATAGTGTGAGCGCATCGGGCGTGAAAAGGAAGCGGCTTGTCGTGAATTTGCGGCCGTGCCAGCGTTCGCGGATGATGATCGATCGAGAAACGGTATCGGCCGCCGCTGCACGTATAGCCCCCTATGTTCGTCATACACCCGTGTTGCAGGACGATCTGGGCACCGGCGCGCCGGTAACCCTCAAGCTGGAACTGCTGCAGCACGCCGGTAGTTTCAAGCCGCGCGGCGCGTTCAACCGGATGCTGTCGGCCGCCATCCCATCCGAAGGGGTAATCGCCGCGTCGGGCGGCAACCACGGCGCCGCCGTCGCCTACGCCGCCCGCACCCTGGGCGTAACGGCGGAGATCTTCGTCCCCGCCGCCACGCCCGCCACCAAAATCGCGCGAATCGCCAGCTATGGCGCTCGGGTGGTCCGAATTGGCGAAACCTATGCCGAAGCCCTGGTCGCCTCCCGGCAACGCCAGGCGGAAACCGGCGCGCTGGAAATCCACGCCTACGACCACCCCGACATCCTGGCGGGCCAGGGCACGGTGGCACGCGAGTTCGAGCAGGACGCACCGGACCTGACCCACATCCTGGTGGCAACCGGCGGCGGCGGATTGATCGGCGGCATCGCCGCCTGGTACGCCGCCAGGGTCGAAGGCGCCATGGTCGAAGGCGCCAAGGTCGAAGGCGCCAGGGTCGAAGTTGCCAAGGTCGAAGTCATCAGCGTCGAGCCCGAGAATTGCCCCGGCTTGCACGACGCACTGCGCGCCGGCCATCCGGTGCCCGCGGCGGTCGGTGGACTGGCCGCCGACAGCCTGGGGGCCAGGCAGGTCGGGGCGCTGATGTTCCCGATCGCCCAACGCTTCATCAGCCACACCGTACTGGTGCCGGACGAATCGATCGCGGCGGCGCAACGCCTGCTGTGGGACCGCTTCCGGCTGGTGGCCGAACCGGGCGGCGCCACCGCGACCGCCGCCCTGCTGTCCGGACGCTTCCAGCCACCGCCCGGCGCCCGGGTTGGCGTCCTGGTCTGCGGCGCCAACACCGATCCGGCGAATTTTGCTGGCTAATGCCAAGCGGCAGAAAAATTGCCCCGTCGAGACACTGCCCGACGCGCAAGCAAGCGAGCGCGCGAGCAAGCGATCATGGGGCAGTCCCTGCAATGACGGTCAGCACAAGAGTCGCCGTCAACGCCGCTGGTATGATGCGTCCAAACATCCGTATTTGAACCTGGCAACGCTCCGCGGCGCATGCGCGGACCCTGCGACGCCAATGCGTTGCACGCGACGTGCGCCACGCCGCTTCCCTTGACACCGCGCGCGGCCTGAACCTTCATCACCGCAACACAAAACGCGGGGAAGCGATGACCCAAAAGACCAAGCTGCGCGGCGATTGCGCCGACGCGGTCGCCGACATTCCCGATGGCAGCACCATCGCGTTCGGCGGTTTCGCCATGCCGGGAACCCCGTTCAACCTGATCCGAGCCTTGAAGGACCAAGGCGCGAAGCGCCTGACGCTGGTCGCCAACACCACCGGCGGCGCGCAACAACCGCGGATGCCCGACATCGGCATGCTGGTGGAAAACGGCCAGGTCGCGAAAGTCATCTGCGCCTTCACCGCCGCCACCCGTCCGACAGACGTGCTGCCCTTCACCAAATACTACGAGTCCGGCGATGTCGAAGCCGAACTCGTGCCGCAAGGCACCCTGGCCGAACGCCTGCGCGCCGCCGGCGCCGGCATACCCGCCTTCTACACCCCCACCGCCGTCGGCACGGAACTCGCCGCGGGCCGCGAAACCCGGGTCATCAACGGCCGCGAATATCTGCTGGAATACGCCCTCCCGCTCGACTACGCCTTCATCCGCGCCCGCACCGCCGATACGCTCGGCAACCTCCGCTTCCACCGCTCGCAGCGCAATTTCGCCCCCGTCATGGCCACCGCCGCCCAGATCACCATCGCCGAGATCGATGAACCGATCGTATCGCCCGGCACCATCGACCCCGACGACGTCCATACACCCGGCATCTACGTCCACCGCCTCGTCCAGGTGCCGCCGGAACCCGACGGACTATGGCCCACCAGGCGGCAGGAGCGCCGGCGATGAGCGAAACCAAAGGCCTGACCCGCCAGCAGATGGCCGACCGCGTCGCGCGTGAATTCCAGGACGGCTGGATCGTCAACCTCGGCGTCGGCATCCCGACACTGTGTTCCAACACCGATATCGGCGACCGCGATATCACCTATCATTCCGAGAACGGTGTGATCGGCTACGGCCCCGTCGCCCTCGCCGGCCACGAGGACCTCAACCTGGTCAACGCCGGCGGCCAGAACGTGACGCTGAAACCCGGCGCCGCCGTGGTGCATCACGCCGACAGTTTCGGCGTGATTCGCGGCGGCCGCATCGACGCGACCGTGATGGGCGCCTATCAGGTCGCCATGAACGGCGACTTCGCCAACTGGAAACTGCAGGGCCAGAAAGGCGGCGGCATCGGCGGCGCCATGGATCTGGCCGCCGGCGCCAAACGCGTGTTCATCATCCTGGAACACGTCACCCGCGATGGCCGCCCAAGGCTGGTGACCGCATGCGACCTGCCGGTCACCGCCCGCGGAGTCGTTACTCTGGTGGCCACGAACTACGGATTGTTCGCCCCCGCCGGCACCGGCTTCCGCCTGCTGGAAATCGCCCCCGGCCTGACCATCGAGGCGATCGAAGCCGCCACCGGCGGACGGCTGACCGTCGCCGATGGGCTGAAACAAATCCCGATAACCGGATAAACCCGGGGTGGGCCAGCCCAGTAAAGGCTGCCCCGATCCCCTAACGCTTCTTGATGATTATCTTGACTTTTACAATCACGATCACCATCATCCGCATCAGGAAGCCTAGATGAGTCTCAGTCATCTTTTCCTCCGAGGTTAAGCCGGCGGGGTATTCCGCTGGCTTTTCCATTTTGACTTCCATTTGTGAATGAATGGTTTACGCCGTCGGCATGCACCTGACCGGCCCGTGATACCTCCCCCATGACCGACACCATCTTCGCTCTCGCCTCCGGCTCCACCCGCGCCGCCATCGCCGTGATGCGGCTCAGCGGCCCGAACACCGGCCCGACCGTCGCGGCCCTCATCGGCGGCGCCCTGCCCGCGCCACGCCACGCGTCCCTCCGCCGCCTGCGCGACCCATCCGGCGCGCTGCTCGATCACGCCCTGGTGCTCTGGTTCCCCGCCCCCAACACCTACACCGGCGACGACTGCGCCGAACTGCATCTGCACGGCGGCCGCGCGGTCATCGACGGCGTCGCCGACGCCCTGGCCACCTCTGGTCTCCGCCCCGCCGAACCCGGCGAGTTCACCCGCCGCGCCTTCCTGAACGGCCGCATGGACCTGGTCGAAGCCGAAGCCGTCCACGACCTGGTCGCCGCCGAAACCGAGGCCCAGCGCCGCCAGGCCCTGCGCCAACTCGAAGGCGCCCTGGGCGCGCTCTACCAGGACTGGGCCGACCGTCTGCGCGGCATCCTCGCCTACCAGGAAGCCCTGATCGACTTTCCGGACGAAGACCTGCCGCCCGAGGTCGAGGACCAGCTTCTCGCCACCCTGCGCACCGTCCGAACCGAGGTCGCCGCCCACCTCAACGACGCCCACCGCGGCGAAAAGCTGCGCGAGGGATTATTCTTCGCCATCACCGGCGCGCCCAACGTCGGAAAATCCACCCTGGTCAACGCGCTGGCCGAACGCGACGTCGCCATCGTCTCCGCCATCCCCGGCACCACGCGCGACGCCCTCGAAACCCGGGTCATTCTCGGCGGCGTCCCGGTCACCCTGGTCGACACCGCCGGCCTGCGCGAAACCACCGACAGCATCGAAGCCGAAGGCGTCCGCCGCGCCCGCGCCCGGGC
>DATARX010000431.1:0-2234 GCA_036263955.1 Rhodopila sp.
GTCCACGACCTGCTCGTCCTGGCCGGTGCCGAGGGTGGCGACGCAGAATGCCTGTGTCTCACCGCGGGTGAACAAAGCGGACCCGTGGGCGCGCGGCAGGATGCCGACCTCGGCGATGATCGGGCGGACGGTGCGGGTGTCACGGCCGTCGATGCGGATGCCGGTGTCGAGGATGGCGTTGCGGACCACGTCGGCTTCCAGGTCGTGGAAGATGCCCTTGGCCTTCTCCGGGTCGAGCCCTTCGGCGGCGAGCGCGGCGGCGGCAGCCTTCTTCGCGGCGCCGACCTTCTCATACCGCGCCTGCTTGACCTTCTCCTGGTAGGCCTCGGCGATGCTGGCGCGGGCCAGCGCGTCGACACGGGCGGCGAGCGCCTTTTCTTCCTCGGTCTTCTCCGGCAGCGGCCAGGGTTCCTTGGCGGCGTGTTCGGCAAGCTCGATGATCGCGGCGATCACCGGCTGGAACGCCGCATGGCCGAACTTGACCGCGCCCAGCATGACCTCTTCGGACAGTTCCTGCGCTTCGGATTCGACCATCAACACGCCCTCGGCGGTGCCCGCGAGCACCAGTTCCAGCGCGCTGGTCTTCATCTGGTCGGCAGTCGGGTTCAGGATGTACTGGCCGTCCTGGTAGCCGACGCGGGCGGCGGCGATCGGACCGAAGAACGGGATCCCCGACAGGGTCAGTGCGGCGGAGCAGCCGACCATCGAGACGATGTCGGGGTCGTTTTCGTTGTCATAGCTCAGGACGGTGGCCACGATCTGGACTTCGTTGCGGAACCCTTCGGGGAACAGCGGGCGGATCGGGCGGTCGATCAGTCGGCTTTTCAGCACCTCGGCTTCCGAGGGGCGGCCTTCACGCTTGAAGAAGCCACCCGGGATCTTGCCGGCGGCGAACGCCTTTTCCTGATAGTTCACGGTCAGCGGGAAGAAATCCTGACCCGGCTTGGCGGTCTTCACGCCGACGGCGGTGCAGAGCACGATCGTCTCCCCGTAGGAGATCATGACCGCGCCATCGGCCTGGCGGGCGATCTTGCCGGTTTCCAGCACCAGCTTGCGCCCACCCCAATCGAGTTCCTTGCGGAAATAATTGAACATTCAGTCGTCCTTCAGATGCGCGGCATCGGCGGACAACCAGACAGCGTCTCCGCCAGTCCCTGGGTTGTGGAGCGGGTGGCGGCGTCTCGGGTAACACGGAGCGCGTGCTGCGGGGCGTTGAAAACGTCGCAGCCGCGGCCATGTGGCCGGAAACGCCGTCGCTTGTCCCGCGCCTTTCGGGGCGTGGCCGGATCGGCGATCTATCTGTCCACCGCGTGCCGCAGTGTTGCCGGGGGTGGTCCTGCCCCCGCTCAGGTCTTCTCTTTGGTCAACGGACTGGAAATAGGGATCAATCCGGCGGTTGGCCAGCTTTATCTACACGTCCTGCTGAACGGGGCGCCGTGGCTGGGGGCGTCTGTTCGTGACGGGGAGGCGCTGCCTGTGCGAAGATGGCCGGGACGATGCCCGGCCATGGCGATTCCGCAACGGGCTGGTTTAGCGACGCAGGCTCAGGCGGCCAATCAGGGTCTGGTAGCGGGCCTGGTCTTTCTTCTTCAGGTAGTCCAGCAGGCGGCGGCGCCGTCCCACCAGCATCAGCAGGCCACGGCGTGAATGAAAATCCTTCGCGTGGGTCTTCAGATGTTCGGTCAGGTTGCCGATCCGCTCCGACAGCAGGGCGACCTGGACTTCGGGGCTGCCAGTATCGGCCGCGCCGGTTGCGTATTCACCAATGAGCGTCGTGCGACGCTCCGCCGTAATCGACATCAGGGTTCTCCTGAGAAAAGGGTTGGTCGGGACACGTGGGCCAAGAACTGGCAACGGGGGCCTGACGACGAGTGGTCAGAGAACCCGGTCGGGCTTCAGCATGCCGTCTTCCAGACGGCACAACCCGATCACGCGGCCCCCCGCCATCGCCCGGGCCAATCCGCCATTGGGATCGGCCGTCGCGGGAATCCGGCCCATCAACGCGACCAGGCTGATGGCCTGGCCGTGGGAGAGGTCGGCGGCCTCCTGTTCGGTCAGGGCCAGCGCCGGGATGTCGGCCAGCGCGGTCGCGACCGGAAGCAGCAGGTCCGGGGAAGCGGGCGCGGTATCGTCCGGTTCCTGCAGTTTGTCCAGCGGAATCGCATGATGCTCCAGGAACGGGCCGACGCGGAGGCGGCGCAGCGCGGCGATGTGGCCAACGGTGCCACAGGCTT
>DATARX010000461.1:0-3496 GCA_036263955.1 Rhodopila sp.
TTCGGATCCGGCCAGATATGCACCAGCGGAAGCTGCGGCTGCGGCGCCGCGGGAAATGAGTAGGACTGCGTGACCGTATCGGTCAGCCGTTCCCCCAGCGCCACGACCAGGTCCGCCTTCTTCATCTCACCAATCAGCGCCGGCGGCACCCGGATCCCCATATAGCCGCCGTAGTTCGGATGCCGCGCATCGAACAGCTGCGGGCGGCGATGGGTCGGGCTGATCGGCAACACCCATTGTTCCGACAACCGCCGCAAATCGGCATAGACACCGGTTTCGTGCAGGCTGTCGGCCAGCAGCGCACCGCCGGCGAGGATCAGCGGCCGTTCGGCCTTCGCCAGCATCTCCGCCAGCCGATCCAGGTCCTGTGCCCGCGGCCCTGCCACCACGCGCGGGCGCGGCCGGTTCAGCGCCGCATCGGTCGTCTCGTCGAAAATATCCTCCGGCAGGATCACCGCAACCGGCCCCGGCGTGCCGGATTCCGCCACGTGGAACGCCCGCGCGATCGCCTCCGACGCCTGCTCCGGCTGGTTCACTTCGATCACGCTTTTGGTAATGTCCGACAGCATCTTGGAGTAGTTCTGCTCCTGCAGCGCCAGCCGCCCGAAATCGCGGCGCTCCACCTGGCCCACCAGCATCACCATCGGCGTCGCGTCATGGAACGCCGAGTGCAGCGACACCATCGCATTCGACAGCCCCGGTCCGCGCGATACGATGCACACCCCCGCCCGGTTCCTCAGCCGCCCGTCGGCAACCGCCATGAACCCGGCCCCGCCCTCATGCCGGCACACGATCATGCGGATGGAGTTACGTTCGGTCAGCACGCTGGTCAGCCCGACATAGCTTTCGCCGGGCACGCAGAAAATCTGGTCGATGTCATGCGCTTCCAGGCTGTCCGCCAGCAGGCGGGCGACGGTCGTGGTCATCTCGGGACGTCTCCTTTTCGGTTGGCACCACGATAGGCGGCCGAACCGCAGGTGACCAGACCGGCGGCGGCTGCTAAAGGGCACGCCATGCTCCGCAGATTGTACGGCCGCGTGATGGCGCTGGCCGCCTCCCCCAACGCCGCCTGGTGGCTTGCGCTGATCGCGTTCGCTGAGGCCAGCTTCTTCCCCATTCCGCCCGACGCACTGCTGGTGCCGATGGCGCTGGCCCGGCCACGTGCGGCGTGGCGGTTCGCGGCGATCTGCACGGCGGGCAGCGTCGCCGGCGGTGCCCTGGGCTACCTGATCGGTTTCGCCGTGTTCGACCAGGTCGCCAGGCCGATCCTGGACGTCTACGGCTACGGCGCGGCCTATGCGGCCTTCCAGGCGAAGTTCCAGGAATACGGCCTGTGGATCATCCTGATCAAAGGCCTGACGCCGATCCCCTACAAGATCGTCACCATCGCCGCCGGCGCCGCCCGCTTCGCCTTCTGGCCTTTCATGGCCGCCAGCCTGCTGACCCGCGGCGCCAGGTTCTTCCTGGTCGCCACGCTGCTGCACTTCTACGGCGACGCCGTCCGCGACTTCATCGAGAAACGGCTGACCCTGGTCACCAGCGCGCTGGCAGTGGGTGTGATCGGCGGCTTCCTGGCGCTGAAGCTGCTGTAGTGCCCAGCCCCGGACGTTCGCCGCATCGTTCAGCGAGCTTCCGGAACCAGCAGGCCACGAATGCAAATGTACGCCATTATGTAGCACCCGCCACTCCAATCGAGTTGCATCGGAACCTATGGTTTCTACGATTCCCGTTATGGAAAGTGAAAGACTGATCGCGAGCCTTTACGCACGCCGGAGGCGCCTTATACTCGGCTTGCAGGATTTCGATCGCAGAGCCGAAGTATATCGCTCTGCTATCGCTCAAATTGAGACGAAACTACGGGCACTACGCCCGTTTGTCCCACCCTTCAGGTCGCGAGGTGGATCTCAATACTTAACACCACGCGATTTTTCTCGTGGATATTACGATGCATTACGCGAAGTGGAGGGCGAAACACTTACTGCAGATGACGTTACGATCTTCCTGATGCGACGGAAGGGGATCCCTGTCTCCGACCCGGTCCTGCGAAAGTCCATCAGGCGCCGTGTCGTCGCAATGCGGCGCCGGATGCGGCGACGGGGTGGGCCTGCCTAACCTCGAGCTCGCTGCCAATAGCCGCAGAAATCGACCGACGGCCTACACCGCATCGCCAGCCTGACGACGCCGTAGATCTGCTCGCCGTTATCGACGCGGCGGAAGTCCTCGCGCCAGGCTGCTTCCCGGGCGTAGCGGACGAGATAGGGCCCGGCGATGTGGTGGTGATGTCCGAGTTCGCCGCGGCGCAGGCGGGAGAAATAGGATTCCGCGCCATTGGTGCAGGCGCCGCCGATGCTGAAGCCATCCTGGTGGTTGATCCGGTGCATGGCGAAGCTGGCGTGCAGCGGGTTCCACGCCGTGCTCTCGTCGGCATGAACCGTGGTGCCTTTGGCAACCCGCTGGCGGATCGCCGCCACGGCATCCGCTTCGGCCGGGAAAACCTGCGCCAGCGTGCGGCCGCCGCGCTCGCGCATCGCCACCACCACCTGTCGCTTGCCCGACCGGTTCTCCGCGAGCCGCCGGTCAATCCGGTCGATCGCCAGGTTCTCTGGCCGGATACGGCCGCCGAAATAGGCGCCATCGATCTCAGCCGTGCGTCCTTCGCCGCCGATGCCGATCGCTTTCGTGCTGGACGCCATCGCCTCGCGCAGCTTGTGCGCCAGAACGAAGGCGGTTTTGTATTGCACATCGAGGTCGCGAGCGAAGGCCAGCATGCTTTTGCCCTTCACCTCGTTGCAGAACACCGCGATCGCCATCAGGTAGGTCTTCAGCGGCAGCTTGTGCCAGGCGAACAGGGTGCCCGATGTGACCGAGAAATCGGCGCCACAGGCTTTGCAGCGCCAACGGGCCTGACCGGCCGGGCGACGGCAATCATAGCAGACCCGGCAGCCGCAACTCGGGCAGACCGGCTTACCGTCGGTCTCGGGCCAGCGCAGGCGCAGGAACACGTTTTCGGCGCCTCGGTCGGACATCCGGGCCACCTTGGCCGGACTGAGTGAGCGGGCCGTGGCGGACAAGAGGAAGTGCTGGGCCATACGAGCCCCCGAATTGTGAACATATAGGGAACATGCTCGAGCCGAGAGCGCACGTCAAGCGTGGTGGCGGGTGCTACATAATGGCGGTCCAGTCGTGGTAGCGCCGATGCGAGCTCGGCATGTGCTCGGCGATGGTCGTCGACCGATGCGCCCGCAGGCTGCGCAGATGCGTGGCGACCAGCTTGCCGCGGTGGAAGATCTCCACCGTCTTCGCCGTGAGGCGCGCCTCCACCTCCTGGCGCAGCAATCGGAACGGCACCGAGTAGAAATGCTTCTCGACCTCGATGTGGTAGTCGAGGTTCACCCGACAGCGCTTCCAGTCGGCGTATTCGTAGGGCGTCGGCGGCAGTGCCAGCAGGGCGGAACGGTCGAGCTGCTCGAACAGCGCGCGCCGGGTGGTCCCTCAC
>DATARX010000045.1:0-4953 GCA_036263955.1 Rhodopila sp.
AAATGGTGGCCGCCGGGCAGGCCCTGGACCGCCACGTGCTCGATCGCCTGCGCCACCACGTGGCGTAGCGCCTCCTCGATCCATTTCTCATAGGGCAGCAGGCTATCCGGCCGCTGCTTCTGATCGTCTTCCATCAATGCCCTCGCGCCTTTCGTCGCCACCCATAGCGCGGACGGGGCCGTGGGGGAAAGAGGGTTGCGCGCGGACCCGCCAGGTGGGTTCCTGGCAGGGCTGCGTCCACGCCGTTGGACCCAGCCATCAGGGCGCCGAGACGATTGATCGCGAAAGCCGAAGCAGGCAGTCGATCCCGTAACGATCCGACATTTCCAAAAAGGCCGCCCTGGATTTTGCCCCCCTGGATTTTGCCGCCCTGGATTTTATTGCGTCGGAAATGCAAAATTGCCCGGCACGACCGATGGCTGCCGGGGGCGCCGGCGAATTTCTTCCACCGACGGAGAAAGCCATGCACGCAATGGTGCTGAAGGCTCTGCAAAAGCCCCTCGAATGGATGGAACTGCCAGACCGCTCGCCCGGCCCCAACGAAATCCGCGTTGCGGTCGGCGCCTGCGGTGTCTGCCGGACGGACCTTCACGTCGTCGACGGCGAGTTGCCCGATCCGCGCGTGCCGATCATTCCGGGACACGAAATCGTCGGCCGGATCGGCGCCATCGGCACCGGCGTCATCGGGCTACGCGTCGGGCAGCGCGTCGGCATCCCCTGGTTGGGTCATACCTGCGGCGTTTGCCCCTATTGCACCAGCGGGCGCGAAAATCTTTGCGATCAGCCGCTGTTCAACGGCTACACAAGGGACGGCGGCTTCGCGACCACGGTCATCGCCGACGCACGCTATGCATTTCCGCTGGACGACGCCGGAAGCGACGAGTCCCTCGCGCCCTTGCTCTGCGCCGGCCTGATCGGCTGGCGATCCCTGGTGATCGCCGGCGAGGGCCGCAAACTCGGTCTCTATGGCTTCGGCGCCGCGGCCCATATCATCGCCCAGGTCGCGAACTGGCAGGGCAGGTCCGTCTTTGCGTTCACCCGGCCAGGCGACGTCGCAACCCAGGACTTCGCCCGCCACCTCGGCGCCGTCTGGGCCGGCGGCTCCAATGAGACGCCGCCCAAACCGCTCGACGCCGCTATCATCTTCGCCCCGATCGGCGATCTGGTGCCGATCGCGCTGCGGGTGGTGTGCAAGGGCGGTCGCGTGGTCTGCGCCGGCATCCACATGAGCGACATCCCCCGGTTCCCCTATCGCCTGCTATGGCAGGAACGACATCTCGTTTCGGTTGCCAATCTCACGCGACAGGATGGGCTGGACTTCCTGGCCCTCGCGCCCAAAGTCGGGATCGTAACCCAGACGACGCGCTATCCGTTGCAACAGGCCAACCAGGCACTTGCCGACCTGCGCGCCGGACGGTTCGATGGCGCGGCCGTTCTGGTGCCATGATGCGCAGGGCCTGGTCTTAAGACGCCCACCGTTCAGAGCGCTTCCGCCACCGCGTCCGGCGTCCGCGCAATCGCCCGCACCACATCCGCTCGGCTGACGATCCCGACCAGTTTGCCATCACGCAGGATCGGCAGGCGCTTGATATGATGGCGCGCCAGCAACTCGGCCAGTTCGGATACGCTGCTGTCCGGTGAGGCGGTAATGACCGGCGCAACCATCAGCTCGCGGGCCGGACGGTTTTCCACCCGCAAGCACTCAAGAAAGGAAGGCGCCAGATCGGTGCCATCGGCCAGCAGATTGAGCCACCAGGCGCGCTTGATAACAGTCTCCTTGCCAAACGGCCGCATCAGATCGCCCTCGCTCAGCATGCCGAGCACTCCCCCCTGCGGATCGCAAACGGGAACCGCGCTGATCTCATGCTCGCTCAATAGCCTGGCGACTTTGGCCACGGAGTCCTCCGGGCGAGCGGTCACGACCTTCGTGGTCATGATTCCGGCGGCGGTAAGCGTCATAGATGCCTCCTGCGGATCCGAACTGTGCTGATGGACGGAAACCTTTTACGTGAAGCTGTAGTGTCGCGGCGCCAGCCGGCCGCGAATGAGATCGTTACGCCGTGACGCCTTTCTGCGGCACTCCGGTAATCGCCGACGCGGGTATGGAAACTCCACAAGGCGCCTGGAACATTGGCGGCGCACCAGGGCCATCCGGCACGGTGGCAACCGCCACAACGTTATGCCAACCATTGGTTTTGCTCCAATTCGCGGAGACGGCAGAGCGAAACCGCACGCGATCCCTTACGTCGCGAAAGATCAGACGGCCGGCTTCACCTCAATCTTTTTGGCTGCGGCTTGTGCGGATTTCGGCAACGTCACCGTCAGTACGCCGTTGGCGAACGAAGCCGCGATCTTCTCACGGTCCACGCCATCAGGCAGCGAGAAAGCGCGTTGGAACGCGCCGTAGCTACGCTCCGACAAGTAACGGTTGTCACCTTCTTCCTCGCGCTCCTGACGCTTTTCGCCCTTTATCGTGAGCACGTCGCCCGACAACGAAACATCGATATCCTTGTCGGCCATCCCAGGCACTTCGGCGCTGACAAGGAACTCATGTTCCTTCTCGGTGATATCGACCGCAAACGACGGGAGACTAACGGTCGTATCGAAACGACTCGACAGGAACGGTGCCGCGCCGAAACGCCCGGTGAAGCTGTCGAACAGCCGATCCATTTCGGATCGGAGCGAGCGCCAGATGTCGGGCGAAGGGCTGGTTGGGGCCGGAACGGACTGCTTTACCGGAACGGGGACGGTTGCCATGACGCGATCTCCTTTGCGTGTTAACTGGCCTTTTGGCGCCAGACCGGCTTCATCATGCGGAACCGGAGGACCAAGGCTTTGACCTCGGTCAACCGCATAGCCGACCGCGCCTCACGATATGGCGCGGTGTACAGGCCGTACCCACGCCCGTAGATGCGGCCAGAGTTCTTCGTCTGGTATCTTCGTCAAATCCTTGTGCAGCGTGCCGATGATCCTTGCGTCCGTTATGGTGTCCAGTTCCTGGCGGATCGCGGTAAGCGTATGCGGCAACGCAACGATGACCAGTTCGTCGAACGCACCGACCGCCCGGGCCGCATTGAGTTGATCCGCGACGGCCCGCGCGAACCTCTCCTTCTCCAGCACATGCGGATCGTGCCGCGGTGCCAAGGCGTGATGAGCGGACGATCCGGTGTGGTAGGATGCGCCGGGACGATCCGACCTCAGGTCGGTCGATTGCTTATGGGCAGTGAACGAATCCAGCGCCGCATCGCTGCGCAGCGCGTTCGCCGCATCGCTGCGCAGCGCGTTGTCCTCGCCGGGCCGAACGAAACGCACATGCCCGCCGTCGGCAATGACGAATAACAGCTTCCGATCTTTGGGCATCCCGAGCGCCTTTCTTCTGATCCGATGGAGCGCTCTGGAAACCTGATCCTGTTGCGGCCTGGCCTCATTGATATGGGTCAATCATTGCCCGCGGCGTGGCAGGTATCGGCCGCCGATCGCTGTGCGAAACGCAGCGACATCGTCGGACCCCGGCCGACCGGCCGGAGAACCGACGCCGAAAACGACCGCGCGCTTATCCGGGCTGCGGGCCGTCATAGCCTTCGATGATCAGCACATCCGCGACCGAGGCCGGTTCCCGCAACGCCTTGGCGGCCGCGTATTCGGGGGAGCGGTAGCAGGCGACCGCGGTGTCGTAGTCCTTGAACGCGATCACCACGTTGCGGGAACGCGCCGTGCCTTCCGGCGCCTCGGACCGGCCACCGCGAACAAGGAATTCGGCGCCATACTTGGCGAATGCCGCCGCGTTGGCGGCGACGTAGCCCTTGTATGCCTCCGGGTCGTGTACATCGACCCTGGCCACCCAGTATCCTTTTGGCATGATCCCTCCTCGCTGCTTGAGCGCCCCGGACGGATGTCCGAAGCACCCCCCGGACGCATGTCCGAAGCACCCCCCGGACGGATGTCCGAAGCGCGCCAGCGTGCGATCCCGTATGCAGTAAGGCAATCGCCCGGCAGCCCGGATATGCCGGCCGCCGGAACACCATTACCGGAACACCCTCAAGAGTGTGGCTTGTCGTTCAGCATGTCCGCCAGCACCGGCTCCATCGCCTGCGCCATCAACGCCTGCCCCTGCGCGGTCGGATGCAACGGCGGGTCGGGCGGCGTCAGTTTGGGATCGAGGAACAGGTCGCGGTTCAATCGCCCATTGCGCATGAACAGTGCGGTCAGGTCGAGGAACGACACCGACCGATCACCCTTGTAGCGTTTCGCCAGCATGGCGTTGATCTGGCCCGTGGTCTCGGTGATCCACGCCGACCGTTCGGAAGGCAGCACCCCCAGCAAGAGAATTTTCGTCGTCGGCAGCCGGTGGTGCAGTTCGCTGATAATGGCGTCGATGCCGGCGACGGTGTCCTCGGCCGACCAGTGCACCCGCCCGAGGTTGTTCGCGCCGATCAGGATCACCGCCGCCTTGGGCGCGATGCCGGCGACCTCTCCATTGCGGATGCGCCACAGCAGGCTGGCGGTGGTGTCCCCCTTGAAGCCGAGGTTGATCGCCTGCCGGTCGCCGTAGTACCGCTTCCAGACCGGGGCAAAATCCTGCCACGCGGGCGGGCCCGACCGCTCCCAGTCTTCCGTTATCGAATCACCCAGAAAAATAAGCTGCGGCTTCGTCTCCGCCAGTTCCTTCAGCTTCGCCTCATGCCGCGCGCGCCACCACGGCAGGTCCATCCGCGCGATCGGCGTCGCGGCCAGAATCGTCCGCGCGCGGGCGGATGCCGGAAACCCCAGCGCCGGAAACACCAGCGGCGGAAAACCCAGAGACAGAGCCATACTCAACAGAATTAGCCGACGCCGCATTCGCATATTCCCTTTCCGAGGCGGGGAATACATGCCGATCAGACATCAGGCTGCAAGGTGGCGTCCGTTCCAGCGTCGGGGTGAACCGCCGAGGCGGCGCGGCAGCAACAGCGG
>DATARX010000054.1:0-4511 GCA_036263955.1 Rhodopila sp.
GCCGGTTTCGGCGGACCCGTGCGCTGACCGCCGCGCCGACCGAACTCACCACCGAGGAATGCGCCGAACTTGAAGCGGAGCTCGCCGCGGCGCGGCGCGGCGAACTGGCAAGCGAGGCCGAGGTAGCGGCCATGTATGCGAAACATGGTCCTGGGTTGACCCGGCGCGGACCGGCCGTGAAAGTCCCCGCATAATAAAACAGGGGGATGCGATGCCGGCACGTTCGGGTGCGGAGTATCTGGCGGGCTTGCGCCGGCGCGAGACGGAGGTATGGCTGCGGGGGGACCGCGTTGCGGACGTGACGACCCATCAGGGGCTGGCCGGCGGCGCTCGGGCGATTGCTGCGTTGTATGACCTGCAGTGCGATCCGGCGCGCCGGGAGGCGATGACGTTCGTATGCCCTGATGGCGGGGACCGGCTGGGGTTGTCGTTCATCATTCCGCGGACGCGGGACGATCTGGTGCGGCGGCGGGAGATGATGCTGGCCTGGGCGCGTACGACGTGCGGGATGATGGGACGCTCGCCCGATTTCATGAATGTGACGTTCGCGTGCTGGGCCGGATCGGCGGATTATTTTGGCCGCGGCAGGCCGGAATTCGCGGAGAATATGCGGCGGTATTACAAGTATATCGCCGAGAACGACCTGGTGCTGACGCATGCGCTGATCAATCTGCAGCGCAGCCGGCATGTCAGCGGGATGTTCAACCTGCAGGAAGGCACCGCATTGCAGGTGGTTAAGGAGAGTTCGGCCGGCCTTGTTGTGCGTGGCGCTCGGGTATTGGCGACACTGGGGCCGCTGGCGGATGAGATCGCGGTGTATTCGCCCCGGGTGGCGCAGCATATGGATCATTGCAGCCCGTTCGCGCTGAACTTCGCGATCCCGTGCGATACGCCCGGGCTGCGGTTCCTGTGCCGCGACAGTTTCGACGAAGGGAAATCGCATTTCGACCATCCGCTGGGGTCGCGCTTCGAGGAGATGGACAGCATCGTGTTCTTCGACGACGTGCTGGTGCCGTGGGAGCGGGTTTTCATTCATGGTGATGTGGACCTGCTGAACGGGACGGCGTCGGTAACGCATTCCTCGGCGCATTCGGCGCATCAGGGGTGCGCGAAGAACCTGGCGAAGTGCGAGCTGGTGCTGGGGGTGGCGCTGCTGATGACCGAGACGCTGGGCAACGCGCATCTGCCGCATGCCGAGGAGCGGATCGGCGAACTGGTGATGTACGCCGAACTGATGCGGGCGTGCATGCGCGCGGCGGAGGCGGATGCCGAACTGGATGAATGGGGGGTGATGTGCCCTGCCCCGCTGCCGGCGGAAACGACGCGGAACCTGTTCATGACGGCGTATCCGCGGATGGTGGAGATTCTGCAGTTGCTGGGCTCGTCCAGCCTGATGATCCTGCCGACGGAGGCGGATATGGGCGGGGCGCTGGCGGGGCCGATCGATCAGTATCTGGCGACGGACGGCGGTTCGGCGCGGGACCGGGTGAAGCTGTTCCATCTGGCGTGGGATATCGCGTGCAGTTCGTTCGGCAGCCGGCAGGTGCTGTACGAACGTTTCTTCGCCAGCGATCCACTGACGCGCGCCCGGGCGCTGGCTTCCATGTTTCCGAAGCAACAGGTTACCGATCGGGTGTTGGATTTTCTCGGGCGGGATTGAGGGGGGCGCGGGATTGAAGGCGGCGGGATTGAGGACGGGCGGAGTTGAAGGCGGGTGGGATTGAGGGCGGGTGGGGCGTCAGGCGACGATCCAATCCTCCTCCCGGCGCACGACGCTTTCCAACATGCGCAGCACGTCGCTGCCGGTGGTGGCGCGGGGGCCGGCGAAGCTGGCATCGGCGAGAAAATGGGCCAACGGATCAGTGGCGCCCTGGGATGCCTGGGAACAGAACCCCATTGGCCAGTCCGGAAAGCTCCGGCGTTCCGTGGGGGTGAAGCTCAGAACGGTGACGTTGGCGTGGCGCGGGTCCGCACCGATCCGTTCGAATGTCCGCTCCACCACGTCGCGCGGGCCTTCCAGGACCTGGGCGAACCCCGCCTCGGTGAACAGCAGGGCGCCGGTGACGTTGTTGGCCGCATTCAGCCGGCGGGCGGTGGACAGGATGGCGCGGATCGCGCGTTCGAGTCCGTCAGGCGTCGCGGCGTCCGGCACCGCCTGGGCGATAACGTTGTGGCTGCAGTAGATCAGCCGGTACAGCGATCCGGACATTGGGACTTTCCGCATGGTCCAAGGCACACTCATTCCCTTTCGGTTACCTGTCCGGTTCGGTTACGTGTCCGGGGCTTCTATCGCATTGGTATAACACTGCGCCGATTTCGGCCGCGGCAACCGGGCGGCTGACCAGCGGACCCTGAATGTCGGTACAGCCGTCAGCTTCCACCACTGCGGCCTGTTCCGCTGTTTCGACGCCTTTGGCGGTGATGGCCATGCCGAGGCCGGCGCCCATGCCGGCGATCGCCCGCACGACCGCGGCGGCATCGCCGCCGTGGCCGAGGGCGCCGATAAACGACCGGTCGATCCGGATCCTGGCGAACGGAAACGTTCGCAATTGTCCCAGGGAGGCATGGCCGGCGCCGAAGTCATCCATCGCGATGTGGATTCCGCGGGCGCGCAGGCGATGCAGCGCGTCCATCGCCTGACCTTCCTGCGACAGCAACGAACGTTCGGTGATCCCGAGTTCCAGCCGCTTCGGATCCAGGCCGGAAACCTCCAGCGCCGCTTGCACGGCTCGGAACAGGTGTTCGCTGTCCTGCGTGTGGTGGGCTGATACGGTCACCGCCAGGGTCAGCCCGGGCGGCCAGAGCGCGGCCTCCTGGCAGGCGGTTATCAAGGCCCATTCGTTCAACGCCGCGGCACAGCCGATCGCCTCGGCGACGGGCGCGAAAACGGGCGGTGGGACGGCGCCGCGCACCGGATGATCCCACCGCAACAGCGCCTCAAACCCGTTGACGGTCTGCGTCCGGACATTGAACTGCGGCTGGTAGACGACCGACATCTGCCCCAGCGTCAGGGCGTTGCGCAGGTCGATTTCCAGTCCTCGCCGCGCGGCCGCTTCGGCGGTCATTGCTGGCACGAACATGCGCCAGGTCCGCCGGCCCACGCTTTTGGCATGGTGCAGGGCGAGGTCGGCATGCCGCAGCAGGTCTTCGGCCGTGGTCCCGTGTTGTGGAAACCGAGCGATGCCGACGCTGGCGCCGATATTGGCGACCTGGCTGTCCACCAGGAACGGGCGCGACAGGACCTCCACCACCCGGGCGGCGAGCGCCTCGGCGCGTTCGCCGTTCGGGATGAGGATGGCAAATTCATCGCCGCCCAAGCGAACGAGAAGATCATCTTCCCGGGCTTCGCGCCGGAGACGCTTCGCCACCAGGCACAGCACCGCGTCGCCCGCCGCATACCCGAGCATATCGTTGACCGGCTTGAACTGGTCGAGATCAATCATCAGCAGGGCATGGCCTGTCGCGGCGGAAGCGTTTTTGATTGTGTCACGCAAGACTTCGTTGAGGTGGCGCCGATTGCTCAGTCCGGTGAGGGGGTCGATGCACGCATCGCTTTCGGCCGTCGGCTTCGGTTCGGGGGTGCCATTCGTTGCAGTTGTGTCGATGACCAGCAACCAGCGCCGCGCGCCCAGGCCAAGGAGTTGGAGTGCGATCCGATGCCCACGCCCCAAGGGCACGCGCAAGAGGCCACCTGGTTCGCCCCTGCGCTCCGCCGCCAGCTGTGCGGTCACGAAGATTGCGATGCGGTCACGCTGCTGCGGAGCCAGATCGGCGATGGCCGAAAGCATATCCGTAAGCGAGGGGGTTCCCGCTGCCCTGGCGGGAGGAACGCCGAACAGGGCGGCGGCGCGTTCGTTCCAATAATGCAGGCGTAAATCCGCGTCGATCACCGCGACTGCCAGCGGCAAGTGCCCCAGGGCGGCGTTCGCCAGGCTGGGCGCCAGCCGTTCGGGGTGCCGAGCGGCGCGTCCAGGCCTACCGGCGCGGGCTTGTGGAGCAGGCGCGCCGCCGGCCGCCGGGCCGTCCGGTGCCAACACAACTACAGACTTTCGCGCGTGGGAAATGTGCTCGTTCATCGCCATGACGAGCAGGACGTTACGCGCGCCGCCTTACCAAAGGGTTAATGGCGAAGCGTTTGCTGGTGTCTCGAATCTTAAGTTCGCCATTGTCGGCGAACCCCAACTTCGAGACACGAGCTTATTGTTTCAGTGGCCCGCTTATCCCCTCCGTCCGCCGGATCATGCGGTGAACTTCGCGGGCCGGACACCAGGGTGGAATAGAGGCCGGGCGCCGATGCCGTGGCTGGGTCGCTTGACCCCGCCGGCCGCGCCGCCCTAAACGCCTTTCATGAGCGAAACACATACCCAAGCGGTCGATATCGCCGCGGCGACCGAACAGGCGCATGTCCTCGCACAGGCCCTGCCCTTCCTGCGGCGCTATGCCGGCGCGACGGTGGTGGTGAAATACGGCGGCCACGCGATGGGCGAGGAGCATCTGGCGCATCGGTTCGG
>DATARX010000093.1:0-8655 GCA_036263955.1 Rhodopila sp.
CACCCGTCCGGGGTGCATCCGGCGACCCATGCGTGCCATCTGGAAACCTGTAGGTTCTCTATGGCGTGGACCATGCCGGGGACTCATGGCAGCAAAATGGCAAATCTCGCCCTATTGTGAGGAAAATGAGATTTCGTTCAGATTGCGTCGCCGTGACGTTCAGCAAACGCCGCCGCTGTTATGGCGGGTTATTGGTGACCACGTTCGACATGGGCCGGCGACGGAGCAGATAACGCTGGCGGCCGTCCACGACAAGTTCGCGCCGCTGGTTGTGGATGGTGCTTTTGAAACCGACCACGCCGGTGGTCCGGCTGCCGGTGAGTTCGTCGATTTCGAGTGCGGGATAAAGGGTGTCGCCAGCGAAGACCGGTTTCAGGAAGCGACTTGACTGCTCGATGAAGCCGACCAGGGAGTCTTCGGTCATGTAAGGAAACAGACCGGCGCCCGGGGCGGTCTGGATCAGGGATTGCAAGCCGTGAGCAAGTAGGCCCGGCATGCCGCGGGATTTGCAGAATTCGACGTCGTAATGGATTGGGTGATTGTCGCCGCTGGCGGCCTGGAAAGCGAGGAAGACCGCCTCGGTCATGGTGCGGCTGGGCAGCACGAAGCGCTCGCCAACTTGAAAATCCTCGAACCAGCGTTGTTCGGGGATCATGCGGTGGTGTGCGGGGTCGAACGGGGTCATATCGCGCCTGTCGCGCGCATCGCGGCGATCCGTTCGGGCGAAAAACCGACCTCGGTGAGCACCTGTTCGGTGTGCTGGCCGACCGAGGGCACGTCACCGATGGCGGCTTCCTGGTCGGTGAAGGTGAACGGGGGCAGCAGGGCGCGGACCGGGCCGTTCTCGGTGTTGATGGTGCGCCATTTGTCGCGGGCCTCGAACTGCACGTGGTTCCAGACGTCGATCGGTTCGTTCAGACGGCCGTTGGCGATGCCGGCCTGGTCCAGCAGGGTGGCGACCTGCGCCGAAGTCTTGTCGCTGAAGACCTGTTCGATCGTTGCGGTGAGGGCATCGCGGTTGGCACGCCGTTGCGGCTGGGTGGCGAAGCGCGGGTCGTTCTGGACCGCCGTGCTGCCGAGGACTTTCTGGCAGAAGGTGGCCCATTAGCGTTCGTTTTGCAGGCCGAGGATGATCTGGCCGTCCTTGGTTTTGTGGGCGCCGTAGGGGGCGATGGCGGGATGACTGGTCGGGAGGCGCGCCGGCGGGGAGCCGGTATAGGCGTGGCGCAGCATTGGGTAGGTCATCCACTCGCCCAGCGCGTCGAGCATGGCGATCTTGACGTTGGCCCCCTGCCCTGTCCGACCGCGCCGAAGCAGCGCACCGAGGATGCCGGTCAGCGCGTACATGCCGGTGGCGATGTCGGCGATCGAGATGCCAACGCGGGAGGCTTCCTCGGGCGATCCGGTGACGCTGATGAGGCCGGATTCAGCCTGGATCAGCAGGTCGTACGCCTTCTTTTGCACGAATGGACCGCTTTCGCCGTAGCCGGAGATGTCGCAGACGACGAGACCGGGATTGGTGGGTTTCAGGGCCTCGTGCGTCAGCCCGAGGCGGGCGGCGGCGCCGGGGGCGAGGTTCTGCACCAGCACGTCGGCGCCGGCGATCAGCGTGTCGAGAGCGAATCGGGCGTCGGGGTTCTTGACGTCCAGCGTGACGCTGCGCTTGCCGCGGTTGAGCCAGATGAAGTGGCTGCAAATCCCGTTGACGTAGTCGTCATATGCTCGGGCGAAGTCGCCGTCGCCTGGGCGCTCGATCTTGATGACATCGGCGCCGAGGTCGACCAGATGCCGGGTGCACAAGGGCGCCGCGACGGCGTGCTCCAACGCGATCACGCGCATGCCTTCCATGGGTCGCATTTCGGCCGTTTCCTCTTTTTGGTCGCCCAGGGTTGCGCGTCCTGGGGTTGTGTGTCCTGGGGTTGCGCGCCCTGGGGTTGCGTGTCCTGGGGTTGCTCGTCTGGGGATGCGCGCCCTGGGGTTGCTCGTCGTCGTGGCGCCGAACAAAGCGCCGTCCTGGCCCTCTGTCAAAGCGGGCTGGTTGCGGGCAGCCGAGAGGTGATGGCGGCGGCCGTCATCAGGGCGGCGGCGGCCAGCAGCGAAGGTAGCGCGAATCCGCCGGTCAAGTCGGACAGATATCCGGCGAGGACCGGGCCGATGATCTGGCCCAGGCCGAACGCCGCGGTCATTTGCGCCAAAACCGGGCGGGGGTTCTGGGGAACGAGTTGTCTTGCGCCCGCGAGGCCCAGCGCTGTCAGGCCCATGAACGTGCCGCCGAGCAGGGCGGCGGCGAACAAGGCGCCTGCGGTCGAGGGCCATAGCACGCTGGCGGCGACGCCGATGGCCTCGGTGACGCAGGCGATGCTGAACAGGCGGGGGATGCCGAAACGGGTGGCCGCACGTGACCAGAGGGTGACGGATGGAGCCGCGGTCAGCCCGACGACGAGCCAGATCAGCGGCTCGACGGGGCGGAGCTGGGGGGAGCCGCGGACGATCGCGACGAGGAATGTCGCGGTTATGACATAGCCGAACCCGAACAGGCCGTAGGCGGTGATGAGGCTGGCGAGACCGCGCGGCCGTGGCTGGCGGGCGGATTGGGGGGGCAGGATTGGGGTTGGATGCCGGGCGGGGACGAGCCAGGCGACGATCCCGACGGCCGCCAGCGCCAACAGGCCGACGGCAGACCAGAGGGTTCGCCAGTCGGCTCCGGTGGCGAGGAGGCTGGAGACGATGACCGCCGACACGGCGATGCCGACGCCGACGCCGGCGAAATGGATGGATGACAGGCGGGATTTTCCGGCGATGGCCAGTTGCTCGAGCACCAGGGCGGAGGACAGCACGAGGACGAAGGCGCTGGCGGCGCCGCCGGCGAAACGCAGCGTCATGAAAACGGCGAGAGAGGACGTGAGGCTCATTGCGCCGGTCGTGAGGGCGCTGATGCCGAGCGAACCGAGCAGCCAGGTGCGGCGGGAGCCTGGGAGTCTGGGCGTTGCTGCCAGGAGGGCGCCGATGAGGTAGCCCAGGAGATTGGCGGACGCGATCAGGCCGGCGTTTGACTTCGAGAGGTTCAGCGCCTCCGCCATGACCGGAAGGATCGGCGTGTAGACGAAGCGGCCGATGCCGATGGCGGCCGCCAGCGCGACGAGGCCGCCGATGGCGAGCGCGATAGGGCTGGCGGACGATTCTGGGCGAGACATGAACCACCTGTTCAGGGACGGGCGGATGTTAGGCTTGCGATGGTATCGTGAAAAACGAGGAAAAATGATACCGGGTATTGGTTCGGCAGATTACTCGGCGGCCCGCGCGGTTGCCCGGGTTGGCCGTGCGGCGGTGAGGAACGCGGTCAGTGCGCTGGAAATGAAGGCGTCTTGCCGGCGGACGAACACCGTGTCGACGAAGGCGTCCTCCGGCGGCAATGGGTGGATCGCGACCTGTCCGGCGCGCCTTGGGGTTTCGACCAGGAGGCGGGGGAGTAACGTCAGTCCGAGACCGGCTCCGGCGCAGGCGAGGATCGCTTCCAGCGTGCCGAACTCCAGGATCCGAACACGCGGTATGCCGCGCCGGGCGAGAAACGCTTCGAGCCGCAGTCGATAGGAACATCCGGCACGCAGGACGACAATGCGGAAGTCGGCTTTGTGAATGACGCGATCGAGGCTGGTGATGTTGGGTGCGGTCAGGGCGACCAGTTCTTCGTGGAACATTGTTTCCGCGGTCAGGTCGGGGTGGTCGACGGGTCCGCACACGAAGGCGCCTTCGACGCGATGGGCGAGGACGTCCTCGATCAGTTCGCAGGTCGTGCCGGTGCGCAGCGAGAGATCCACATCGGGGTAGGCAGCTGCGTAGCCCGCCAGCAACGGGGCCAGATGCATGGCGGCGGTGGTTTCCAACGATCCGATTACCAGCGGGCCGGACGGCACTCCATCATCCTGGGCGGCTTTGCGGGCGTCTTGCAGCATCTGCCGGATCTTGAGGGCGTATGGCAGCAGGCGGCGCGCCGCGGCGGTGGGTGACACGCCGCGTGGGTGGCGTTCGAACAATGGGGTGCCGAGTTCAAGTTCCAGTGCGCGAATGCGGCCGGTGACGTTCGACTGGACGGTGTTCAACTCCACGGCGGCGCGGTTCATGCTGCCCAGGCGGGCGACAGCCTCGAACAGTTTCAGGTCGGCGGCATCCATGTCCGGGGCTCCTTTCGATGCGGGCTACCGTGTTCTGCCACACACTTGCTTTGCCACACACTTGCTTTGCCACACACCGAGTGCGCCGACAAAGGCGCGCCGCGCGGGAAACCATCGACGCAGTGATGACTGACGTCGGCAGGGCTGGATGGTCTGCGGCCCGTTTGCATTGAACAGAAGCAACGGCGTGCAAACCGTGTGGGCGCACGAAAAGCGGCGTTTGTCTTGAACAGCCACGGCCGGTAGGGCGACTAAACTTGGCCTCGCTTCGCCGTGATGGGCTGGCAACTGGCTTTGACACAGACCACGCCGGCGCCCAAAGTTCTCGCGGGAGACGAGCCATGAACAAGATCGACAGGATCTGGCCTAGCGATGCCGTGGGTAAAGTGCCGTACTGGGTGTATTCGGATCCGGAGGTTTATGCGGCGGAGCTGGAGCGGATCTGGTACGGGCCGCACTGGCTGTATTGCGCCCTGGAAGCAGAAATTCCCGAGGTTGGCGACTTCAAAACCACAACCTTGGGGGAGCGTCCGGTTGTGGTGGTACGGAGTGCGCCGGACGAGGTCAGCGTGCTGGAAAACCGCTGTGCCCATCGCGGGGTAAAATTCTGCCAGGCGCGCAAGGGGCATGTGAAGGATCTGCTCTGCCCTTACCATCAGTGGAACTACAGCCTTCGCGGTGACTTGCAGGGGGTGGCGTTCCGGCGGGGTGTGCGTGGCCAGGGTGGTATGCCGGCGGATTTCGATCCTAAGACCATCAGCTTGCGCAAACTACGGGTGGAGGTGGCCAATGGCGTGGTCTGGGCGACTTTCTCCGATGAGACGCCACCATTTCGGGCGTATCTGGGCGAGCGGTTCTGGCAGCACTACACGCGTGTTTACGACGGGCGGAAGTTGGCAATCCTGGGCTACAATCGGCAGCATATTCCGGGCAATTGGAAGCTGATGCAGGAGAATATCAAGGACCCGTATCATGCGTCCTTGCTGCATGTGTTCTTCGTTACGTTCGGGTTGTTTCGAGCGGACCAGAAATCGGCGACCGAGATCGATCCGACCGGGCGGCATGGGATCCTGATCAGCCGGGCCGGTCGGCAGGAAATCAATGACGTGACCTCCGGCATGCGCACGTTCAGAAGCGATATTACGCTCTCCGATCCGCGGATCATGGACGTGGTACGGGAATTTCCCGGGGAAGACACGGTCGGGATGATTACGGTTTTCCCAAGCGTGGTGCTGCAGCAGAACCAGAATTCGCTCAGCATCCGCCATATCGTGCCGACCGGGCCGGATGGGTTTGACTTTCATTGGACCCATTGGTGCTATGCGGACGACACGCCGGAGATGCGGCTGCGGCGGACCCGGCAGGCGAACCTGTTCGGGCCGGCGGGGTTTGTCTCGGCCGATGACAGCGAGATCATTGAAATGGGCCAGCAGGGTTTTGCGCACTCGCCGGATGAGGCCGGGATCGTGCTGATGGGCGGGCGCGAGATCGAGAGCGTCGATCACATGGTGACCGAGGTCGGGATCCGCGGCATGTATCGTTACTGGCGTGAGGCGATGGGGCTATGATCGACCGCGACGCGCTGCGCGATTTTTATGACGACTATTACATTACGCTGGATGACGTGCGATTGGACGACTGGCCGGCGTTTTTCACCGAGGACTGCATCTATCGCGTGATCCCGCGTGAAAACTACGAGGCAGGCTATACGCTTTCCACGATCTACGCGGAAAGCCGCGGGATGTTGGTCGATCGGGTGATGGGCGTGACCCGGACGCAAATGTACGCGCCGCGTTACTACCGCCGCTTTCCTGGTCCGTTGCGGATCGTTTCGCGTGATGGGGACAGCGTGCGGACACGGCACAATCTGCTGGTGGTGCAGACACTGATCGACAGAAAAAGCGAGATCGTGCTGTCTGCCGTGTGCCACGACGTGCTGGTTCCCGATGACGGTCGGAACCGGCTGCGCGAGCGCATCGTGGTTTTCGATTCCGAGATGATTCCGAATAGTCTGATCTATCCTGCGTAGAGGAAAATTCGATGTCGGTTGCCCTGAGCAATGACGCCGCCACCCAGTTGAAGATGCTTTATGCGGAAATGCAGCCGCGCAGCCTGTACCCGCTGTGGGAGGTAATGAGCGCGCTGGTGACGCCGCATCCGCGCTCCCCTGCCCTGGTGCATCGCTGGATCTATGCGGATGCGCGCGATTACCTGCTGCGCGCCGGTGACCTGATCAGTGCGGCGCAGGCGGAACGTCGGGTGCTGATCATGGAAAATCCAGGGCTTCCAGGTTCGTCGTCGGTGACGCCGAGCCTGTATGCCGGGTTGCAACTGATCCTGCCGGGGGAAATCGCACCGTGCCACCGGCATGCCCAATGCGCGCTGCGGTTCGTGCTGGAGGGCGAAGGCGCTTTTACCGCCGTAGATGGCGAGAAAGCCGTGATGCGGCCGTTCGACCTGGTGCTGACGCCGGGGTGGCACTGGCACGATCATGGCAATACCTCGGCCCAGCCGATGATCTGGCTGGACGGTCTGGATATTCCGACGGTCACTCATTTCGATGCCAGCTTTGTCGAGCACTTGCCGGAATCGGCTCATCCTGAAACCGTGCCGCCAGGGGACACGGGATTGCGCTACGGACGGAACATGCGACCGATGCGGGGGACGACGGCCGACCGGCGCGCCGGCCGGCAGCCGTTGTTCCACTATCCGTATGCCGAATGGCGGGAGAGTTTGTGGGCGCTGGCACGCACCGGCGATCCGGACCCGCACTTTGGCTATGCGCTGGAGTTCACCAATCCGGCGGACGGTGGGGCGGTGATGCCGACGATCTCGGCCCATGTACGGCTGCTGCCGGCGGGGTTCACCTCGCGGCCTCGGGCGTCCACGGACGGCACGGTGTTCGTGGTGGTGGAGGGACGCGGCACCGCGCATGTCGATGGGCAGGACGTGAAGCTGGATGTCCGGGATACGGTCGTGGTTCCGTCGTGGCGGGACCTGGTGATCGAGGCGGATAGCGATCTCGTGCTGTTCGGCTATTCGGATCGGACGGCGCAGGAGAAGCTGGGATTGTTCCGGGAACGGCGCGGATAGAAGTCAGGCATCGAGGTTGAACTGAAGGCGGGCGAGGCGGGCGTAAATGCCGCCTTGCTGGATCAGCGCGTCGTGCGTGCCGGTGGCGACGATGCGGCCGGCCTCGACAACCACGATCCGGTTGGCCTTGCGCACGGTCGCGAGGCGGTGGGCGATGACGATCGTGGTGCGGTCGCATGACAGGGTGGTGAGAGCCTGTTGGACGGCTTGTTCGGATTCAGCGTCCAGGGCGCTTGTCGCCTCGTCTAGTAGCAGCACGGCCGGGTCTCGGAGGATTGCGCGGGCGATGGCGATGCGCTGGCGTTGGCCGCCCGAGAGGCGGATGCCTTTTTCGCCGAGGAATGTGTCGAAGCCTTGGGGCAGGTCTGCGAGGAAATCGGCATGGGCGGCGTGGGCGGCGGCGCGGACTTCGTCGTCGGTGGCATCCGGCCGGCCGTAACGAATATTCTCCCAGCCGTTGGTGCCGAAAATCATCGGGTCCTGTGGCACGAGGCCGAGGCGGCCGCGGAGTTCACCAGGTTCCACGCGGGCGATGTTGACGCCGTCTAGGGATATTGTGCCTCGTTCGGGGTCGTAGAAACGTAATAACAATTGCAGGACGGTTGTCTTGCCGGCGCCCGAGGGGCCGACCAGGGCGACGGTTTCTCCTGGCGATACGGTCAGAGAAAAGTCTTGCAATGCGGAGGTTTCGGGGCGGGCGGGATAGCGGAAGGTGACGTTTTCGAAGGTCACGCGGCCTTCGGGACGGTGCGGCAGGATTTCGGGATGGGCGAATGCGGTGATGGTCGGGCGTTCGTTCAGCAGTTCCTGCAGGCGGTCGGCGGCGCCGCCGGCGCGTTGCAGGTCGCCCCAGAGTTCGCTCATTTGCGCGCCTGAGGTGGCAAGGACCACGGCGTAAAAGACGAAGGCGGAGAGGTCGCCGCCACTCATCGATCCGGCGATCACGTCTCGGCCGCCGACCCAAAGGGCGAAGACGATGGCGCCAAAACCGAGCAGGATGATGCCGAAGAGCAGCGTTGCCCGGGTGGCGATGCGACGCAGCGCGGTTGCGACCGACCGCTCGGCTTCCTGGGAGAAGCGGGCGCGGTCGACCGGTTCGTGATTGAACGCCTGCACCGTGCGCAGAGCATTTATCGTTTCTTCGGCGTAGGCACCGAGATCGGCGACGCGGTCCTGCGCGGCGCGCGACAGGCGGCGTTCGCGGCGGCCGAACAGGACGAGCGGGATGACCACGACTGGCACGACCATAATGACGATGCCGGCGAGCTTCGGGCTAGTGACCGCCAGCATGACCAGGGCGCCGACCAGCAGGATGGCGTTGCGGAGCCAGACAGAAATCGACGATCCGATCAAGGCCTGCAGGACCGAGATGTCGGAGGTCAGGCGTGTC
>DATARX010000125.1:0-8492 GCA_036263955.1 Rhodopila sp.
GCGACAGGAAAGTCCCGGCCGGATCATCCCTGCCGGGTCATATATGATCGTCGTTATCACAAAGCCAAGCGGGATCGACGCCTTGCCGATCGCGCACGCCCACGGACTTTAATGGCACCGTCATGATTCGATATCGACGACCATCAGGTCCACATGCCGGTTTCGTCATAGCCCACGACCTCATCCGGGTTGCGCGTGTCGTAGTCGGGGAAACTGGCGCAATGCTCACCAATTTCACGCAGGCGCGTGGCGAGATCACCCGTCAGCCCGCGCCGCAGCCTTTCGCGCTCCAGCCGCTCGCTCAGAACTGTGCGGATCGTATCCGTCAGGGTCTCGCCGGTCAGCGCAGCGACTTCGCGGGCCAAGCGATCGGTTTCCTCGTCCTTCAGGCTGAGTGCCATCCGAAGGACCCACTGTCTAGAATTTTGCCTAAAACATAGAACAGCGGACCCTGTTTGTCGAAATTGCGGACGCGACCGCGCCTCAGATCGGGCAAACCCCGCCGGCACACTGCAAGTGCACCAAATCAACCTCCTCCGCCGCGCCCCCCGCGTCGATCCCCAGTACGATCGCATCGAAAGCCGCCTCGGAAACCTCCTCCTCCGGCAAATACTCGTACCCCAACTCATGATCCGGCCGGCTCGGCAGCACAGCGCAGCATCGCACCAGCGGCTGCTGTTCCCGCACGATCGCCCGGAACGACTCCAGATCATGCCGGTCGGTGAAAATCTTGAGCGTATAGCTCACTTGGTTGCCCTGTTCGGCGCCGATCCAATGCGCCTCCAACAGCCGCAGCCACTGATACTGATCCGTCGGCGAGGCCTCCCCCGCGGTCACGCTCCGCTCGCCCAGTCCCAGCCGCAGCAGCAGCGGCACCGTCGGGAATCCCACCACCGTCATCCCCGGGAACGTCTTCAGCGTCCGCATCGGATACCCACGCCCGGCATACGCGGCCAACAACGGATCGGATCCCTCCGTCCAAACCCCGTCCTTGGAAACCCCCTTGAACTGCACCCACCGCAGATACTGCCGCCGCGCCGGCAGATGCGCGCCCTCGGTCAGCCCGAACAACTTGCTGGTCGTCCCCGCCGGCTTCACGGTCGTCACCGTGATCGGATGCACCCGCCCGAGTTCGTCCGCATACGCGCCGCCCTCCTGCTTCGCCGCCCGCGACAACCGGTCCAGCATCGCCCAGAACGGCGCCGCCCGAGCCTCATCCAGCAAGTCGTTGAAATCCAGCCCGAAGCGCAGCCACGCCCATTCGTGCAGCCCGGTCGGCCCGATGCCCATGCGGTTGGTGCGCGCCACTTCCTGCCCATACAGCGCGTCCATGCCGTTGGCGCGCATCAGGAAGCGCACCCCCAGCCGCACCGAGTCCTCCACCCGGCCATCCCACAGCGCCGCCACATCATCCGGCACCGAACCTGGCGCCACCTGATCCAACGGCACCGGGCAAGCCAGCAGCGGCGCGAAATCCGCGATCACGCAATACCCGCCGGTGACATGCAGCGCGATTTCCCCGCACGGATTGGTCGTCACCGGAAACCGCGACGTCGAAGCCCGCCGCGACACCTCCGCCAGCAACCCCGCCGCCTGGTCCACCTGATACCGGGAACTGCGGAAATCCCGCCCATCCTCGTGCACCGGCTTGTCCCAGGCGGAGCCTGTCCGATGGTCCTCCAGTGCATCGCCGTTGATGAACCCCGGCTCGCCGTTGATCCACGCGCACCGTGTGGCTTCCTCGAACACCGCCTTGGCCTGCAGCGTCAGCGCGTCCGCCTCATCGGGGCCGGACTGAACGCGCCGCCAAAAATCCGCATCCACCATCACCGAGTGGTTCGCCGTCCACAGCCCACCCTCCGACTTCGCGCGGATAAACCGCATGATGCCGGGATCGCGCCAGGATTTCGTCGCCATCCGAGCCGCGCGCCGCGCGCCGCCAACCTGCACCTCAACGGATAGATGATGGTCCACCAGCAAGGCCTGCTCCCACGGCGCCAGCGACCTGGCCACATCGATCACATGCCGCCTTATGTTCAGGAACGCCCGCAGCAGCGACACCGGCCCCGAGGCTGGCCGTCCCTGCATCCCCAAGATCGGCGCGCCGGCCCGGCGGACATCGGTCAGATCCAGCAGCAACGTCGCCTCACGCTCCCGCCGGAACGTCATCGCCTCTAGCAATTCGACCGCCTTCGCCCAGCCCTCCCGGCTGTCTGCCACGCGGTGATACGTCGCGCCATTCGGCAGAGTGCTCAGATCGCGGACCAGATGGTCGGCCAGGAACGCCGTCACCACGCCGGCCGGATCGGACGTCGAACCCCACGGCAGCAGCCCCAGATCCACGCCCAGGCGGCATTGCGCGTCCTCGCTGTGCGGATAATCCGGGTGGTCTGGCGATAGATACAATAACAGGGCAGGGGCGTTGGACCAATCCACCGCCGTCAGTGCGTCGTCATAGCTGCGCCCCACGCCGGACCCGTTCAGCAACAAATAGAACTTGGCGAACGACGCGATCGCGGTCGCGCAGTTGGTGAACACCTCCATGTTGCGTTCCGGCTGCCGCGTATCGCCATGCTGCAAATGCCGGCCGGAGGTCAGTAACGCCCCCGTCGCGATAGCATTGCGCAACCGCGCCTTTTCCTGCTGCTCCGCCGGCGTCAGCGTCCGCCCGAGCAGGGCCATGTTCCCGGCCGCCACCCGATCGGCGACGCGGCCGAAATCCTCGCCATCCTCCGGCCGGAACACGGTGCGGCGGGCGACCGCGATCCCCATCCCCGGATCCAGCGGCCGGCCCGGCAGCGCCACGTCGCCAAAATGCGCGCCGGGCACCGGAAGCTGCTGTACGAACTGTCCCGCGAAGCCGTCCATCCGAGTCCCTCTCAGCGCATGAAAACCCCATATATAGACAACGACCTCCATAGACCACCACTATATGCGGGATACAGGCGTGCATCTGATGCCGTTTCGCTGAGCCCTGAACCCATTGCCATCCCACTGGCGGTTCACCCTCCGGCCACCGCCGAAGATGGACAAACCGTCAGCCCCGACAGCCTGATACCGTCTGGCCCTGCCGATCGAGACAAGCTACCTGCCCGGCAACACGACATCGAGGCAGAGAAAATATGAGTCGATCGGCATTGATCGCCGGGGTCAGCGGCATTGTGGGCAACAACCTCGCCCGCCACCTGCTCCGGCAAGGCTGGCAGGTCAGCGGATTGGCCCGGCGCCCCTCCACCGACATCGACGGGCTGCATCCGATCGCGGCCGACCTGCTCGACCCGGCAGCACTGAAACCCGCCCTTCAGGGGGTGCGACCCAGCCACGTCTTCATCACGACATGGCTGCGCCAGCCGACCGAGGCTGAGAATATTCGCGTCAACACCGCCATGGTCCGCAACCTGCTCGACGCGGTGCGCCCCACCGGCAGCGTCGGCCACGTCGCGCTGGTGACCGGCCTCAAGCATTACCTCGGCCCGTTCGAAGCATACGGAAAGGGCAGCCTGCCCGCCACGCCATTCCGCGAAGAGCAGCCCCGCCTCGATGTCGAAAACTTCTATTATGCCCAGGAAGATGAGGTGTTCGCCGCCGCGGCCCGCGACGGCTTCGACTGGAGCGTCCACCGCCCGCACACCATCATCGGCTACGCCCTCGGCAACGCGATGAACATGGGCGTCACCCTCGCCGCCTACGCCACTATCTGCCGTGAGACGGGCCGCCCCTTCCTGTTCCCCGGTTCGGCCGCCCAGTGGAACGGGCTGACCGATATGACGGATGCACGCCTGCTGGCGCGGCACCTCGAATGGGCCGCCACCACGCCGGGCGCGCGCAACGACGCCTTCAACGTGGTCAACGGCGACATCTTCCGCTGGAACTGGATGTGGGGCCGCCTCGCCCGCTGGTTCGGCCTGGAAGCGGCCCCGTTCCTCGGCCAGGGCGCGCCGCTGGAACAGCAACTCGCCGACGCCGCGCCGATCTGGGCGGAAATCGCCCGCCGGCACCATCTGGCCGAACCCGATCTCGGCCGCCTTGCCTCCGCCTGGCACACCGATGCCGATCTCGGCCGCCCCATCGAGGTCGTCACCGACATGAGCAAGAGCCGCCGGCTCGGTTTTCTCGACTACCAGGCCACCGATGACGTCTTCTTCGAACTGTTTGAGCGGCTGCGCGCGATGCGGATCATTCCCTGATCCGGTCGCATATGACCGCCGTGCTGTTGCGCCGACTTTTAGAAATACCAGCGCCTAGAAATACCGGCGCCGTTAACCTTAACTCTTGCGTTACCGTCATGGCCGGGCGCCCGCTCCGCGCGACCCGGCCATCTGCTCTTCGTCGGTCGGTGCCCGGAAAGCCTGCTAGAGCCGGCCTCGACGGCGCCCGGCAAAAGTCGCGCGCCCCGGCAATGATCGTCATCATTTTCTCACCGAAAAAGGATTGGGTTCTACATGAACCGTACTAGTCGTTTGCGGCTATTCGCGGCCGTCACTCTCGCTTTGAACATAAGCGCCGTCCCGGCGATGGCGGCCACGTCACCCCAGGTCGAAACCGGGCAGGGCAGGGTCGAGGGGCTTCGGGTCAAGGGCATCAGCGAATTCCTCGGGATACCCTACGCAATGCCGCCCGTCGGCGATCGCCGCTGGCAACCGCCTGTCGCGGCCAAGCCGTGGAAAGGCGTGCGGCGGGCGACGCAGTTCGGCCCCGCCTGCGCCCAAATCACCACGCTCGGCGCCTTCGCCGGCCCGGGGAACGACAATGAGGACTGTCTCACCCTCAATGTCTTCACCCCTGATATCGCCACATCTGGCAAACTGCCAGTCCTGGTCTGGATCCATGGCGGCGGCAACATGGACGGCGGGAGCAGCGGGTACGATGCGAGCCGCCTCGCCACCGTCGGCAATACCGTCGTGGTCTCCATCAATTACCGTCTCGGCCTCCTCGGCTTTCTGGCCAATCCGGCGCTGGACGCCGAGGGGCATTCGTTCGGCGATTACGGCCTGCTCGACCAGCAACTCGCGCTGAGATGGGTGAAGGCAAACATCGCGGCATTCGGCGGAGATCCCGCCAACGTCACCCTGGGCGGACAATCCGCCGGCTCGATCGATACGGAAGCCAATGTCGCCTCACCGCTGGCGGCCGGATTGTTCCAGCGGGCGATCTTCGAAAGCGTCGTCCTCAACGGCACGCCATTGCCGGCCGCGGAGAAAACCGGCGCCGATTTCGCCGAAGCCGCCGGATGCGGCCGTGATGCGACGCCGGCGGTGGCGGCGTGCCTGCGCCATCTCCCGGTCAAGCGGATCATGCAGCTTGAGGGAACCGAATCCACCCAGGGACCCTACAACAACATGCTCATCGCGGACGGCCAGATCGTGCCCGCCGGCGGCCTTTTCGCCGCGTTCAAGCAGGGCACCTTCACCCATATGCCGATCATGAGCGGCACCACGCACGACGAATACAACTTCCTGACGGCGATCGCCGAGTATTTCTCCGGGCCGCCCCGGCATGCGATCACCGTCCAGCAGTTCCAAAGCTTCGTCACCAAGAATCACCCGGCGGACATGGCGAAAAAGATTTTCGCGGAATACAAGCTATCGGACTACAACACGCCACAACTTGCCTGGAGCGCGGCCGGCACCGATGAGCTTGTCTGCCCTCAATTGGCCCTCAATCGCATCCTCGCGCCGCAAGTCCCAGTCTATGGCTACGAGTTCAACGATGCCACGGCACCCTTCTACTTTCCGCCCATGCCCGGCTTCGAGCCGCTGGCTTACCACACCGCCGATATTCAGTATTTGTTTCCGCTCTGGCACGGCGGCCCTACCGGCCAGGTCCACCAGCTGAATGCGCAGCAGCAACATCTCTCCGACGCCTTGGTAAAGGCCTGGACGAATTTCGCGCGAAGCGGCGACCCGAACGGACCCGGCGTGCCCAATTGGCCCGTCTTCAAGCCGACGACTGGCCAGCCTGGCGTGTACCTCTCCGAAACCCTACCAGCCTCGAAAACCATCACGGACCAGGAATTTTCCGTCGACCACAAATGCAACTTCTGGCCCGCCGTGCCGGCGCTGTAGCAGACACCATCGGCCGGACAGCTACTGGTTCGGCGTCTTTCATCCGGTGGCCCAGCGGCGGCTAGTCATTCGACCAGTCGCCGCTCGGTTTTGTGTCGAAACGAAATCATCACCCGGCCGCGTTTCTATACCAGGTGCCGCTGCCCTTAACTCTTGCGGTAACGTCACGGCCGGGTGCCTGCTTCAGGCGACCCTGCGACCCTGCGACCCTGCGACCCTGCGACCCTGCGACCAGCGCACCGACGAGCGAAGCTCCCTGATCTGCGCTGATCGGTTCGGCGTCGATGCCTTCCCCATCACGCGTGCGGGTAGTTCACCGGCATGCTGTATTCGAACGGCGCCAGGTCAGCGAGCGCCTCCCGCCGGATACCGTCGGGATTGCCGCTCACCCGGCTCTCGCGCGACAGCAGCATCGTGCTGCGTTTCTTCGCCTCGTAGCGAGGCCAGGCAGGCAGATGCGGATTGGATGGGTTGCCGGTATGCGCGAAAGCGGACCAGGCGGCGACCATCATCCGCGTTAGCGGCGCGATATCCGAGCCAGCGCCCACCAGCCCCGCCGCGGCCGGCGCGGTGCCGAACACGAACGGCACCTCCGACGTATGCGGTGACTGCAGCACGCCGCCGCGCACCGGCGTGCGCCAATCAAAGACATAAGTATAGACAGGCGCCCGCGCCGCCGCCGACTGCAGCGCCGCCTCTTTCGTGGTGCTGCGCCGATACGTGTAGTCCGTTGTGACCGCCGCCATGATCTGGCTCGGTGTCGCTGCCGGCATGGTGGCGCGGTAGGCGTCGACGATCCGGGCCGTAGCGGCCGGGTCGGTCCGCAGGAATCGACCAAGCCGACGCGCCACCTCCGCGCTGTCGAGCGAGAAATTCGCCATGTCCGCGGCCATGTACAAGGTGCACTCGGTGGCGGCATTGCCGAACATGGTGGTGACGTTTCCCGCGCCGTCGGGGGCCTTCGGGTCGAACGGATTGGCCGGGAATGTCACCCCGTCCAGCACCGGTCTGAACACCGGCGGCATCCCCTTCATCAGCGGGATCAGCTTGTCGGCCGGAACAGCCTGCAGCGCCGCCGCCGTGGGCCGATCGATCCCCAGGCCCTTCGCCAGACCGTGCGCCAGTGCCGCCGCCTCTTCCGGCGGCGTAAGGCGCAGGCTGCCCGAACAGCTCTGCGCGATCGCCTTATGGAACAACCCGCGCGCCGCCGGACAGGCGAGCAGTGCACTGACCTTCGCGCCGCCGCCCGACTGGCCGAAAATGGTCACATTGCCCGGGTCACCGCCGAACGCAGCGGCGTTGTCTCGAACCCAGCGCAGCGCCGCCACCATATCCAGCACCCCGGCATTGCCCGACTGGGCGAACCGCTCGTCTGGATCATCCAACTTGATGTAGCCGAACAGATTGAGCCGATGGTTGATCGTGACGACCACCACGTCGCCGTCGCGCGCCAGCACCGAACCGTCGAACCCGGGGGCCGAACCGGCACAGCTGACCCAGGCCCCGCCGTGCAGCCACACCATCACCGGCCGCTTGCCTGTCGCCCCCCTGGTCCAGACGTTCAGGGAAAGGCAGTCCTCCGAAATCGGCTGCAGCGCGTTGTACCAACTGCTCAGCGGGTCCGCGGAAGCCGGTAATTGCGGCGCCGAGGACCCGAACGTGATCGCGTCCCGCACGCCAGGCCAGGAAGCCGCGGGAGCCGGCGGCAGAAACCGGCTCGAACCGGCGGTGGAAGCGGCATAGGGGATGCCCTTGAAGCAACTGATGCCGCCAGCCGCCGATCCGCGTACCTTGCCGCCGGTGGTTTCCATCACCGCCGACGCGGTGCCCTGCGCGCGCGCTCCGGCGCCGAGGCCGGTCGCAACGAGGCCGCCCGTGGCGGTCAGCACGACTGAACGGCGGCCGATGGGGATGGACATGGCATCTCACTCTCGAAATCACGTGGTTGTGCAGGGATTGAGCGGCGGCAACCGATCGGTGTCAACGGCCCACCTGGTTTGACGGCCGGGATCCGTTCCCGGCCGCGGAACCCTGCCGTTTCACCCACCCAGCCGGCGCATCCAGTCGCCTGCCATCGTCACAGCATCCCGAGCCTTCTGCACTGCCCCCGTCGCCCGCAGGAATCCGTGCACCGTCCCCGCGAACGTCTCCGTTTCCACTTTCACACCGGCCGCCCGCAGCTTCGCGACCAACGCCTCGCCTTCAGACCGCAGCACGTCCAGCTCCGCCAGCAGCACCATCACCGGCGGCAGTTTCCCGCCAGTTCCGCCCGCAATGGCGCCGCGAGCGGGTGCAACCGGTCGATCTCGTGCGGCACATAGACACTCCAGTAGAATGCCATCCGCTGCGTGCTCAGGCCGTAGCCCCCGTCGCCAAACTCCCGATAGCTCGGCGTGTCGAACCGCGAATCGCTCACCGGATAATTCG
>DATARX010000128.1:0-12654 GCA_036263955.1 Rhodopila sp.
GACACATCGCACGCAACGATCTGCCCCCGGTTCTCCATCGCCCCCGCCAGCGCCAACGTCTTCCCGCCGGCGCCCGCGCACCAATCGACCACTCGCATCCCCGGCGCCGCGCCAACCATCGCCGCGACCAGTTGGCTACCCTCGTCCTGGATCTCGATCAGCCCCGACTGGAACGCCGGCCCGCTGGTGACCGGCCGCCGCCCATCGATGCGCAAACCCCACGGCGACAGTTTCGTCGGTTCGGCCTGCCAGCCTTCCGCCGCCAGCGCCGCCAGCGCCTGCGCGCGGTCGCCCTTCAGCAGATTGACCCGCATGTCCAGCGACGCCGGCTCCGCCAGCGCCGCCATCTCCGCCGGTAAACTGGTCCCGAATCGAGCAGTCAGCCGCGGCAGCAGCCAGTCCGGCACTTCCAGCCGCACCGCGTCCGGCATCGTCGGATGATTCAGCGTGTGCCCTGCGATCCGCGACAGCACCGCGTTCTCCGCGCCGGACAACGGCATTGGCGCGAACTGCCCGCCCGAGAACGCCTGTGCCACCCCCGCCTTCGCCCATCCCTCGGTCAACAGCGACGCCGCCACCAGCAGCCGAGCCGATTGCCGTGCATCACCCATCCACCAGCCCAGCCGGCGGCGCGCACGCAGCACGCTCCACACCCGATCTGACACGGCCCGGCGGTCACCGGAGCCGATATACCGGCGCGAGCGGAAGAAATCGTTGGCGACGGCGTCGGCGGGGCGTTTCGAGGCGCCCTCGATGACCTCCAAGAGATCGATCGCCGCCGCGATCCGCGCGGCGGGGGTCAAACCGACTGGTCGGGCAACGCCGACAGATCAGACACTGTAATCACCGTAGGCTTAGGATTCAAAGCGAACCCGATACACCGCCCGCCCCCGTTTGGCCACGCCAATCCGTGCGCCTTGACCAGCCCACGACCAAGCATCCCCGTCTCTGCAAGCCCGCGCCTGCTCTTTGTCCCAACCGAACACCCCACCCATTAACGCCGCTCCATCGGGCTGCTAAGTCCGGTTACACATGCGAATCCTCTTTGTCACATCCAACCGCCTGGGCGACGCGGTCCTGTCCACCGGCCTGCTCGACCACCTGATCCGCACCCACCCGCAGGCTCGGATTACGGTGGTATGCGGTCCCGTGGCCGAGGGCGTGTTCACACGCATGCCCAACCGCGAACGAACCATCGTTCTGCGCAAGCGCAAATGGGGCCTGCACTGGCTGCCGCTCTGGGCCACAACCGCCACGCGCCTCTGGGACCTGGTTGTCGACATTCGCGGATCGGCCTTGTCCTGGCTCGTGCCAACCCGCCGCCGAGCCGTCTTTACCCGCCAAATCGGCCCCAAAATCGCCCAACTCGGGGCCATCCTCGATCTCGCGCCGCCCCCCCAACCCGTCGCCTGGATCGCCGAAGCGGACCACCATTACGTCGCCGATCGACTGCAAACCGACAGACCGATCATCGTCCTCGCGCCCACCGCCAACTGGCAGCCCAAGGTCTGGCCGGCGGAGCGTTTCGCCGCGGCCTTTCGGCACCTCAGCCAATCCCTGATCCCGGACGCGCAGCCCGTCGTCCTCGGCGGTCCCGGTCCCGCCGAACGCGCGATGGCCGCACCCTTGCTCGCCGCCCTGCCGGAGGCATGCGACTTCGTCGGCACATTGACCCTGCCGCAGGCCGCCGCGCTGCTGCAACGCGCCACTCTGTTCATCGGCAATGACTCCGGCCTGATGCACCTCGCCGCCGCCGCCGGTGCGCCGACGATCGGCCTGTTCGGCCCGACCGATGCCGCCACCTACGCGCCGTCCGGACGCCAGGCGGTGGCAGTCGTGTCGGGCGCGATGCAAACGATCACCGTCGATCAGGTGGTCGAGGCAAGCAACAGATTGCTTGCCTGAACTGAGCGCGTTTCATTTATTCGTTGCATCAAATACATTCCTGGGAGACAATCATTCATCAAAACTAGGGAAACCATAATGCCGCATCGGCTTGTGCTCTCGGCTCTGGCGGCGTTGATCGCATGCCTCGTTGCGATCCCGGCAAAGGCCGCCGATCCGCAAGTGGAACGCGGCAAATACCTCGTCCAGATCGGCGGCTGCAGCGATTGTCATACCCAAGGCCATTTTCTCGGCCATCCCGACATGGCCCGCTTCCTCGGTGGATCCGACGTCGGTTTTGGCATCCCCGACATGGGCGTGTTTGCGGGACCGAACCTCACCCCCGACAAGGAAACCGGCCTCGGCGCTTGGACCGCGCGGCAGATCGTCACCGCGATCACCACCGGCGAGCGGCCGGACGGCCGAATTCTGGCACCCGCGATGCCCTGGCGAGAGTTCGCTGCCCTGACCCACTCGGACGCGATGGCGATCGCGACATTCCTGAAATCATTGCCGCCGATCCACAATAAGGTGGCCGGACCGTTCGGTCCAAACGACCACCCCACGATCTTCGTCATGTCGGTGCAGCCTGGTCCCGTCTACGAGTCGCAGAAGCCGCATTAGCCCGGCCACCAGTCATGAGGCCGCAGGATCACGCTGTGCCCGGCGTGATCATGCCCTGACCGCATCCGCCAAAGCCTCGACCGTCTCGGCCACGGTTCGCCCGGTCGTCTCGATTGCAACATCCGCGCGTGCGTAGAGTGCCTCGCGGCTGCCGAGGATCGCCCGCAAATCATCCATTGATCGCCGGTTGTCCCGCATTGGCCGCAAATCTCCCTGATCGATCACCCGCTGCATATGTGCCTCCGGTTCGGCTTTCACCCAAACCGTCAGGCAGGCCCCGAGCAGACGCGTGAACGTCGCCGCCTCGGCGACGATCCCGCCCCCGGCCGCGATCACCGCTTTCGGATAGGTCGCGATCACCCGCTCCAGCACCGCCCGCTCCAGCCGCCTGAATCCGGCCTGGCCGTGCAGTTCCATGATCTCGCCCATTCCGATCCCGGCTTCCCTCTCAACTTCGCGGTCCAGTTCCACGAACGGATCCCCGAACCGTGCGGCCAGCAGCGGACCCAGCGTCGACTTGCCCGCACCCCGCAGCCCGATCAGCGCGATTCGGTCGCGATACCCCGCGTCCCGGTCGCCAACCCCCACGGCGCTTTCCGCCTCGTCCTCCAGCAGCGATCGCAACCCGACGTTCAACGCCCCCGCCAACGCCCGCAGGAGCAGGATCGAGCCATTGCCGGTCCCGGTCTCCACCGCCGAGATATACCGCTCCGACACCCCCGACTGCGCCGCCAGGATACGCCGCGTCATTCCCCGCCGCGCCCGCAGCAATCGCACCCGCCGGCCCAGTGACCGCAGAAATTCCATGTCATCAGCAGCGGAAATCATGCAGCGGTCAAAGCGGCTCCCACCGGCCGGCCCGAGCGACGTCGTTCGGAACCATTGACTGTCATGCACTATATCGCATGCTATCCGGCACACCGGCAACAGAACGGCATATCCCATGATCCCCCATCCCATGATGCAGGTCTTTCCCACATCGCCCGCCGACCGCTGTTTCGAGGACTACACCATAGGTGCCACCTATGCGTGCGGCTCCTTCACCCTCAGCGAGGCCGAAATCATCGATTTCGCCCGCCTCTACGACCCACAGATGATGCACATCGACCCGAAACTTGCCGCCGAGGGCCCGTTCGGAGAAATCATCGCCAGTGGCTGGCACACCGTCGCCCGCGCCATGCGCCTCGTGGTCGACAATCTCCTACCCCACAACGGCCTGGCCGCCCCCGGCATCGACGAACTGCGCTGGCCCCGTCCGGTCCGCCCAGGCGACACCCTTACGCTGCACGCCACCGTCCAGGACGCCCGCCGGTCCCGTTCCAAGCCCGATCGCGGCCTGATCCATTTCCTGCTGGAATTGCTCAACCAGAACGGCGACGTCGTCATGAGCATGAAACCCATGAACTTCGTCCGCGTGCGCGAACCGCTTTAAGGCCCCGCGCCAACCCCACCCGCGTCCTCCGACCACATCCGAAAAACTATCACGGTAAAATGCAAACCCAACACCCGCTCGGACGCCGAAAACGACCCGGCCACACACTGAAACGATCACCCAACGAACGCACAGCCGCCCTTATCGATCGGCCGGAACGCCTCCCCCGCCGCCACCGTCCGCTTGTGCGTGTAATAATCCCACGGTCCCTTTGACTGTTGCGGGGACTTCACCTCGAACAGATGCATATCGTGGATCACCCGCCCGTCCTTACGTACCGCCCCGCGACCGAACAGCGGATCATCCGTGGGCGTTGCCTTCATCTGTTCGATCACTTCGCGCCCGCTCGCCTTTGCCTTCTCCATACCCACGGCAGCGCACGCCTTCAGGTAATGCATCACGCCGGAATATTGTCCCGCATGCACCGACCCCGGAACATTCCCCGGCATCAGCACGGTAAATCGCTTCGCGAAAGCCCGCGTTCCGTCATTCATGTTCCAGTAGAACGGCTCCGTCAGCAGCACGCCCTGCGCCGACGCCAGCCCCACCCCGTGCACGTCATGGATCAGGAACAGGAGTCCGGCGATCTTCTGCCCGCCCTTCTGGATCCCGAACTCCGCCGCCTGCTTGATGCAGTTCACCGTATCGCCGCCGCCATTGGCGAACCCGATCACCTTCGCGCCGCTCGCCCGCGCCTGCACCAGCTGCGAGGAAAAATCGGTCGTCCCCGGAAACGGCGCCAACGCCTGCCCCAGCACTTTCCCGCCAGCATTCGTTACGAATCCCGCCGCGTCGCTCTCCAGCGAATGACCGAAGGCATAGTCGGCCGTGATGAAAAACCAGCTGTCGCCGCCTTCCTTGACGGTCGCCTCCACTACCGCGTGGGGCATCGACCACGTATCGTAGACCCAGTGCAGATGGTTCGGCCCGCAATGCCCGCCGGTGATGTCGGCCGAGGCCCCACCAGTGAAAATCGCCGCCTTGTCTTTCGCCTTCACCATATCGCCGATGGCGAACGCAGCCGAGGACAACGGCACATCCGTGATCAGGTCGACACCCTGATTGTCCAGCCAGTTCCCGGCGATCCCAACCGCGACATCCGGCTTCAGCTGCAAATCAGCGGAAACCATCTCAACCGCCACATTCGGATGCAACTTCGAAAAATCCTCGATCGCCAATCTCGTTCCGGCAACCGATCCGGCCCCGGTATTGGCGGCATAGGCGCCAACCATATCCGTCAACACGCCGATCCGGATCGGCTTTGACTGTGCCCGCGAGGCCCGTGGCACAGCGGCCGCCGCCAAGCCGCCAGATATCACGCCGCGACGCGGCATGGATGCGTTCATGACAGTCTCCCCGTTGTCTTTTCTTACACTGGGCACCTCTTATATTGGGCACTGTCAGCCGACGTGCCGGATTTCGCAAGTACAGAGTGATCCGGCGGGCCGTGCCCCCCGCCGGACCACTTGTCCTCGCAACCGGCGCTCGGCCATAACCGCCGAGCGACCGGATGCTCGAACTACAGGGCGCGCATGAACGCCACCAGGTCACGCTTCTCCTCGGTGGTCAGCTTGTCGCCAAGCACCAGGTTGAAGAACTCGACCGTATCGTCCAGCGTCAGCAGACGTTCGTCATGCAGGTAGGGCGGGTTATCCTTCACGCCGCGCAACGCCAACGTCTTGATGCTGCCATCGCCGACCATCATCGTATCGTTCACCAGTTCGGGCTTGAAGAACCGCTCGGTTTTCAGGTCGTGCATCGAGTTGTCGGTGTAATAGGGTCCCTGATGGCAGGCACCACATTGGCCTTTGCCAAAGAAGATTGCCTGCCCGCGCATTTCGGCCGCCGTCGCCTTGGCGGGATCGAGCTTGCCCAACAGGTCCAGCTTGGGTGCCGGCGGGAAGTCCAGGATTTCCTGGAAGTCGGCCATGAAGTCCACCTGGCTGCCGCGCTCCAGTGGGTTCACACCCTTCTTCGTCGCGATTACGATGTCGCCGTCGAAATACGCCGTGCGCTGCTCGAACTCGGTGAAATCCTCGACCGTCTTCAGTGCCCGCTGCGTGCCGAACAGCCGCTGGATGTTTACGCCGCGCAACGATAGCGTCTTGAGCCGGTGGCGGAACCACTCCGGGCGGATGCTGGGATCAAGGTGCGTCGCACCGTTCTCGTGGCCATTGGCGTGACAGTCGAAGCACGCCGCGCCCTGGCTGGCCACGGCGGACTTGCGATCGTCCGTTGCGTTGAACTGCTGCTGCGGGAATGGCGTCACCAACAGGCGCAGCCCCTCCAATTCCCGCGGCGAGATAATGCCGTTGAACATCTCGAAAAAATTGGTGAGCGTAACCAGCTTGCCCTGCGAGACGTCTCCCAGATCGGGGCGTGAGGTCAGGTACATTGTCGGCGGAAACGACGCGAGGAACCGCTCGGGCAAATCGAAATCGGTGTCGAATCGGGTCAGGTCGCGCCCGTCCTGACGCTTAATCGCGTCAATCTCGTTCTGCGGAAACACGAAGCCCCCGGTGGCCTGTTTGGGGTGCGGCAGGGGAAGGAATCCCTTCGGCCACGACCCTCGGTCACGAATCTCCTCCGGCGTCATCGACGCAAGCTGGTCCCAGCTAACCCCTTGCGGCAGCTTGACGCGCACCCCTTCCTGCAGCGGCTTGCCGCGCTCCATCGTCACGCCCTGGGCGGGATGATCGCCCAGATCGTAACGTTCCTCCAGCAGCGCACGGTGTTCGCGCTCGACACCGGGCTTGGCCGCGACGTCCTGCGCCATCCTCGCGGCGAACGGTTGATCAATGGCGACGGGCTGGTAGCTGGTGAGCCCACGAGGGCCTTTGTCGAGTCCCTCCGTCCCCATCAAATAGGGGTTTGGCCCGGCGGGCGGCGACGGCGTCTGCTGCGCCGCAGCATCGCCAAACGTCAGTCCAACGGCCGTCAGTGTCAGTAGAAGTCCGCTCCGGGCACAGGCTCCAAGCACAGTTCGGTCCTCCGAAATACACAGACAACACCTGCAAATTTCAGGCAAAGTCGATGGTTGCCGCGTAGCCGGCCGCCACGACCGGTACGGTCTTCCGCCGAAGCCCTGCACCTTGCCGGTAAGTGTCGGCAGCATTTCCGGGACGACAAGAAAACTCACGCCGAGGTGATCGCATGCATTGCGTCGGCGCAACCTGCTCGGACGCCGCAACAAAAATAGCGTCAACGGGAACCTATCACTCTTAAGCGCAATCCTCGGGAGGTTGGACCAACCTCAGACGTGACCCGCCCTGCCAAATGATCAGAGCCAGGGGTGTGACGGCTTCAACCCGAGGCTGTCACACCCTATCGCCCGGCAGTACGCCGAGGCGGCATGCCGGTCGGTCGACCGCCCGGGCGGCAGAGGAAATAGCGTTCCGTCGGCATCCACCAGACCTCCGCCGGGTGGAATTCGTCGATCCATTTCCAGTCGAAGGTACAGAATTGGTGATGCACCCAGATAACCTTACCGGTGTGCTGAATAAGCATGAGTGGAAAGAAACCCGCGGTAAAGGAATCGCCAATGACCATGATCGTCGGCCCGGGTCGGTCACTTGTGTCCACGAAGGTGCTGAATAATCCGTCAACCAGTGTATCCCGCTTGCCGCCGCTCAGCGTCAACGCCTGATCCGATTCTGTCACCTCGGCGCCAATCCCCAGCATCCGCGCCAGGTCGCCCCCCTCGACCGCCTTCGATGGCCCCAGCACGGCGCCCGGATCGAGCGTCCAATCCGGCTTCGAATCGGCCTGAACGATCGCGTTGAAAGCCGCCACCGCGCCGCGCGCCGTCCAATGCGTGTCGTGCTTGTGGTAAATTTTCCCGTCCGCGCGAGCCGCGCGCAAGGCCGGCCGCAAATCGACGGTTGCAATGCCGCGGGCCGCCAGGTCGTCCATGAACACGTCGTATTCCGTGCGCAGCCCGCGATTCCGCGCCCATAACGGCAGTTGCTCCGGATACAGCGTGGCTGAATTGGGCGGAGGCGCAACAAGCAGCCGCGCACCGACGGCGGTCAGCTCGGTTTTCATCGTCGCCAGAAAGTTGGCGGTTTCGGCAACCTGGTCGTCGCGACGCAGCGTGCCCGCGCTTTGTTCCACCATGGAATTCGCGCGAAGAAACATCCATCCATCCGATCCGGTCAGCACCAGACCATTACCTGTATGGAATGGATCGCGGCTCATGATCACTGAATAAGCCCGCAGGAACATTTGGCGCAGACCGAAATGATCACGCAGATACGCATCGGTCTGTCTCGGCAGGCTGCTCCACCCGGCCGCGCCATGGCCAAGGGACGGCACCGGCGCCAGCTGTCGCGCCTCATCGGCCGAGATTGTCCGACCGCCCCGCCCCAACAGGAGGACGAGCAACGGTACCGCCAGCAGAATCGCCGCGGCGGGAGCCCAGTAGCGGCGGTAACGGAACAACATGACCGATCAGAACCGGAAATACAGAAAAGGACTATACGTGCCCGCCGCGACAAAAATCATCGCCAGGACCAGCAGACCAAAGGTCCACACCGCATCGGCGGACGCAAACAGCCCCGCCGGAAGCCTCACTCTCGATGCCAGCGCGTCCCCCCGCACCCAACGGGGCAGCACGGCCAAGCCGCACCCCGCCAGCAGCGAAACGATAGCGTTGGTGTTGAGCGCCGCGTGCATGTCGAGGCTCATCGCACCCACGCCGTGCCGCCCGGCCAATCCGGCATAAACCAGCCCCGCCGTTGACAGGTCGCGCGACCGGAACAAAACCCACCCGCCCATCACCGCCAGCATCACGTAAGCCCACCGGAGCGGCTGCGGAAACCAGGCCAGCCTCCGTCCGAACCGCAGTCGCTCGAGCACCAGGAAGCTGCCGTGCCAGCAACCCCACAGGACAAACGTCCAGTTCGCACCGTGCCAAAGGCCACACAGCACGAAGACCGTGAGCAAATTCCGATAAGTTCGGACCGAGCCGAACCGGTTGCCGCCAAGCGGTATATAAAGATAGTCCCGCAACCAGGCGGACAGCGACATGTGCCAGCGCCGCCAGAACTCGGTGATCGAGAGTGACGCATAGGGCAGGCGGAAATTGCGCGGAAAGGTAAAGCCAAGCACCAGTCCCAGCCCGATCGCCATATTCGAATAACCCGCGAAGTCGTAATAGATCTGTATCGTGTAACCCAGGAGACCCATCCAGGACTCGACCATCGAAGGCAATGGCGTGCGATCGAACACCACCTCGACCAGTCGCGCCAGCGGATCGGCGATCAGCACTTTCTGTGCCAGTCCGATGATGAATATCCGCGCGCCCGCCGACGCATAGGCCAGCTTATGCCGCCGCAGCCGCAGTTGTCGCGCCACCGTCTTGTACCGCACGATCGGCCCGGCCACCAACTGCGGAAATAATGCGATATAAAGCGCGACCTGTATCGGATCGCGATTGGCCCGGAAGCGCCGACGATACACGTCGATCACATACGACAGGCAATGAAACGTGAAGAACGAAATGCCCAACGGCAGCGGGATGTTCGGCGGATCAACCCCCAGGCCGATCGGCCGCAATACAACATCGAGGTTTGCCGCAATGAAATTGGCGTATTTGAACGCGCCCAACAACAACAGGTTGGCACCCACGGCGATACCAAGGGCCATTGAACGGCTGCGCCCATTGCACCCATCCATCACCACCGCACCGACCGTATTGAATGCGATAGAGGCGAGCAGCACCAGGACAAACCAAGGCTCGCCCCATCCATAGAAAATCAGCGAACAGAGCAAGGTAACCAAATTCTTGCCCCGGATCGATGGTGTTACGAAATACGCAACCAAAAAACAGGGAAGAAAAAAGAATAGAAAGGGGATCGAAGAAAAGACCACCGATTGATTCACCCAGCATTCGATCGCGGCAGCGGAACGACAGTATTCCGCCGCGATAGCGATTCGTCAAACTATCGGCGCACCCTTATCGGAGATACTATAGCATGATCAACAAAAATTGAACGGGCCGGCCATGGCCAGCGAGGCCATTCAACAAAGTCCAGTAAGGCGATCCGACAGATAGTCGCGGACGCCGGCCCTAGTCTACGCCGGCACGCCTTTGCTTGTCGAATATTCGAAATGCAGCGCCTGATCCGGATGCACGATCGGAAAGATCGCATGCGCCGCGATCGCCGCTTCGCTGAAGCCCTGCAGGATCAGTTTCAGTTTGCCAGGATAGGTCGCGACATCCCCGATCGCGAATACCCCCGGCAGGCTGGTCTCCCCCGTCGCCGGATCCACCGTGACGTGATGTTTCGCGCTCTGCAATCCCCACGCGGAGATCGGCCCGAGGTCCATCGACAGCCCGAAGAACGGCAGCAGCACATCCGCCGGCAGCGACTTCACCGCCCCATCCAGCGTCGCCACCTCCACTGCCGACAGCACCCCATCCGCCCCCGCCAGTCCATGCAACTGGTAGGGCACAACCATCTCGATCTCACCCTTTCCTGCGGCCTCATCCAATTGAGCCGCACTTTCCGGCGCCGCCCGGAACTTCGGCCGCCGATGCACCACCGCGACCCGAGCGATGTCCTTCAACGCCAGCGCCCAGTCCACCGCGGAGTCACCGCCACCAGCGATCACCACCCGCTTGCCGCGGAGATCCTCCCGCCGCCGCACATAATATTGTATCGCGCCACTGGCCTCGTAAGCCGCCAGCCCATCGAGCGGCGGCCGGTTCGGCCCGAACGCCCCCGCGCCCGCCGCCACGACCACCGCCTTGGCCCGCACCGTATCGCCCTGGTCGGTCGTCAGCGTGAACCCACCGCGCCCCCCACTCAGCCCATTCACCTGCCGCCCCAGCAACCGAGGCACCGCAAACGGCGCGATCTGCTCCTCGAGCCGCGTGATCAGCGCCCCGGCCTCGATCGCCGGATGGGCTGGAATGTCGTAAATCGGCTTCTCCGGATACAGCGCGGTACACTGCCCGCCGACTTCCGCCAGCGCGTCGATCAGCACGCTGGACAGCTTCAGCATGCCCAGTTCGAACACGGCGAACAGCCCGACCGGGCCGGCGCCGACAATCGCCACGTCGGTTTCGATGTCTTGTTTCATACCTCGCCCTATACGTCGCTTTTGCATCAGCACAAGCGTCATAACACCTCGGTGACAGCGTCTCGTATCCCGCGGCCCGTCCTCCTACCTGCATAAAACGCTCAATTTTCCTGCAGGAATCGCTCTATGGTGTGGCTCGCTCGTGACTAAAAGTATTGTTGCGATCCCAGCCCGGGATGAGGCCGATCGAATCGGCGCCTGCCTCACCGCATTGAACAGCCAACGGCTGCGCCCGGACGCCGTGGTGCTGCTGCTGAACAACTGCACCGACGCCACCGAAACGATCGCCCGCGCGATGGCACCCTGCCTGGACTTCCAATTGCGCATCTTCACCCTCGACCTGCCCAATGGCAGGGCCAATGCCGGCCACGCCCGCCGCCTTGCGATGCGGCACGCCGCCCAGTGCGCCGGCAACGACGGCATCTTGCTGACCACCGACGCCGACTCCGTCGCCCCACCCGAGTGGCTCGCCCGCAACCTGGCCGCGCTCCGCAACGGCGCCGACGTCGTCTGCGGCAGGGCCATCATCGATCCGCTGGAAGCAAAGCTGATTCCCGCCCATTTGCATGAAGACGACGCCCGCGAATGCCGCCTGATTGCCGCGCTCGACCACCTCGCCTTCCTGCTGGATCCTGAGCCGCACGATCCCCTGCCGCGCCACACCGAAGCTTCCGGCGCCAGCCTCGCGGTCACGCTGCAAGCCTTCAACAACGCCGGCGGCATCCCCGACATCAGCAGCGGCGAGGACCGCGCCTTCGTCCGCGCGTTATGGATGATGGACGCCAGGGTACGCCACGACCCCACCATCCAGGTAACCGTATCAGGCCGCATCGCCGGCCGCGCGTCGGGCGGCATGGCCGACGCCATCCGCCGCCGAATGGTGCGGCAGGACGCGTTCACTGACGATCAGGTCGAACCCGCCCGCCACGCCTTCCGCCGCTACGCCCTTCGCTGCCGCGCCCGCCATGCCTGGGCCGGGACCGCGGATTCCACGCTCGCCGGCGACCTCGGCCTCCCGTGGGCTCGTCTGTCCACCTGCTTGTCCCATCCCACGTTCGGCGCCGCCTGGGCCGCGCTCGAAACATCCAGCCCGGCGCTGCAACGCCGTGGTGTTCGCTTCATCGACCTCCCAGCCGAAATCGCCATCGCCGAGGCCCTGCTGCGTCAGGCCGCAATCCCCGAAACCCTGGCCGCCGACTGACCATGGACGCCATCGCCGCCCTCGTGCCATGGATGCAGGAAAGAGCCGGCCCGCTCGACCGCGACTCAGCCTTCCCCAGCGACGAAATCGCCGCCCTCCGCCGCGCCGGTGCGCTCTCGCCCCCGTTGCCTGTCCAACGCACCGGTACAGCCGACCAACTGGCGACGCTGCTGACCCGCGTCGGCCAGGGCAACCTCGCCGTCGGCCGCATCCTGGAGGCCCACGTCAACGCCCGCCACCTGATCGCCCGCCACCTGACCGCCCGCCACCTGATCGCCCGGTACGGCACGCCCCCAAAGGACGCCCACCTTGAGGACGGCGGCCTCTACGCCCTCTGGGTCACCGATCCGCCCGCCAATCCCCTTCGCCTGCACCGCGCCGGCACCACCATCGTCCTCACCGGCGGCAAGCAATTCTGTTCCGCCGC
>DATARX010000224.1:0-3672 GCA_036263955.1 Rhodopila sp.
ACCGGGTCGCGTGTGATGATCTCCGGGCCGGCAGGGTCGGGCAAGGAAGTCGTTGCGCGGATGATCAATGCGCGCTCTCGCCGCGCCACGGGCCCGTTCGTGGTGATGAATTGCGCGACGCTCAATCCGGGACGCTTCGAGGAAGAACTATTCGGGACGGAGGCAGGAAGCGATCCGTCGGCGCATCAGCGCCGGGCGGGTGTGCTGGAACGCGCGCACGGCGGCACGCTGCTGCTGGACGAGGTGTCCGACATGCCGCTGGAGACGCAGGGCAAGATCGTCCGTGCGCTGCAGGACCAGACCTTCGAACGGCTGGGCGGATCGGCTCGGGTCAAGGTGGACGTGCGCGTGCTGTCGACCACGAACCGCGACTTGCAGGCGGAAATCGCGGCTGGCCGGTTCCGGGAGGATTTGTACTACCGTTTGGCGGTCGTGCCGGTGCGGCTGCCGGCTTTGCGGGAGCGGCGGGAGGATGTGCCGATCCTGGCGCTGCATTTCATCGAGCGGTCGGCGGAGAGTTCCGGCATTCCGGTTCGGGTGCTGTCCGCGGATACGCTGGCGGCGCTGCAGGCTTACGACTGGCCGGGAAACGTACGGCAGTTGCGGAACCTGATGGATTGGCTGCTGATCATGGCGCCGGGCCATGCGGGGGATCCGATCCGGGCGGACATGCTGCCGCCGGAGATTGGGTCGCGGGCGCCTGCGCTGCTGAATATCGATCCGACGGCGGATATCATGTCGTTACCGCTACGAGAGGCGAGGGATCTGTTCGAGACGCAATACTTGCATGCGCAACTGCTGCGCTTTGGCGGGAATATTTCGCGGACGGCGCAATTCGTCGGGATGGAACGGTCGGCCCTGCACCGTAAGCTGAAGCAACTGGGGGTTAATTCGGACGAGCGGGTAGGGGGGTAGGGGGGTAGGGGCGTGTTGGCCATCCCGGCGCCTGGCATCAACGAAGAACGCCATAAGAGCCACCGGGTATAATGGCACGGATTACGCGAAGGATGCGGTTTACGAGTCTCCAACCGTGGGGCGCGTGATGGGCGTTGATCGCCGACTCTGCCATGCTTCGTCGCGGCACCGGTTCCGGTCGCGCAATAGGGTTGCGGCTGGCGATCGGCTATGATGGCGATCGGTTATGATGGCGGTCGGCTATGATGGCGATCGGCTATGATGGGGTAGCGATTGAATCGGGTTCCGCCCCCACGAGGCCGCGGGCGAACTCTCCGGCATCGAATGGGCGCAGATCGCCGGCTTTTTCGCCGACGCCAACGGCGTGAACCGGCAGCCCGAAGGTTTCCGCCAGCGCCACGACGATCCCGCCGCGGGCACTTCCGTCCAGTTTGGTGACCACCAGGCCGGTGACGGCGACCATCTCCTTGAACACCTTCACCTGCTGTACGGCGTTCTGTCCTGTCGTGGCGTCCAGCACCAGCAGCACCGAGTGCGGCGCGGTCGCGTCCTGCTTGCGCAGTACGCGGATGATTTTCGCCAATTCATCCATCAGTGCCGCCTTGTTGTGCAGCCGCCCGGCGGTATCGATCAGCAGCACGTCGGCGCCGTCGGTCTTCGCCTTGGTCAGCGCATCGAAAGCAAGGCCGGCCGAGTCCGCGTTCTGGCCGCCCGCCACCACGGGGGTTCCGGTGCGCTCACCCCAGATCTGCAATTGCTCGACCGCCGCGGCGCGGAACGTATCGCCGGCCGCCATCACCGCGCGCTTGCCTTGTTCCTTGTAAAGTTGTGCCAGCTTGCCGATGGTCGTGGTCTTGCCGGTGCCGTTGACGCCAACGACCAGCACGACGTGCGGCTTGAGCATGGGATCGAGTTCGAGCGGCCTGGCGACGGGGGCCAGGATCGTGGCGACTTCCTCAGCCAGCGCCTGCTTGATCTCCCCGTCGGTGACTTCCTTGCCGAAACGGCTGCGGCGGAAGGCGGCAATGACCTTGCCGGCGGCCCCGGTGCCGAGGTCGGCGGAAATCAAAAGTTCCTCGAGTTCCTCTAGCGCCTCGTCATCCAGGCGGCGCTTCTTGAAGACGGCGGTGATGCCGCCGGACAGTTTCTGCGTGCTGCGGGACAGGCCTTCCTTCAGCCGCGAAAAGAAACCTCCGAGAGCCATCAGGCGGCCTCCGCCAGCAGCGTGTCGTTGGTCGCACCGGTGATACGGGCGCGCAGCAACACGCCGGAGGCCAGGGGCTGCGCGAGATGCACGGGTGCGAAATGTTCGGAATGGCCGGATTGTTCGGCCTCGGTCAGCAATGAAACGATGCGGCCGATCTGCCCTGCGAAGAAACGGCCGGCTTCGGCGGCGCCAGCCTCTCGCAGGGCGGCGGCACGCTGCTTGCGGACGGGTTTGGGCACCGCGGGCATCCGCGCGGCGGGGGTGCCGGGCCGTTCGCTGTAGGGGAAGACGTGCAGGTAGGGCAGGGCGGCTTCCTGCACGAAACGCAGGGTATCTTCGAACAGCGCGTCGGTTTCCGTGGGAAAGCCGGCGATCAGGTCGGCGCCCACGGCGATGCCGGGGCGCAGGTCCCGGGCCCGGCGGACAACGTCCATCGCTTCCGCGCGCAGATGGCGCCGGCGCATGCGCTTGAGGATCAGGTCGCTGCCGGCCTGAAGGGATAGATGCAGATGCGGCATCAAACGGGGTTCCTCGGCGATCAGGCGCCATAAATCGTCGTCGATCGCGGCGGGATCGATGGAGGACAGCCGCAACCGGGGAAGTTCCGGCACCGCCAGCAGCAGACGCCGGATCATCTGCCCAAGCGAGGGCGCGCCGGGCAAATCCGGGCCGTAGGAGGCGATGTCGACACCGGTCAGCACCACCTCCTGGTAGCCGCCGGCGACGAGTGTCCGCACCTGGTCGGCGATCACGCCGATCGGGACGGAACGGTTGGGGCCGCGGCCAAACGGGATGATGCAGAACGTGCAGCGGTGGTCGCATCCCTGCTGCACCTGAACGAACGCCCTGGCACGGCTGGCGAACTCGGTGACCAGGTGGGCGGCGGTTTCGCGTGCCGCCATGATGTCGGACACGGCGGAGCCGGCGCCGGGCAGCCAGCTTTCCGGCTTCAGCTTGTCGTCATTGCCGAGAACGCGGTCGACATTGGGCATCGTGGCCCAGGAGGCGGGATCGATTTGCGCGGCACAACCGGTGACCACGATCCGGGTGCCGGGCCGCTCCCGCGCGACCCGGCGGATGGCCTGGCGGGCCTGGCGTTCGGCCTCGGCGGTCACCGCGCAGGTGTTGATGATCACCGTGTCGGTCGTGGCGGCGGACAATCCGCGCATGACCTCGCTTTCGTAGGCGTTCAGGCGGCAGCCGAAGGTGAGGATGTCCACGGTCATGACAGTTCGATCTCACCACTGAAGGCGATGGCGGCCGGACCGGCCATGAGCACGTGGCCGTCATCGCGCCATTCGATCTCCAACGTGCCGCCGTCCACGATCACCTTGGCGCGCCGCTGCGCCAGGCCGCGACGATTCGCGTTGACCAGTGTGGCGCATGCGCCGGAGCCGCACGCCAGGGTTAGGCCGGCGCCGCGTTCCCACACCTTCAGGCGGATGGTGTTCAGGTCGATCACCTGGGCGAAGCCGATATTGGCACGTTGCGGGAACAGCGGATCGTGTTCCAATTTCGGGCCAGCTTCAAGGATAGGGACAGCGTCCAGG
>DATARX010000251.1:0-2223 GCA_036263955.1 Rhodopila sp.
TGCGGCATCCGGGTCGAGGACCGGCCCACGATGCCAGCGTAGGTCGTCATCCGACGGTAGCCCCACTTCCCGCCCAGCCCCTCCGCGAGCTCGGCGTGCAGCGCGAAGCTCCGGCGGGCGAGGGCCATGAGGGGCGTCCCATCGCACCAGTCCAGGGCCAGGAACCCGCCCGACTTGCCTGACGCGGCGCAGGCGACGGCGCTGCGCTCGAGGACCACGACGTCGGCGCCTCTCGCGGCGAGGTGATAGGCAATGGAGGCGCCGATAACGCCCCCGCCCAGGATCAGAACCCGCATGCCCGTCCCCCCTTGGTTTAATGGCTCGCTCCACGTGGCGCCCGAGCTGGCCGTGGTAACATTGGCCAGTCAGTCAGCAAGGCGCGACGGCATAGCGCAGATGAACAAGCCCACTGGCGAGCTTTTCGCAGCTCTTCAGCGAGAACTGCACCTCGTTATCGGTCAGGTTCTGCACCGGACGGTAATCGGTCAAGCGCAAGCCCCGTCACTTAAGGCGGTGCCGATGGCGCCGGCGGCACCGGTGATCAGCACGCGGTCGGTTCGTGGATCAATCATGAGCGTTCTCCCGAACGAAACCGTAGCAGACCGGAATCGGTTGAGACAGGCCGCCGTCTTCTGGGTCGTGTCGCTTGCGTCCCCTGTCGCAGGTGAAGATCAGCTTGCGGCGGATGGTATCGAAGCGGTCATGCGCAACGGCGTATCGGCGTTTAGTGGCGCGGTGTTGAAACATCGGCAACGCCAGGCGGCTCTGCGGGTCATCACGGTTGCCCATGCAACGGCAGATCACCCGGCGATGGCCGTCGAAGGCGGGCCCCATTATCAACCGAAGGCGTAGTCCCCCTCGCATCTGGCGCGGCGGGGTGCATCTGTGGTCCAGTCTCCCCAGAGGAGACGTCGAAGAAAAGTCGCCTAAATGTGCTTCGGGGCACGATTGCTCCGGGGAGCACCATTGCTGCGTCGCTCGCGCGGGAACGACCGATGCAGCGGCTGATGCTGGCCCGATGCCCCGATTTCTGGCGACTGTGGTCGGTTGGTCTGGTTGTTTTCACCGTGCGTTGGCTGGAGACCGTTGCGGTTGGTGTCTTCGTTTACCAGCACAGCCGATCCGCCTTTTTAGTTGCGGTGATGACCATGCTGCGACTGCTGCCGATGGGGCTGTTCGGCGCCTTCATCGGCGCTTGGGCTGAGAAGATAGAGCGACGCATCACCCTTATCGCGGTCGTCACACTGATGCTGACGACCTCTACTTCGCTGGGGTTGCTGGCGTACAGCGGCCATCTTGCGATTTGGCATCTCGCGGCCGCCGGCTTCCTCAACGGCTTCGGCTGGGCCACCGACAATCCGGTGCGGCGGGTCATGATCGGCGATGTCGTCGGCGGCAGCCAGATGAGCACCGCCATGTCGCTCGATGTGGGAGCCAACAATGCCAGTCGCATGGTGGGGCCAACCATCGGCGGCCTGCTGCTGGCCAGCGTCGGCATCGGCGGCGTCTTCACACTCAGTGTGACGCTGTATGCCTTCGCGTTGTACGCCGCGTTTCGGGCGAGCTATCGCAACACCGTCCTGATCGGATCATCACCCGTGCTGGCGCGCATCGCCGAGGGGCTCCGGCTGGTGCGCAGCAACCGCCGGCTGATCGATACCTTGGTGGTCACGATGATCTATAATGTGTTCGGGTGGCCGTTCACGAGCATGATCCCCGTCATTGGCCAGAACCAGCTTGGGCTGGGTGGAGAAGGGATCGGCATCCTGGCCAGCATGGACGGCATCGGTGCATTCTGCGGCGCGCTGCTGCTGACGCTGTTCCTGCGGCCTGCCTGGTATGCTCGCGCCTATCTCGGCGGTGTCGTGATCTACATGGTGATGCTGATCGTGTTCGCTCTGGTGCCATCGCCGCGGATCGCCGGCAGCGCTTTGTTGCTGACCGGGCTCGGGGGCGCGGGGTTCAGCACCATGCAGGCGACACTGGTTTATCTGGCCGCGCCGCCGGAGATGCGTTCGCGCATCCTTGGTGTGCTGTCGATGTGCATCGGTACAGGACCGGTTGGATTTGTTGCACTTGGACTGCTGGCAGACGCGATTGGAGCGCAATGGGCCATTACGGCGTCGGCGTCGGTTGGCCTGGTGTGCCTGGTGCTGACGCGTCCTCTCTGGCGGCACATCTAATCGGTTGCCGCGAGTAAACTGTACTATGCCCGACATGATG
>DATARX010000292.1:0-19369 GCA_036263955.1 Rhodopila sp.
AATCGTTCCGCCGGCTGATTGCGTCGTCGATCGGCGTATCTGCAGTTGCCTCCGGCGCTTCGTGCCGGCGAGAGACGTGTTTTCGGTCGTCATGCGGACCGCCGGTGCTGTTGCGACGCTCGCATTATGCGCAGGGCACGCAAAGATTTCGAGATCGCAGTGCAAATACGTGTGCTGCTGCCGACGATCTCAGGGCCCGCGGTATGATGGCGGACGACCGCCGCCCGATCGCCTTATATTATACTGGTAACCGTTAACCATAATTCTTGCGGCATCGTCATGGCTGGGCGCCAGCTTCGGGCATCCCGGCCATCTGCGCATTGATGGATGAAGCGCTGCTGGCCAGTACACGCATAGCGCGTGCCTGGACATGATGGCCTCCTGGCGGCATCGACGGCGGCTGGCATGAAACACTAGATCTCGGCGCTCTCATAATCTCCGAGATCTCTGCGCGAATAAACCACGGTCGGCCCATACACAGGACCCGGCGCGCCGCCCCGGTGAACACCAGCCAGATGGTCGCGGCGCGTCCGCGATATTATGCCGACGCGGGAACGCCCGACTTGTTTGCCGCGGGCGCAATCTTGGCAGCGTCCAGCGGCACTTCGACATCGATTTCCAAAGTGGAGAACGAAGCGCCACGGTCCAGCTTGATCTGCACCGCATCGCGATCGACGGTGATATGCTTGGCGAGAACCGCGAGGATTTCCTCCTGCAGCGTCGCCAGCAGATCGGACTTTCCGATGACGCTGCGCTCATGCGCCAGCAGTACCTGCAGGCGATCCCGCGCAACCGGGGCGGTGGTCTTTTTGCGGAAGAATTCGAACAGGTTCATGCCACCCTCCGTCCGAACAGGCGGCTGATCAGGCCGGTGCGTTCCATCGGGATCACGACATCGACCGCTTCGCCCCGCAGCCGCTGTGCCGCATCAAAATAGGCCCGTGCCGGCGCGCTGTTGGGATTGTTCAAGGTCACCGGCGCGCCGACGTTGGAGGCCTTGAGAACTTCCTCGCTTTCCGGAATAATCCCCAGCAGGGGGACCGACAGGATCTCCAGGACGTCGTCCACTTTCAGCATCTCGCTGCGCGCCGCGCGTCCGGCGTCGTACCGGGTGACCAACAGGTGCTTCTCCAGTCGTTCGCCTTTTTCCGCCCGCAGGGTTTTCGAATCCAGCATGCCAATGATCCGGTCCGAGTCGCGCACCGACGACACTTCCGGATTGGTGACCACGACCGCGATGTCGGCGTTGCGCATCGCCAGCAGCGCCCCGCGCTCGATGCCGGCGGGGCTGTCGCAGATCACCCAGTCGAATTTCTCGCGCAGTTCGGCGATCACCTTGTCCACGCCTTCGATCGTCAGCGCGTCCTTGTCCCGCGTCTGGGAGGCCGGCAGCAGCGACAGCGTATCGATACGCTTGTCGCGGATCAGCGCCTGCGCCAGCTTGGCGTCGCCCTGCACCACGTTGATCAGGTCGAACACCACCCGGCGTTCCGCCCCCATGACCAGATCGAGGTTCCTTAGTCCGACATCAAAATCGATAACCACGACGTTCTCGCCGCCGCGCGCGAGCGCAGCACCGAGCGCGGCGGTGGAAGTCGTCTTGCCGACGCCGCCTTTGCCGGACGTCACCACCAGCACTTTGCCCATCTGCGTTCTCCCTAATCCAGGACTGAGATTTTCATCTGTTCGCCATCAAGCCATGCCTGCACCGGCTTGCCCAGCACCTTGGCTGGCATGTCGTCCGCGGTCTGATACACGCCGTCGATCGCAAGTAGTTCCGCTTGCAACTTGGTACAGAAAATCCGGGCGCCAGGATGCCCGGACAACCCGGCAATGGCTCTTCCACGTAACGTTCCGTATACATGCACGGATCCGCCGGCCATGACTTCGGCGCCGGATGCCACCGAACCCAGAACGGTAATGTCGCCGCGTTCGAACACCACCGACTGGCCGGAACGAACCGGCTGGTCGATCAGCAGCGTGTTCGGCTCCACGCCGGTTGGCGCCGGTTCGGTCAGCACCATGCCCTTGGCGGGCTTGGATTCAGGCGCCTCGATTTCGCGGCCGGGCTTGCTGGAGACCGGCAAGGGCCGGCCCCAGGCTTCGATGCCGGCCCAGGACGGATGGGCGCCCTCGGTGCCGATGATGCGGATGCCGCGTTGTTCCAGAAGCTGCAGGAACTGCGCCACCCCGGGCTGTTCGCGGGGAACGGCACCTAGATCGACGACGACCGGGCGGGCATCGAAGAAATTCGGAGATCGTTCCATCTGCGCATCCAGCGCCTTCAGCCAGCTATCCAGCGGCACTTCGGGCGCCAGGACCAGGGCCATGATGGAGCGGCCTCTTAGTCGGATCAGGGGTTTTGTCTCGGATGATGTCACGGTTCCGACGTATCCGTTGGCTGGCGGGTGGTCAACGGGAATCAGAGGGTCCCGCACAAAATAATGTGGATAACCCTCCGCATCGACCGCTAGGGGTAGTGGCGGGACGCAAAATCGGCTCAATCTATTGGGGCGCCGCCGAGGTTTGTGGGGCGCCTTCCGTGCATCAGGCCAGCGGGCGGGGCGGCGTCGCGACGGTGGTCCCGCCTGCGGTTGCCGCGGTGGACACCGTCGCACCGTTCACCGAGTCGGCCGCCGCCGGATCGTTCGGCAGCGAGGAGGAGCCATCGCCGTCAGGTGCCGCGTATCCTCATGGTCGCGATGTTGCTCCTGCCGATGCGGGACCAGCGGTCGGCGGCGGGAAGAATAGACGTGCGCCCGCTACCCGACCCGGAGACCGTGTGGCCCTTGAAGGCGTTCAACGGAAAATGTGGCTGATTGACAATGCGATCCGGATCAATGTTCGATCCTCCACCATCATCGGCTTTGTCGGGGCAGGGGGGATCGGCCAGGAACTGAAACGGGTGATTGGTTTCAATATCTACGAAGAGGTCTACGGCTGCGGTTGATCGGGGTGGCGAACCACCAGACCATGATCGTTTGAGGTTGACCGGTCTTTCGGTGGTCGATCATGGTCTAACTCTTTGTCTGATCCCGTGATTCACGCCTTCTGACGGTGTCAGCCTCAGGCGATCGCACTCGAGGGCGTGCGGTCGGGCGGCCAGCCAATTCCGGTTCTGGTGAGGTCCTGGACACGCTCCGATCCTTGCCGGGATCCTCCTGCCGTGGAACGATAAGCCTGATGCACGAGGAACACGGCCATGATCGAAGAAATCTGCGATATCCAGACCCGGGCGGGGGTGATGGAAACATTCATCGTCCATCCCGAGCGGAACGGTCCGCACCCGGTTGTGGTGATGCTGATGGACGCCCCCGGCATCCGCGAGGAACTTTATGACATGGCCCGCCGCCTGGGCACCGTCGGCTACTACGTCGTGCTGCCCAATCTTTATTACCGAGCGGGAAAGGACACGAAATACGGGCCGGACGTAACGACCAAGGGCAGCGCCGAACAGGTCCGCATGCGCGCCGTCCGCACGCAGATGACCATCCCGCCGGTGATGCAGGACTTCGCCGATATCCTGACATTCGTCGATACACAAAAGGCAGCGAAGCGAGGCCCTGTCGGCACCCATGGTTATTGCATGAGCGGACCATACTCGCTCGCCGCGGCCGCCCGCTACCCCGATCGTGTCGCCGCCGCCGCGTCCTTCTATGGCACCTGGCTGGTCAGCGAGAACGAGGAAAGCCCCCACCTCAACCTCGGCAAAGCCAAGGGCGAACTCTACATCGCCTGCGCCGAACACGATGAACTCGCACCGTTGCCGATGGTGGCCGAACTGAAGGCGTTGCTCGAAAAATCAGGCAACGGCGGCGAACTGGAGATCTACCCCCAGGTCCATCACGGCTTCGCCTTCCCGCAGCGCTGGTGCTACGACAAGCCGGCCGCGGAACGCCACTGGGAACGCCTGATCGCGCTGTATCGCCGCTGCCTCGGATGATCCGGCCATGACCGAAATGGTCAGGCCGGGGTAATCAGCCCCGACGCCGTCATCAGCGCTCGCGATGCCCGCATGCTCTCCCCGACCGCCAGCGCCGCCGCCAGCGCCCGCCGGCCAACCGCGGCATCGACCAGCACCGGCGCGCCATCCAGCACCGACGCGGCGAACGCCGCCTGTTCGGCGGCCAGCGAATCGTGTTCCTCCCACGATGTGTCCTCGATCCCGAACCCGGCCACGCCTGGCACCGGCTGCTGACCCGCCGCCAGCCCGCTATCCGCCGCCGCGCGCCCGATCACCGTCAGTTTCCGCGCCGAAAAATCCGCCGCCATGTACGCGTTCTGCGCGAATATCCGCATCCGGCGTTCGGTCCGCGGCGAAATCCGGCTGGCGGTGATCGTCGCCACGGCCCCGTTGCGGAAGCGCAGGCGGGCATTGGCGATATCCTCATGCGGGCTGGATACCGGCGCGCCGACCGCATCGACACTCTCGATCTCGCTGTCGATCAGCGACAACACCAGGTCCAGGTCGTGGATCATCAGGTCCAGGATCACCGACACATCCGTCCCGCGCGGCTTGAACGGCGCGATCCGGGTCGCCTCGATGTACAGCGGCGCGCCGATCTTGCCGGCCATCGCCTGATACGCGGCGGAGAATCGTTCCAGGTGGCCGACCTGCAGCACCAACCGGCGTTCCGTCGCCAGGGCGCCCAGTTCGTCGGCCTGCGCCAGCGTTGCCGCGATCGGCTTTTCCACCAGCACGTGCTTGCCGGCTCGCAATGCCCGCGCCGCCAGATCATAATGCGCTTCGGCTGGGGCGGCGACGATCAGCGCGTCGGAGGCGTCCAACAGCGCCTCGAACCCCATCTCTTTCGCCCCGGCCTCCCAGCCCACGGTCTTGGCGCGTTCCAGGTCCGGGTCGTAGATCCCGGCCAGTTGCGTTCGGGCCGACGCCGCGACTTTCAGGGCATGGTAACGGCCGAAATGGCCAGCACCCGCGATCCCAATCCGAAGCAGCGAATCCAGCATGGTATTCCTCGGCGCGATTTCACGCGCACACATCTGACGCCCCGGCTTTGTGTCAAGTGGCCATATGTAACGCAGGATGTCCGCCGAAGCCGGTAAATCGCTGGAATCCGCCGCCGCCTTGTGCTGAATCAGCATCGCATTCGCGCAAGGGAACCCAAAACGTGCGTATCACGATGATCGGCGGCGGCTATGTCGGCCTGGTATCAGGTGCCTGCTTCGCCGAATTCGGCAGCGAGGTCACGGTGGTCGAAACCGATGCCGCCAAGCTGGCCGCCCTGCGTGACGGCCGGATCCCGATCTACGAACCCGGCCTCGACCAACTCGTCGCGGACAACGTCAAGGCCGGCCGCCTCGCCTTCACCGGCGACCTGAGCGCCGCGGTGGACGGGACCGAGGCGGTTTTCATCGCGGTCGGCACACCGACGCGGCGCGGCGACGGGCACGCCGACCTGACCTATGTTTATGCCGCGGCGGAGCAGGTGGCCAAAGCCCTTACCGGCTACGCGGTGATCGTGACGAAATCCACCGTCCCGGTCGGCACCGGCCGCCATATCCAGGAAATCGTCAGTGCCACCCGGCCGGATCTGGATTTCGACGTTGCCTCCAACCCCGAGTTCCTGCGGGAGGGCAATGCCATCGGCGACTTCATGCGTCCGGATCGCGTGGTCATCGGCGCCGAATCGGATCGGGCGCGGGAAGTCATGCGCCGTCTGTACAGACCGCTGTATCTGATCGAGGCGCCGATCGTCTTCACCACGATCGAAACCGCCGAACTCACTAAGTACGCAGCCAACGCGTTCCTGGCGATGAAGGTCACCTTCATCAACGAAATGGCCGACCTGTGTGAGAAAGTCGGTGCCGACGTTCACGACGTGGCGCGCGGCATCGGCCTGGACGGCCGGATCGGCCGCAAATTCCTGCATCCAGGCCCTGGCTATGGCGGTTCCTGCTTCCCCAAGGACACGCTGGCGCTGGTCCGCACCGCGCAGGACTACGGCGCGCCGTCCCGCCTGGTGGAGGCAACCGTCGCGGTCAACGACGCCCGCAAATCCACCATGGCCAAGCGCGTCATCGCCGCCTGCGGCGGGTCGGTGCGCGGCAAAACCATCGCCGTGCTCGGCCTGACCTTCAAGCCCGAGACCGACGACATGCGCGATTCGCCGTCGCTGTCCATCCTGTCCCGCCTCGCCGGCGATGGCGCCATCATCCGCGCCTTCGATCCCGAAGGCATGGACCAGGCTCGGCCGTTACTGCCGGAGTCGATCCATTACTGCGCCGACGCGCTGGACGCCGCCGCCGGGGCGGACGCCCTGGTGCTGATCACCGAATGGAATGAATTCCGTGCGCTGGCGCCAACCCGTCTGGCCGACGCGATGCGCGGGCGGATTCTGGTCGATCTGCGCAACGTCTATGACCCTGTTGCCATGCGCCAGGCCGGCTTCGAATACCATGGTATCGGCCGAGCGGTGTTGCCGGTCTGATGGCTGATCCGACACGCGAGTCTGCGTTCGACCTGCTGACCGCGGTGCTGGAACGGCACCGGCCATTGGAGGAGGCGCTGGACACGCTGCCGGCGCAGGATGCCCGGGATCGCGCCGCCGCACACCGTCTCGCCGCCGCGGTGTTGCGCCGGATGGGTACGCTGGACGCGGTGCTGGAACCGTTCCTGCGCAAGGAACCGCCCGACCCGGTCCGCAACGTGCTGCGAATCGGCGCCGCCGGCCTGCTGTTGCTGGACACGCCCAGCCACGCCGCCGTCGCCACCGCGGTGGCCTTGGCGAAGCGACGCGGGCTGACACCGTTTGCCGGCCTGGTGAACGCGGTCCTGCGCAAAGTCGCGACCGACGGTCTGGACGCCATCGGCGACCTGAACGCCGCCCGCCTGGATACGCCGGTATGGCTTTGGGCCTCCTGGGGCACCAATGCCCGCGGGATCGCCGTCGCGCATCAGACCGAGGCGCCATTGGACGTCACCCTGAAGCCCGGCGTCGTGCCGCCCGACGGCGGGATTCTGTTGCCCACCGGATCGGTGCGCTTCCCTGCCGGCACGCGCGTCGCCGATATCCCCGGCTTTGAGGACGGCGACCTGTGGGTGCAGGACGCCGCCGCCGCTCTGCCCGCGCGTCTGCTGGCCGCTCGGCCCGGTGAAAAAATCGCCGATCTCTGCGCCGCACCGGGCGGCAAGACCGGGCAACTCGCCGCTGCCGGCGCGGTCGTGACGGCGCTCGAGCGCGACGCCGCCCGCGTCGAACGCCTGGTTGGAAACCTGCAACGCTGGCAATTACACGCGGATGTGATCAACGCCGACGCTACCGCCTGGACGCCAGCCGAACCGTTCGATGCGGTCTTGCTGGACGCCCCATGCAGTGCGACCGGCACCATCCGCCGCCACCCCGATGTCGCCAGGATCAAGCGGCCCCGCGACGTGCAAACCGTAATCCAGGCGCAGGACAAATTGCTGCAGGCCGCTTCCGGGATGCTGCGACAAGGTGGCCGCCTGATCTACGCCGTTTGCTCGCTGCAACCCGAGGAAGGTGCCCCGCGAATCGCCGCCGCGGCCAAATTCGGCCTCCGGCACGACCCGTTCCTGCCGGCCGAACTGGCCGACCTGCCAGAAGCCCGGACGCCCGAAGGATTCCTGCGCACCCACCCCGGCCTGTGGCCGGACCGTGGCGGCATGGACGGGTTCTTCGCCGCGCGTTTGATCAAGGCATGATCCGACTCGGGGCTTGATGTCACCTTGTGTGACATAAGCCCAGGTGGCTAGAAACATCGCATGGCTGCACCCGAGTCCCGGCACATTACAATTGCTCCAAGCCTGCTCGCTGCCGATTTCGGCCGCCTGCGGGAAGAAGTCAGCGCGATCGAAGCCGCTGGCGCCGATTGGCTGCACCTGGACATCATGGATGGCCATTTCGTTCCCAATCTAAGTTTCGGTCCCGTCGTCCTGGCGGCGTTGCGCAAGCACACCAAGCTGCCGTTCGACGTGCATCTGATGATCGCGCCGGTCGATCGGTATCTGGACGCCTTCATCGATGCCGGTGCCGACCATATCAGCCTGCATCCGGAAGCCGGGCCGCATCTGCACCGCTCGCTGCAGCACATCCGTGCGGCCGGTAAGAAAGCCGGGGTTGTCATTAATCCCGCGACATCGCCCGACGTCATCACCTGGTGCCTGGATCTGGTCGACATCGTGCTGGTGATGTCGGTGAATCCGGGCTTCGGCGGCCAAGGCTTCCTGCGCTCGCAACTGCCGAAGATCGCCCAGATTCGCCGGATGATCGACGCCGCCGACCATCCGATCGCATTGGCGGTCGACGGCGGCGTCACGCCGAAGACCGCGCCCGACATCATCGCCGCGGGCGCGGATACGCTGATTGCAGGAACCTCGGTGTTCCACGCCCCCGACTACGCCCAGGCGATCGCCGACCTGCGAGGCGGCGCATGACCGCGGCGACCCCGAGGGGCTGGATGCGCGGCGCTCGGCGCGCGATGGCCCGCTTGCCCAGCCTTCGGATGGGACGGGTGCCGGATGCCCCGGCGCTCTCGGTTCGCGATCCATGGCCCGGCGATCCCACCCGCGGCGCGCAAATGATCAAGGGCGAGCTGGAAGTCGGCGGCGCGGTCCAGCCGCTGCGGCAGGGCGGCTGGCACCAGATCGGCGGGTCCGCCGTCCTGCGCGCCGCTGCCCACGGCTTCACCTGGCTGCGCGATCTGCGCGCGCTCGGCACCGACGCCGCACGCCTGCGGGCCCGCGGGCTGGTGTCGGACTGGATTTCGAATCCGCCGTCGGATCCGGTCGCCTACCGCCCAGACGTGGTTGGCGCCCGCATTACCGCGTGGCTTGGGCATTACGATTTCTTCGCCGCGACCGCCGACGATGTGTTCCGCCAGCGCCTCATGAGCCGGCTGGTGTCCGATGCGCGCGGCCTGTCCGCCGCGCTGCCGGCCGAGGAAATGGACGCTCGGGCGCTGACCGCGATGAAGGGCCTCGTCGCCGCGGCCGTCGCGCTGCGCGAGCATTCCGGTTTCCTGACCCGGGCGCTGCGGTTTTTGCCGCAGGAGATCAGCCGGCAGATCCTGCCCGATGGCTGCCACGCCGAACGCAGCCCGGCCGCGCAATTGTCGGCATTGCAGGACCTCACGGAAATCCGTGCCCTGCTGCAGACCTCGCAAACCCAGCCGCCTCCGGTCCTGGCGCACGCGATCGAGCGGATGGCACCGGCCCTGCGCATGATGCGGCACGGCGATGGCGGCCTGGCGCTGTTCAACGGCAGCAAGGAAGAAACCGCGGCACTGGTCGATCTGGTGCTGACCCAGGCCGGTCGCGGCGGCCGTGGACCGGCGGGGCTGACCGAGGGCGGTTTCAACCGCATGCAGGCGGGCCGCAGCGTACTGATCGTCGATTGCGGCGCACCCGCGCCACCGGGATTGGACCGGCTGGCCCATGCCGGCACGCTGTCGATGGAACTGTCCGTCGGCCGCGACCGGGTGATCGTGAACTGCGGCGCATTCCTGGCAGGCCCGCCGGAGTGGCTCGACGCCGCGCGCGCCACCGCGGCGCATTCCACATTGGTGATTGGCGACCTCAACAGCAGCGAACTGAAGCCCGAGGGCCTCGGGCGCCGCCCCGCGGTGGTGGAGGTGAACCGCCAGGAAGCCGCCGGTGCGCATTGGCTGGACGTATCGCATGACGGCTGGAAGAAGGCGTTCAACGCCGTGCATCGCCGCCGCCTGTACATGGCGGAAAGCGGTGAGGATATCCGCGGCGAGGACCTGGTCGAATCACCCGAGCCGCAGCCGTTCACCCTGCGCTTCCATCTGCACCCGGATGTGCAGGCCAACGTGCAGCAGGACGGTGCCGCCGTGCTGCTGCGGCTGAAGGCCGGCACATTCTGGCGGCTGCGCGCCGATGGGGCTCGCCTGGCATTGGACGAAAGCATCTATCTGGGCGGTGCCGAACCGCGCCGCGGTGAGCAGATTGTGCTGACCGGCTTCGCCGACGGTCCGCAGCATATCAAATGGGCGCTCAGCAAGGTCGAACGCGCCGGCTGATGGCGCTGCGCGACTAATTCCACCCATGAAGATCGTCGAGATCACCAACGTTGATTTTTCGCTGCGGCATTTCCTGCTGCCGCTGATGCGGGCGATGCGCGCCCGTGGTCATGAGGTCATCGGCGCCTGCGCCGAAGGCCCGTTGCTGGATGACGTCCGCGCCGAGGGCTTCCGCGTCATCGCCATCCCGTTCGTCCGCCGCCTGTCCCCGCTGGCGCATCTGCGGGCGTTCTGGTCCCTGGTCGCCATCCTGCGCGCGGAGCAACCCGACCTCGTTCACGCCCATATGCCGATCAGCGGCTTCCTCGCGCGCCTCGCCGCCCGGATCGCCGGCGTGCCGAAAGTCGCCTATACCTGCCACGGCTTCCTGTTCAACCACGCTTCCTCGTCGCTGCCGCGCCGCGGCCTGTCCCTGGCGATGGAATGGATCGCCGCCCGGGTGACCGACGTCTTCCTGACGGTCTCGGAGGCCGAGGCCCGCGATGCCCGTCGCCTGCATATCGCCGCGCATGCCGAACCGGTCCGCAATGGCCGCAACCCCGATGTCTTCCGTCCCGATCCCCTGGCGCGGGCGCGCATTCGCGCCGAACTTGGCGTCCCGCGCGACCGCATCGTCATCATCGCGGTCTCCCGGCTGGTCTGGCACAAAGGCTACCCTGAACTCGCCGCCGCCATGCGCGCGGTGCCGGAGGCTGAACTCTGGGTCGTCGGCGAACGCCTGGACAGCGACCGAGGCGCCGACATGGCCGCTCTCCTTCGCTCCGCCGGCCTCGGCTATCGTCTCCGTATGCTTGGTTATCGCACTGATATTGCCGCGCTTCTGGCAGCATCGGACATTTTTACCTTGCCTAGCCGTTTCGAAGGCCTGCCGATGTCGGTCATCGAGGCGATGCTGACCGGCCTACCCGTCGTTGCCACCAACGTCCGCGGTCCGGCGGAGCAAGTGATCGACGGGGAAACCGGGCTGTCCATCCCCGCCGGCGACTCGGCCGCTCTCGGAACCGCCCTGGGCCGGCTGGTTCGCGATCCCGATTTGCGCGCCCGGATGGGCCAGGCCGGCCGGCAACGCGCACTGGCCTGCTATGATGAGGCGAAGGTCCTCGCGCGAACGCTGGACCTGCTGGGCCTGTAGGTTTATCCCGCCGCGCTTGCAGTATCAGGGGTGCCCCGCCGCCATGACCGACATCGTTCCCATCCGCAGAGCGTTGATTTCCGTCTCGGACAAAACCGGTCTGGTGCCGTTCGCCCGGGCGCTGGCGGAGCGCGGCGTGGAGATCCTGTCCACTGGCGGATCGGCGAAGGCCCTGCGAGAGGCCGGCGTTCCAGTGAAGGACGTGTCCGACCACACCGGCTTCCCGGAAATCATGGACGGCCGCGTGAAGACCCTGGTGCCGCAGATCCACGGCGGCATCCTCGGCCGGCGCGACCTGCCCGAACACGTGGAGCAGATGCGAGTCCATGGAATTGCGCCGATCGATCTGGTCGCGGTCAACCTGTACCCGTTCGAGGCGACCGTCGCGAAGGGCGCCGCATACGACGATTGCGTCGAAAACATCGACATCGGCGGACCTGCGCTGATCCGCGCCGCGGCGAAGAACCATGATTTCGTGGCCGTGCTGACCAACCCTGGCCAATACGCCGATGTGCTGGCCGCGCTCACCGCATCCGGCGGCACCACCCTGCCGCTGCGCCGCCGCCTCGCCGGCGAGGCGTACGCCCGCACCGCCGCCTACGATGCGGCGATCGGCGCCTGGTTTGCCGAACAGCGAGGCGAGACGTTCCCCCAACGCCTGACGCTGGCCGGCAGCCTGCGGCAAACGCTGCGTTACGGCGAAAATCCACATCAGGCAGCGGCGTTCTACGTGTCCGGCGCACGCCCCGGCGTGGCAACGGCCGTGCAGGTGCAGGGCAAGGAACTTTCCTACAACAACCTGAACGACACGGATGCCGCATTCGAGTGCGTTGCCGAATTCGACGCGCCGACCATCGCCATCATCAAGCACGCGACCCCGTGCGGCGTGGCCTCCGCCGAACGCTTGGCCGACGCCTGGGACGCGGCGTTCCGCTGTGATCCCGTGTCGCCTTACGGCGGCATCGTCGCAGTGAACCGCACCCTGGACGCCGCCGCGGCCGAGAAAATCGCCGCCATCTTCACCGAGGTGATCATCGCCCCCGACGCGGACGATGCCGCCAGGGCGGTGCTGTCGCGGAAGAAGAATCTACGCCTGCTGCTGACCGGCGGCACGCCTGATCCCACGGCGGGCGGGTTGACGGTGCGCAGCCTGTCAGGCGGGTTCCTGGCGCAGACTCGCGACGCCGGCCACCTCGGGGCAGGGGCCGTCGGGGCAGGCCACGTCGGGGCAGGCCACCTCGGGGCAGGCGACGTGAAGCTCGTCACCCGCCGAGCCCCGACCGACGCCGAAATGGCCGACCTGATATTTGCGTTCCGCGTCTGCAAGCACGTGAAGTCGAACGCCATCGTCTATGCCAGGGCCGGCGCCACGGTGGGCATTGGCGGCGGCCAGCCGAACCGCGTGGACTCCGCCCGGATTGCCGCCTGGAAGGCCGAGGAAGCCGCGAAGGCCGCCGGACTGCCGGAGCGTCTGACCCAGGGTAGCGTTGTCGCCTCCGACGCATTCTTTCCGTTCGCCGATGGGTTGGAGGCCGCAGTGGCGGCCGGCGCGACGGCGGTGATCCAGCCCGGCGGATCGATCCGCGATGCCGAGGTGATCGCCGCGGCAGATGCGGCGGGGATCGCGATGGTGTTCACCGGGATGCGGCATTTCCGGCATTAGAGCAGATCCCGCTCAGATTGCATACCTGAGCGGGTGAAGATGCTCGCTAAAACAATGTGCTAGAGCCGATTCGGCGAGCCAATGCGAACAGAAAAGGCTCCAGACCGCGATCCAGACGTGGAAGCGATGGTGGTAATGTTGCAATGCCCGGGGAGGTTGTCGGCCAGATCGCGAAAGGCCTTACGGCATTCGGCCACCGCCTGCTGGTGGCCACCAAACGCACCGTCGGCCGGTTTCAGAAGAAACATTGGCTTCGGTACTGCCTGCGCCAGCGGCATCAGCGCTCGATTCCCATTCCGCCTCAGCGCCTGCGACGCCCGCGGAATCCCGGAGCCGAAACGCTGAACGTAACTCAGGTCCTTCGCGGCCGATGCCAGCACCGGGTTACGGTAATCCGTCGCTTCCGGGCGTCCGAAACTGGCCCCTACGCTCCATCGGTCGAAATCCACCCCCGGATGATCCCCAGCGTCGTATCCGGGTGTTGATCCACCAGCGTCGTCACCTTGCGGATCGAGGACGCCCGCATCTGGCCGCGGATATTATTCATCGTCACGGTATCGTCGTCGTCCATCGCCGACGCCCCTCCCTGAGCGGGACTGTGCTCGATACCAAGCGCGCCGGCCTGTTGAGCGATCGCCGGCGCCGCCCCCGCGGTATTCGCCCCCGCGGTAATCGCCCCAGCCGGCCCGCCCGCCAGACCCAGGCTCGGTAACGGCTTGTTCAGCGCGGCGAAGATCGAGCGCGCGGTCAGAATGATGATGCCGAACCCGACAACCCCGAATGCGACCATCTGCACGAAGGTGACCAGATCCCCGCTTACTTTGACAGGCCGAGCCGGCGGGGGCGTGTCGACCGATTCCATGCCGTCGACGAACGGCATGGAGACGATATCCAGCCGGTCACCACGCTTTTCATCGAAGCCGACCGCGCTCTTCGCCAGTTTCTCGATCTGCTCCAGGTCCGCCTGCTCGCGCGGCTTCGAACTGTGCTTCCCGTCGGCGCCGACCGTATCGACGCCATCGATCATCACCGCCAGGCTGATCCGTTCGATCTGCGGCTGATCATGCACGATCGCCCGGACGGTCTTGCCGATCTCATAGTTCGTCGTCTCTTCCTGCCGGCCTTCCTGATTGCCGCTCGCGGTTGTCCCGGCATCGGCGTTCGGAAGGTTATTCTGCACCGACACTGGGGCAGCCTTGTCGGTGGTCTTGGAATTCGAGGTTACGTTCTGCGTGGAGCGCACCACGGATCCATCCGGATCGAATTTCTCCTGCGTCTCGTTCACCTTGTCGAAATTCATCCGGATCGACGCTTCCGCATGCACGTGGCCCGGCCCCAGGCTGCGTTCCAGCATCAACTCGACCGCCTGTGCCAGGCGCGCTTCGGTCTTCTGCCGGATCTCATCCTGCCGCACCGACTGGGTGCGCGGATCGTTGGTGTCGCCGGCCTGCACCAGCAGATGCAGGTTCGAATCCACCACCGTGACGTCCTGCGGGCGCAATCCCGGCACCCCGGCGGCGACCAGATTGACCACCGACTGAACCGCCTCCGCCGACAGGGCCTGCCGGCCGGGGATGGTCAGCATCACACTCGCCTGGGCGCGCACGCGATCGTGTGAGAACGGCTCCCGCCGCGACAGCACCAGATGAACGCGGGCATGGGTAATCCCGCGCACCGACACGATGGTGCGCGCCAGTTCGCCCTCCAGCGCGCGTGTCAGTTTCACCTGCTGGTCGAAATCGGTCACCGCAAGATCGTTGCCGCGGTCAAAAATCTCGTATCCGGTGATCGGTTCCGTGGACAATCCGTTCGCGGTCAGCAGTGTCCGAGCGGTCGCCATGTCGTCATCGGCAACCAGGATCGTGCCGCCGTCCTGCCGATACGGGATCTTCCGCCCGGTGAGTTCAGCCGTAATATGCTGCGCGGTTTGCGGATCGACGTCTGATGCCAGCACCGTCATGCGCCCGCGGCCTGGGCCCTGCAGTTCCAGCCAGACGAATGCGCCGATGATCCCGAGAGTCACCCCCGCGAGCATGGCGACGCGCACCATGCCAAGCTTCCGGATGCTGTCGAGCAAGCCCTTCATGTCCGCATTCAAATCCCTACGCCAGCGCGACCGTAATGGTGAAAGCTTACCGTTCCGTTAACGGTTCACCGCAACGGTTCGCCGCAACCGTTTGCCGCGACGGGCGCCACGGTAGGGCGCATTCCCATGGCTCTGTCGGCCGATGGCAGGGCATTGCTGCAATTGCCGCAAATCTGGAAAAATAATCGTCATGTAACCCGACGCTTGCGCCCGGTAGAAATCCATCCTGTTATTCGGCCGACGTTGGCCACGCCCATGCCAACCGACGTTGGCCACGCCGATGCCAACCGACGTTGGCCACGCCCATGCCAACCTTGGCCTGCCCATACAGACGCCCCCTGCGTTCCCTACCCATTGTCGATGGAGGTGCCTCATGTCGCGCGCCCGAGTAACCCGTCGAACCGCGCTTGGTGCGGCCGTGGCGGCGCTCGCCAGCCGATCCGCGGCCGCCGCCGACGTCACGCTGCTGAACGTCTCCTACGACCCGACGCGTGAACTGTATCGCGCCATCGACCAGGCCTTCGCGGCGGCGTGGCTGGCAAAGCGCGGGCAGCGTGTCACGATCAACCAGTCGCACGGCGGATCCGGTGCCCAGACGCGCGCGGTGCTGGACGGGTTGCAGGCCGACGTCGTCACCTTGGCGCTCGCCGCCGATATCGACGCCCTGGCGAAGCGCGGCCTGATCGCCGCCGGCTGGCAGAGCCGCCTGCCCAACGATTCGACCCCTTTCACCAGCACCATCGTCCTGCTGGTCCGCAAGGGTAACCCGAAGGGTATCCACGACTGGCCCGACCTGCTGAAGCCGAACGTCGCGGTCATCACCCCCAATCCGAAAACCTCCGGCGGCGCACGCTGGAATTTCCTGGCCGCCCTGGCCTGGGCGCGGCACCAGGCCGCCGCCACCGCCGCCTCCGCCGAGGCCTTCATGCGCGATCTGTTCCACCAGGTGCCCGTTCTCGACACCGGCGCACGCGGCGCAACCAACAGCTTCGCCCAGCGCGATCTGGGTGATGTGCTGATCGCGTGGGAGAATGAGGCGTGGCTCGCGCGCAAGGAATTCAGCGCCGACGCCTTCGAAATCGTCTACCCGTCCATCAGCATCCTGGCGGAGCCGCCCATCGCCGTGGTCGACAGCGTCGTCGACAAACGCGGCACGCGCGCCGTCGCGCAGGCCTATCTGGATTTCCTCTACACGCCCGAGGCCCAGGAAATCGCGGCGCGGAACTATTACCGCCCGCGCGACGCCACCGTCGCGGCCCGCTATGCCGAACGCTACCCTGCGCTCAACCTCGCCACGATCCAGGATTTCGGCGGCTGGGATCAGGCTCAGGCAGCCTATTTCGCCGATGGCGGGCTGTTCGATCGCATCTACGCGCCTGGAAAATGATCGTCGCCCGACGCTCCGCGCTTCCGGGCTTTGCCCCCGCACTGACGATCACCCTGGCCTGGGTATCGATGATCGTCCTGCTGCCGCTGGCGTCGCTTGCGCTGCGCCCGTGGGAGCTTGGCCTGGTCGGCGTCTGGCACGCCGTCACCGAACCGCGCGTGCTTGCCGCGTTGCGGATGAGTTTCGGCGCGGCGGCGCTGGCGGCGGCCGTCAACGTGCCGTTCGGCCTGCTGGTCGCCTGGGTGATGGTTCGCTACCCGTTTCCGGGCCGTCGGCTGGCCGACTCGCTGATCGACATGCCGCTGGCCCTGCCGACCGCCGTGGCCGGGATCACCCTGACCGCCCTGTTTTCCCCGAAAGGCTGGATCGGCGCCTGGCTGCTGCCGCTTGGGATCAAGGTCGCCTATACCCCGCTGGGCATCGTCGTAGCGCTGATCTTCGTCGGCCTGCCGTTCGTCGTCCGCACACTGCAACCCGTGGTCATCGATTTGCCGCTGGAGGCCGAGGAAGCGGCCGCCACCCTCGGCGCCACCCGAACCCAGACGCTGCGCCGGGTCGTGCTGCCGGCCCTGGGCCCCGCTTTGCTGGCCGGATTCGCCGCCGCCCTGGCGCGTGGAGTCGGTGAATACGGGTCGGTGATCTTCATCGCCGGCAACATGCCCATGGTCAGCGAAATCGCCCCGCTGCTGATCGTCATCCGCCTCGAGCAACTCGACTACGCCGGCGCTGCAGCGCTGGGCCTGGTCATGTTGCTGGTGTCCTTCGCCATCCTGCTGCTGCTGAACGCGCTGCAGCGGCGCATTGGCGCCAGCGTGCGATGAGGGCGGCGGTCTTGCCCGCCGCGGTGCGGGAAACCCGAACCACAAGGCTGGCGCTGATCTGGCTGACACTGGGGCTGCTCGGCCTGTTTCTGCTGTTGCCGCTCGTCGTGGTGTTCACCGAGGCGCTCGCCCGTGGCTTCGCGCCGGTCGCGGCGGCACTGACCGAACCGGACACCGTCGCGGCAATCCAGCTGACGCTGCTGGTGGCGGCGGTCAGCGTGCCGCTGAATACCGTCTGCGGCATGGCGGCGGCATGGTGCATCGGCCGCTTCCGGTTCCGCGGCCGCAGCCTGCTGATCACCTTGATCGAGCTGCCGTTCTCGGTGTCGCCGGTGATCTCCGGCCTTGTCTGGGTGCTGCTGTTCGGTGCCAACGGCTGGTTCGGGCCGGTGCTGGATCGGCTTGGACTGCGGATTATATTCGCCGTGCCCGGCTTGATCCTGGCAACCGTCCTCGTCACCTTCCCGTTTGTAGCCCGCACGCTGATCCCATTGATGCAGCAGCAGGGATCGGCGGAGGAGGAAGCCGCCATCACCCTGGGCGCCGGTTTCTGGCAGATGTTCTGGCGCATCACCCTGCCCAATGTGCGCTGGGGCCTGCTATACGGCGTGCTGCTGTGCAACGCCCGCGCCATGGGCGAGTTTGGCGCGGTCGCGGTGGTTTCGGGGCATGTGCGCGGCCAGACCATGACCATGCCATTGCAGGTGGAAGCCTTGTTCAACGATTACGACTGGATCGGTGCCTTCACCATCGCCGGGCTGCTGTCGCTGCTCGCATTGCTGACACTGGCGGTCAAGGCCGTGCTGGAATGGCGGATCGGGGAACGGACGGGGGCGCTGCTGTGACCGTCGAACTGCGCGGCGTGCGCAAATCCTTCGACGGCGTGATCGCCCTCGACGACATCTCCATGACGATCGCCGACGGGGAGTTCCTGGCCCTGCTGGGCCCGTCCGGATCAGGCAAGACGACACTGTTGCGTGCCCTGGCGGGACTGGAATTCGTCGACACCGGCGACATCGTCGTCGCTGGCCGGTCGATGGCTGAGGTGCCGGCGCGACAGCGTGGCGTGGGCTTCGTGTTCCAGCATTACGCGCTGTTCCGCCACATGACCGTCGCGCGCAACGTGGCCTTCGGGCTGGAGGTCGCGCCGCGTGGCCGGCGGCTTCCGGCCAAGGAAATCCGCAAGCGCGTGCAGGCGCTGCTGGACCTGATGGAGATCGGCGACCTTGGGGGACGCTATCCGGAACAGATCTCCGGCGGCCAGCGCCAGCGCGTGGCCCTGGCGCGTGCCCTGGCGATCGAACCCTCGCTGCTGCTGCTGGATGAGCCGTTCGGTGCGCTGGACGCCAAGGTGCGCAAAACCCTGCGTGTCTGGCTACGGCAGATGCACGACCGCCTGGGCCTGACCAGCATCTTCGTCACCCACGATCAGGCCGAGGCGATGGAGATGGCGGATCGGATCGCCGTGATGCAAGCCGGCAAGGTCGTGCAGGTGAACACGCCGCAGCGATTGATCGCCGAACCGGCCAACGCGTTCGTGCGGGAGTTCCTGAACGAAGGACGGCCGACAGAACAAAGCATCGGCTGAACTGCGGCATTCATTACGCCCCGCCGTGCGGTTACCCACCGCCAGCCGACGGTACAGTAATAAACACAATACGATTTTGAACCGGGTCTGCGTCGCATTTCCTCGGTGCGACCTGCGGAATATTGTCCCGTTTACGATTTCCTCTCCGCGAAACCCCGTGCGGATTCGGTGCCACCCCGTGTCAGACTGATTACTTTCCAACACGCAAATTTCCTATGGCCGCGAATATGCGCTACACCCGACGGAATAACCGGAAAGAATGGGACGAAACGAAATGCGGACAGCAGTGATGTGGGGATTGGCACTGGCCATGGTCGGAGGAACCGCCTGGGCCGATCCGATTCCAGCCGTGCAATCGTCCGAAAATATGCAGATCATCGGCCACAGCGACCTGAACGGCGCCGGACATGGCGGCGAAGGCCTGGCGCTGCGGCAATATCCCGACGGCCGCCGGGTGTTGTTCCTGGCGCATGAATCCGCCCCGATGTGCGTCAGCATCATCGATGTAACAAAACCAGAAGACCCGAAAGTCATCACCCAGATTCCAGTTTCGTCACCGCAAGTCCGCTGCAACAGCCTGGGCCTGTCGGGCACGACCATGACGGTGGCGCACCAGACCGACAAGGCGGGTCAGCAAGGCGCCGGCATGGAAGTATGGGATGTGGCCGA
>DATARX010000322.1:0-6363 GCA_036263955.1 Rhodopila sp.
AAGTCGACCGAGACGCCGGAGGTCATCAGCGGCGCGGTGACCATGAAGATGATCAGCAGCACCAGCATGACGTCGACCAGCGGGGTAACGTTGATCTCCGCCAGCGGGCGATACCGGCCGCGGCCCAGGCCGGCGGCCTTCATGGAGAATGCCATGGTTCAGGCCCGCTCTTCGCTTTGACGCGACAGGATGGCGCTGAATTCGCTGCCGAAATTCTCCATCCGGCCGGCGAAGCGGGACAGGCTGTTGCTGATCTGGTTGTAGGCCAGCACCGCCGGGATCGCCGCGACCAGGCCGATGGCGGTGGCGAACAGCGCCTCGGCGATGCCGGGGGCGACGACCGCGAGATTGGTGTTGTGCATCGCGGCAATGGCCGAGAACGAGTGCATGATACCCCAGACCGTGCCGAACAGGCCGATGAACGGGGCGACGGCGCCGACGCTGGCCAGGAACACCATCCAGCGCTCGACGCGGTCCATCTCGCGCTGCACCGTCACGGTGATGGCGCGGTCGATCCGCTCCCGCACGCTGGTGTGGGAGATGTCGGCACCGGCGACCCGCACCGACCGGCGCCATTCGCCCATCGCGGCGGCGAACACGGCGGCCATCGGGTGGTTGGGGTTGGTGCCCTCGCGGTCGAACAGTTCATCCAGGCTGCCGCCGGACCAGAACCGGTCCTCGAACCCGTCGGCTTCGCGGTTGATTTTGCGAAGTGTGCTCCACTTCTCGAACACCACCGCCCAGACCCATACGCTGGCACCGAGCAGGCCGAGCATGACGAGTTTGACGACGATGTCGGCTTGCATGAACAGGCCCCAGAGCGACAGATCGCCGCCGGCCGTTCCCAGGTTTACCGCATCCACTGCCCGATCCACTGCCTAATCCCCTTCTTCGGTCGCCACGGCGACGTCATCACGCATAACAGCCCCTCGCGCCGCATCGCCGCGCAAGGTCAGCATCCCCTCCCGCCATTCGGGCGGGATGCGGGCTGGTTTGTTTCCCCCAATCCGGACGCAGGCAAGCTTGATGCGCAGCGCCGCGCAGATCCCATCGGGTCCGAGCACCGTCTGGCGCAGCAGGACGGTCGCGCCGCCTACGTCCAGTGTCTCCGTCTCGACGACCAGGGGGTCATCGAGCATCGCGGGGCGCACATAATCTATTTCGACGCGATGCACCATGAACATCAGGTTGTAACGTTCGACAAGCTCCGCATGCGGGATTCCCGCATCACGCAAGGCCTCGGTTCGGGCGCGTTCGGCGTATCGGAGGTAGTTCGCATGATAGACCACGCCGCCGGCGTCCGTGTCTTCATAATACACGCGGAAAGAGTAACGGTGGATGGATGGCGGATTAGTCATCATTTAGCAGCGCCCCGGACGGGTTTGGGGCGGATGGCCTGGAGTCGAACATCACGCATCGTCCCCCAGCACGTCCAGCAGGGGCATTCCGGTGCGCGGCACTTTCAGCCCCAGGTGCTTCCAGCCGGGATCGCCGAGCATGCGGCCGCGGCTGGTGCGAAGGATGAGGCCCTCCTGGATAAGGTAGGGTTCGATGACGTCTTCCAGGGTGTCGCGCGCCTCGGCCAGCGCGGCGGCCAGGGTTTCGACGCCCACCGGGCCGCCCGCATGGTGGTCGGCGATGCGGCGCAAATAGCGGCGGTCCATCGAGTCGAGGCCGAGGCGGTCGACCTCCAGCCGGTTCAGCGCGGCGTCGGCGATCACGCGGTCCACCGGAGAGTTGCCTTGCACGGCGGCGAAGTCGCGCACCCGGCGGAGCAGGCGGCCGGCGATGCGGGGGGTGCCGCGGGAGCGGCCGGCGATTTCGGCGGCGCCTTCCTCGGTGAGGTTGAGACCGAGCAGGCGAGCGCCGCGGACGATGATCTGGCGGAGTTCTTCCGGGGTGTAGAACACCAGGCGCAGGGGGATGCCGAATCGATCACGCAACGGTGTCGCCAGCAGGCCGGCCCGGGTGGTGGCGCCGACCAGGGTGAACGGCGGCAGGTCGATGCGCACGCTGCGCGCGGCCGGGCCTTCGCCGATGATCAGGTCGAGCTGAAAATCTTCCATCGCGGGATACAGGACTTCCTCGATCGCCGGCTGCAGGCGATGGATTTCGTCGATAAACAAGACATCCCTGGGTTGAAGGTTTGTCAGAATCGCGGCGAGATCGCCGGCCTTGGCGATTACCGGGCCGGAGGTCGCTCGGAAGCCCACGCCGAGTTCGCGGGCGACGATCTGGGCGAGGGTGGTCTTGCCCAGGCCGGGCGGCCCGTGCAGCAGCACGTGATCCAGCGACTCGCCGCGCGATTTGGCCGCCTGGATGAAGATGGCGAGGTTCTCGCGGGAGGCTTTCTGGCCGGTGAAGTCGGCCAGGGTCTGCGGCCGCAGGGAAGCCTCGGCGGCGTCTTCCGGCTGGCGGGCTGCGGACACTTCGCGATCGGCGGAGGAGGCGTCACTCATCCGACAGCCCTTTGCGCCAGTTCCTTCAGGCTGTCACGGATCAGCGCGTCGAGCGTCGCCGCCTCGCCGATCCGTTCCAGGACGCGGGCGACGACGGGGGCGGCTTCGGCGCGGCGGTACCCCAGGTTGACCAGGGCCGAGAGCGCGTCATCGGCCGGGGTGGCGGCGGCGATCGGGGTGTACGATACGCCGGAGGAGGTCGGCATGGCGCCGGTCTTGTCTTTCAGCTCCGTCAGCAGCCGGATCGCCAGGCGCGGGCCGACGCCGGGCGCTCGGGTCAGGCTGGCCTTGTCGCCGGCGGCGATGGCGCCGATCAGGTCGCGCGGCGACAGGGCGGAGAGGATCGCCAGGGCGACCTTGCCGCCGACGCCCTGGACGGTGGTGAGCAGCCTGAACCAGTCGCGTTCGGCGGAGTCGGCGAACCCATACAGGACGATGGCGTCTTCGCGGACATGGGTTTCGATCAGCAGCTTGGCGGAGGCGGGCGGCTGGGGCAGGGCGGACAGGGTGCGCGAGGACGCCTGCACCAGGTATCCGACGCCGCCGACGTCGATGACGCAGGTGCCGTCGGAGAGTGCGTCCACTCGTCCGGTGAGTTGGGCAATCATTCTGGTGCGATCCTGCGCCGTTAAATCCCAAGCGGGGGCCGCGAATCGGGCGGTGGGGGATCATAGCCTATCGCGGTGGGGATGTGGCACCTGTGGGTTTGGAATTGCGGATGGGGTGGGCGTTGGAGGATTGAGCAACCCATCTCATGGGTCATATTCGGCTACGGTTGTCGTCCACCGTGCCCGCGGCGTCCGGTTTGTCATCTCCATGCTCGATCACGAGCCGGCTCATATCCCCATCCCCGGGGGAGGACGGGCGAAGATCAATCTGCTTGGACCGGGCGGCGTACCCGAAATTGTATGCAATATCGGCATCAAACGGTCTGATGTGCGGCGCCTGATGGCCGAGATGATGGCCGAGATGATCGAGCGCCGTGACGAGTTGTTGCAGGAATGGGAGCGCATTCATGGCCGACGTGACGGATGCGCAACGGAAGGCGGCCGAGGCGCGGGGCCGCGCGATGCGGCCACCGAACCGCGCGCCCAGCGCCTAGCGACCGGTGAGGCCATCATCTGGGAAATCTGGATTGGGTGGCGACAAGTACCCATTATTTCTCCGTCGGGGTAGCCGACGCTCCGCTGATTTTGGGAGCGCCATCGCGATACCCAACGACGACGTCCGACTGAGGACGCAAGAGACAATAAAGGGAGGCTTTATATGTCAACAACGCTCCGCGGATCAGTGCCCTGGTGGAAGGAACCTACCAAGGACCAATGGTACGCCTATATCGCGGCCTGGCTAGGCTGGACGCTGGATGCATTCGATTTCACCGTCTTCCTGCTGATCATGGCGCCGATCGCGCAGGCATTCGGCGTGCCGCTCATCGAGGTGACCGCTATCTTCACGGTCACGCTGATTATGCGCCTGGCCGGTGCGACGGCTTCGGGTTGGTTGGCCGACCGTCTGGGGCGCCGGGCACCGCTGATGATCTCCATTCTGTGGTACTCGATTTGCAACCTCCTCGCCGGCCTCTCACCTAATTTCACGTTCCTGTTCACGATGCGGGCGCTGCTGGGCATCGGGATGGGCGCGGAATGGCCGGCTGGTGCGGCGCTGGCTATGGAGTCTTGGCCGGCTCGGTCGCGCGGCTTCATGTCCGGCGTGCTGCAAGGCTCGTGGGGGCTGGGCTTCGCGTTATCGGCGCTCGCTTACGGCCTGCTGTACTCACCGCTCGAAGCTTGGCATCCAGGCTACGGCTGGCGTGGCATGCTGATCCTGGGCGTGCTGCCGGCCTTGGCCTGCGTGTGGATCCGGATGTACGTGAAGGAGCCGGAAGTCTGGGCCGAGAACAAGAAGATCCAGAACACGACCCACCAGCAGGCCTCGCTGCCGCTGTTCGCCATCTTCAAGCGCAAGTACCTGTTCAACACGTTGACAGGCTGCTTGTGGATGGCCGCGAACTTCTGCGTCTACTATGCGATCTGGGCCATGTTGGGCACCTATCTGCAGAAGGAGCTGGGCTGGACACCCGCCCAGGTGTCGGTCCCGGTGTTCTGGGGCAACATCATCACCTTCCTCGCCAGCTGCTTGTGGGGAGCAGTGTCGGAAAAGGTCGGGCGCCGGTGGGCCTTGATGATCCCCACCTTCATCTCGATTTTCATCGCGCCGCTCTATCTCTCGACGACCGATCCGACCATGTTCCTGATTTGGTTCATGCTGATGATCTGCTTCGTCGGCAGCAAGGATGCCCTCAATCCCGGCTGGTTGACGGAACGCTTCCCAACCGAGGTCCGGGCGACGGCGGCGGGCTTCGTGTATCACCAGGGCGCGGTGTGGGGCGCGTTCGTCGCCCCGTTGCTGACCTATTTCGCGGTCAATCAGCAGATGGGCTTTGCCATGCCGATGCTGTACGGCACGGTCGGGTCACTGATCGTGTATGTTATCGCGGTGTATCTGGGGCCGGAAACCAAGGGCATTCAGATGAGCGCCGAACTGGAAATCTTCGAGCGGGAAGAGTACCCGTAACGTTTCGTGACGGCGTGTTAACAAGCGGCCGGGACCCTGGCCCCGGCCGTTTTCCTGTACGCGTGCAGGACTTGCCAGATGCTACTGGATGCACCACCGAATCGGTCACGTTGTGGAGGATGTTCGACAAAAGCCAAGTCCAGGCGGCGATTGGAGCCTGCCGAGGCGTTGTCGGTCACACCAAGCCCACATCGTCCAGCACAGTGGCCCATAATTTCCTTCAGCGTGCCCAGCTGTTGGGGCCGGGTTGCTCGGAATGTCCGCTATATTTGCGCCTGGCAAACGGCCCGCGGCCCTTGTTCTTTCTCCGCGTCGAAATGGAGGAAGAATATGCACACTCGACTTTGGATCGAGGCGACCGAGCGCATGTGCGAACCGGGGTCTCGCTTCGGCGCTGCGGCGTGGCTTATGTCAGGATGACGGCGTGGCGTTTGGCCATGCGACACCGGTGTGGTTTTTCGGCTGGCGAATGTTTTGACGCGGAGGAAGAGCGAGGGCCGCGAAGGGCCGCTGCGACGCGGGCTGTTTCAGACGATAAAGGTGCTTGGGCTGGGTTTCGGCGCTCAGCAACGGTCCCGTAGCGACGGGCCGGGACTTCCCCTCGCTTTCGTGCTCGCTTGCCCGAACATGACGGCTGGGACTGGCAGTGGCGGAGAAGACTGGCGGTGGCGGAGAAGAAGAGTCGCCGTCAACGCCAGCCAGGGTGTCGTTCGGGCGGCAAAATGTTACTATTACGAATCTATATCGGATCATGCCTCCGTCGTGATTTTATCCAGGATGCTGGTCGGCACGCCCACCATGTTGTTCGACAGGAGATATTTGGGGGCGGTCGCCATCCAGTGCCTGAGGGTGATTTCCTCGAACTTGCCGGCGTCCCAGGTCTGGATCATTTCCAGGTCCTCATCGCCGGTGTTGAGCATCGCGTGCCCGTAGCCGGCGGGAATGTAGGCGGAATCGCCGGCCTTGACCTCGGCCACCTTGCCGCGGCCGCCGGATCCGAACAGTGCAACCTGCCCCTTGCCCTTTAGGTAATACTGGAATTCGTTGGCATTCGGGTTCCAGTGCAGTTGTTTCATCTTGCCGGGACTGATGACCATCAGGGCGCCGGACATGGTTTTGGAGATCGGCCACTCCTCGACGGTTGCGAGGTTGAGTGTGCCGCCATCGAAATCACGCCGAGCGCGGACGTCCTTCAGCAGGCTGAACTTGTGGGTGGACTCGCGCGGCCAGGGGGCATCGACGGCTTCCGACACGGGGATCACCGGCCCGGCCTGGATGTAGGTTTCGCCTTTCGGGAAGGCGTCGAAGGCCTGCTTCGGTAGGCCGAAAT
>DATARX010000338.1:0-8258 GCA_036263955.1 Rhodopila sp.
GGCCGGAGGCCACGAAGCCGACCCGGCCAAAGGCCGCACAGGCGCCGATAAATGGAGCGAGACGAATGGTCCAAGGCATTCACCGCTACCCTCCGATGGATCGGGTGATCTACGGCATCCCACTTGCCCAGGCGCTCGCGGATGAGGCCAACCGCCTCGGCGCTCAATCCGTCTATGTCCTCGCCAGCGGCACGCTCAATCGGGAAACCGACGTCATCGACACGGTGCGCCAGGTCCTCGGCAATCGCCTGGCCGGCGTGTGCGCGAGGATCGGCGCCCACACGCCGCGCACCGATGTGGTCGCCGCCGCGAACGAGGCGCGCGCCGCGAAGGCCGACCTGCTCCTCACCGTCGGTGGCGGATCGGTGACCGATGCGGCCAAGATGGTCGGGCTGTGCCTGGGCAACGACGTGTCCGCGCCCGAGGACCTGGACCGCTTGCGCGCCGTCGTCACCCCGGATGGCAAGACCGAACGCCCGCCGGTCAAGCCGCCGGCGGTGCGCGCCCTTGCCGTGCCCACCACATTATCCGCCGGCGAATACACACCATTCGCCGGGTGCACCGACACCGTCCGCCACGCGAAGGAAAGTTTCAGCCATCCCCTGATGATGCCACAGGCGGTGATCCTCGATCCATCCGTAACGACTCACACGCCGGAGTGGCTTTTTCTTTCCACCGGAATCCGAGCGGTGGATCATGCGGTGGAGACGATTTGTTCGATCAGTCCGGCGGCTTTTTCAGACGGAACATCGTTGCAGGCATTACGACTTCTGTCTTCCGGAATGCCCGCCGTCAAAACGAATCCAAACGACATGGCCGCCAGGTTGAACGCCCTGCTGGGCGCGTGGATGTCGATCATGGGGTCGCATAACGGCGTTCCGATGGGCGCCAGCCATGGCATCGGCCACGTGCTGGGCGGTACGGCGGGCGTGCCGCACGGCTATACCTCCTGCGTCATGCTACCGCACGTGCTGCGGTTCAACGAACCGGTCAGCGCCGAACGCCAGGCCTGGGTCAGTGCGGCCCTGGGGCGGCCGAATGAACCGGCGGGCGACGCGGTGGCGGCGTTGATCGCCGGGCTGGGCCTGCCGGGCAGGCTGCGGGATGTCGGGGTGAAGCAGGACCAGCTCGATGAGATCGCGGCCGGATCGATGCATGACCGGTGGGTTCACACCAACCCCCGCAAGATCGAGGGGCCACAAGCGGTTCGAGCGCTACTGGACGCCGCCTGGTAGGTCCCGGCGCCGCCTACATCAGCTGCCGCAGGACGTAATACAGGCTCCCCGACATCAGGATCGCCGCCGGCAGCGTCAGCACCCAGGCCAGGATCATGCTGCGGACGGTGCCCCATTGCAGCCCGGCCCCGCTCGCCGCCATGGTCCCGGCAACGCCGCTCGACAGCACATGCGTGGTCGACACCGGCAGCCCATATATGTCCGCGAGGCCGATCGTTGCCGCAGCGACCAGTTCCGCCGACGCCCCTTGCCCATAGGTCATATGGGTCTTGCCGATCTTCTCGCCGACCGTGATGACGATCCGCTTCCAGCCCACCATCGTGCCTAGCCCCAGCGCGACCGCGACCGCGACCTTTACCCAGGTCGGAATGAATTTCGTGCTGTCGTCGAGCGCGGCCTTGTAGGAATTCAGTGCTGTCGTCTCCGCCGGGGTAAACGCGACCTGCTTTTTCTCCATCACGCGGATCGCCTCGGATACCATGAACATCTCGTTGCGAATGTTCTGCACCACGGCTGCCGGCACGCGGTTCAAGGATCCATAGGATCGTACCTGGGTGCCGATATCGCCGACCAGCGAGGCCAACGCGGCGAAGGTCTCCTTGTTGTCGAACCGGCGCAGCTTCAGCGCATCGGTCACTTCGGTCCGCGCCGCCGCAGACGGGACTGTCAGATTGCCGGCGCGGCTGTCGAACACCGCCTGCACTTGTTGCGTCGCCGACAGGAAAGCCGGCAGGTGACTGTCCGGCACGGCACGGTTCAACGCATAGGCCGTCGGTACCGCGCCGATGAGGATCAGCATGATCAGCCCCATGCCCTTCTGCCCGTCATTCGATCCGTGCGCGAACGACACTGCCCCGCAGGTCAGGCACAGCAGCCCGCGGATCCACAGCGGTGGCGCGCTGCGCGATGACGGCGCGGTGTAGAGCCGCTTGTCCTTGATCACCAGTTTCATCACGATCAGCATGACAGCGGACCCGGCAAAGCCAACCACCGGACTGAACAGCAGCGCCTGGAACACGCCCATCGCCTGCGACCAGTCCACGCCGGAGGTGGCGGTATTCCCCTCCGCCATCAACTGGTTGGCAATGCCCACGCCGATGATCGATCCAATCAGTGTGTGTGAGGAGCTGGCGGGCAGACCCAGCGCCCAGGTGCCGATATTCCACACGATCGCGGCGATCAGCAGCGCGAAGATCATAGCGAACCCGGCCCCCTGGCCGACCTGCAGGATCAACTCCACCGGCAGCAGGCTGACGATCGCGAAGGCGACCGCGCCCGAGGATGTCAGCACGCCCAGGAAATTCAGCAGCCCGGAGTAGATCACTGCGACCTGTGGTTGCAGGCTATGGGTGTAGATCACCGTGGCGACCGCATTCGCGGTGTCGTGGAAACCGTTGACGAACTCGAACCCCAGGGCGATCAGCAGGGCGATGCCCAGCAACGCAAAGACCCCGATCGCCAGGGTCGGCGTATCGCTGGCAAAGATGTCGTTGGTCAGGCCACGCAGGGTCCAGAACAGGCCGAACACCAGCACGGCGACGAACACCAGGATCCCGCCGACATGTCCGCCACCCTCCAGGTTGGGCCGCCTCCCATGAGGATCATCGTGATGGCTTCCGGCATGCGCGTGCGCGGTCGCGCCCAACGTCGCGTCTGACATCGTCCTGTCCCCCTGCTATTGCTTGCAGGATGCTATGACGCACGCCGAAAAACTATTACACGACAATTAAATTTGGCTTTTGGTTGAATCCGTAACCTCAGGGTTGCGCCACAAAAAGCTGCCCGGTCGCGAACGAGATCCAGACCCGCCGCGCCGCCAGCCAGTCGGCCCCCAGCAACATATCCACGATCGGCGTCAGGCGAACTGGCTCCACCCATATGAACGGCGCCCTGATGATTTCATTGCCAACCGTCAGCGAACCGAACCGGTGCCGGTGCACCGTCACCACGCGCGGCCCTAGGCCACTGATCTGCCCCGTCGGATCCGCTGCCATGCGCGCCTGGTCCAGCCCGAGTTTGTACATGCCCGGCGCGGCCAGCAGGCCGGAACTGGCCCCGGTATCCAGCAGCGCCCGCAACGGCCGCCCGTCGAGCGTCACCGGCACGACGATCGCCTCCTCGGCCGGCAAGGTGATCGGTATCGCCGCATAATGCGTGGACCAGGGTAGAAAGCGGCCGCTGCAACCGGTCGGCTGATACAGGGTCAGGCGCCTGGACGGCACGTCGATGTCCAGGTCGAACAGCGACAGGAAATCGCGCCCGAGCAGGCCTTCAATCGCCGCGTCCTGACCGCGGGCGCCAGGCAGGACGCCAACCGTCAGGCTGGTGTCATGGTTCAACGTCCGGCGAACCAGGGGAACACCACCCAGGGACAGGCTACGCGGGTCGGCGTTCGGGCGGCTTTGAATCCCGCCGACGCCGCTCATGGTGGTGCCTACCCATTGGTCGCGCGCCAGCCCCAGCCGCCGCGCCGCCTGCTCCGTCACCACGGATCGCTGCGCACCGGTATCCAGGATAAAGGTTGCGGTGATGCCGTTCACCTGCACCGGCACCGTGATTGTCCCGCCGGCGGCCTGCAGCGCAACGCTCGTCCGTTCGTTCAGGATGCAGGCGGCCTGGGCTCTCGGCGCAAGCAGCAGCACCACCCCGAGCAGGCCCACAATCAATCTGGTCGTCACGCCGGTTCCTTTTTTCCTGCTCGGTTCAGTCTGCCTGCTCCGGCCTCGCTCACCATACCATCCGCCAGGTTTCCTGGAATTGTCGGACGGGTGCGGGATCGTTAATGCATCGCTGCATGTCCGAAACGCGCCCCAACCCCAGCGTATTCGATCTGTTCGCCGGCTTCTTCATGGTCGGCGTTTGCGGCTTCGGCGGCGTGCTGCCCTGGGCCCGCCGGATGATCGTCGAACAACGCCAATGGCTGACCCCGACCGAGTTCACCGACATGCTGGGTTTGTGCCAGTTTCTGCCCGGCGGAAACATCATGAATGTCACCATCGCCCTGGGTTCGCGGTTCCGCGGCGTGCCCGGCGCGCTGGCCTGCTTCCTCGGCCTGATGACAGCCCCGGTCGCCATCGTCATCGGACTGGGCGTGATCTACGACCAATACGCCGATCTGCCGCCGGTCCGGCGTGCCTTTGTCGCCCTGTCCGCCGCCGCCGCTGCCTACGTGCTCGCCAGCGCCTGGAAGATCGCCTCGCCGCTCCGAAACCGCCCGCTCGCCGTCGCGGTCGCTGTCTGCACCTTCGTCGTGATCGCCGTGCTGCGCCTGCCGATGCAAGCGGCATTGCCGGTGCTGGCGATCGGCTCCACCCTGCTGCTGTGGCGATTCCGCGCATGAGCACGCTGCTGCAACTGGCCGCGGTTTACGCCCAGCTTTCGCTGCTGGCCTTTGGCGGCGCCAACGCAGTGATCCCGGAAATGCAGCGCCAGGTCGTCGATGTCCATCAGTGGATGAGCGCGCATGAATTCGCCGCGCTCTACGCCCTGGCGCAGGCGGCGCCGGGACCGAACATGATGGTGGTCAGCCTGGTCGGCTGGCGCGTGGCCGGATTCTGGGGCGCGCTGGTCACCACCGGCGCGGTCGCCGCGCCATCCTCCCTGCTGACGCTGCTGGTCAGCGGCGTCTGGTTTCGATTCCGGAACGCGCCCTGGCGCAAGGCGCTGCAGGCGGGGCTGCAGCCGGTCACCGCGGGCCTGATCATGGCCAGCGCGGCGCTGCTGATCGAAACCACCAGTGTGAACTGGACCGCCGCCGTGGTGACCGTCGTCACCGCCGGGCTGTTCATCTTTACCAAGCTGCATCCGATGCTGATCCTGGCCGCGGCTGCAGCAGCCGGCGCGGCCGGGCTGGTCGGATAACGATCCCTTCCGCCGCCCGGCTTCGGCCCGCACGGTGTTACTGTTTATGACTCGTCACGAAATCGTGCCGCCCACGATCGGCGCGACACGGGGCAATCGGCCATATCGAATTCGATAGAAGAACGGATTGCTCCCGGACGGCGAGCCGCCCGGCGGATTTCGTTGCCGCACGGATCCCTCCGGCGTGACCGAACGTGTCTACTCCATTCCGCCAAGACACCGAATTCTCGTTTAGCGGTTTCGTGAGCATCGGACGCAACGTTGTTGCATTATCTGGAATGGCGATCCTTGCTCCGCGAAAAGGAAATGCCGTGACCAAACATACCTTGCAGAATGGCCAGTCGATCACCGTCGCCTCGGACCAATGGGATGGCGACAACCTGGCCTTCGCCGGCACCAGCAGCGCCGCTGGCCAGACACCGACCGTAACGTTTACCGGCCCCAATACCTTGTCGCATATAAGCGACATCGGCTCACCGTCCGCACCCGGTTACGGCATTATCGACGTGACGCCCGGCGGCGCGCTGACCACCGGTGGGCTCCGGGTCAGCAACGCCACCTTGTTCCTGAGCGAACGGCCCGGCACCAGCGTCACCCTGAACGGCACCAGCCAGATCACCAACGCCAGCACCCTCACCGCGACCGGATACGCCGGAACCGGCGCCTATACCGTCAACGGCACCATGGCAATCGATGGCACATCGACCGTCAACATGGATTCCGTTGCTGTCAGCGGAAGCGGAACGTTCCACATGACGGGCGGAAACGCCTTGCTGCGGGTCGGCAGCGTCGGGGCCGGCGACACCGTCGTCCTCGACGGCGGGATGCTCAGCCTGGCCAGCGGCATGAGTTTCCTCGGCACCGTCACCGACTCCACCCCGGCCGCGTCCCCGATCGGCCCGACTGCCTCAGTCGCCGTCTACAACGCGATGGACGCGATACAGGAAACATTCAACCAGACCACCGGCGTGCTGGACCTGTTCAATGCCCAGGGAACCGAGGTCGCCAACCTGAAGTTCGCCGGCGCCGGTGACCTGTATGCGACCCCGACCGCCGGCCTGGCAACGAATTACATCGCCATCTCGTCACACCCTTCCGCCGGCACATTGCCCGTCACGTTCACCAGCTAACCGAAACCCGATCCAGCAAACGGCCAGATCCAGCAAACCCAACTTGATCCATATCCACCAGGGCCAGGCAAGCAGCACGCAACCAACAACGAATCACCCGCCTCCTCCCAAATCTCACCAACCCGCGAAGTCTTCCCGTCCATCCACGAATGCGCCACCATCTTCACCATGACGGATCCAGTCACCATCGCCGTGCTGCAAAACCGCCTGAACGCCATCGCCGAGGAGATGGGCGAGGCCATGCTGCGCACCGCCTACTCCCAGATCCTCAACTCCTCCCGCGACTTCTCCATCGCGCTGATCGACGCGCGGTGCCGATTGGTGGCGCAGGCGGACCATATCCCCGTGCATGTCGGCGCCATGCCCTGGGCCGCCCGCGCGCTCGCCGACCGCTTCCCCAACCCCTCCCCCGGCGATGTCTACCTGCTGAACGATCCCTACCGTGGCGGGTCCCACCTGCCGGACCTTACAGCGTTCGTTCCGGTCTTCGTTCGTCCCGGCGTCTTCGCCGGCCCCACCTTGATGTTCTGGTCCGTCGTCCGGGCGCATCATTCCGATATCGGCGGCGCCACCCATGGCGCCTACAACCCCGCCGCGACCGAGATCTGGCACGAAGGCCTCCGCCTGCCACCCATGCGGCTGACCGAAAATGGCCTGCTGCGCGAGGACTTGCTGGAAATGCTCGCCCTCAACGTCCGCCACCCGCGTGATTTCCGCGGCGACCTCGCCGCCCAGATCGGCTCCGCCCGCCTCGGCGAACAGCGGCTGAACCAGGTCATCCGCGAATTCGGCGCCGATACCCTGGCCGCCTCGATCGACGCCATGCTCGACGCGGCCGAACGCCACGCCCGGCAGATCGTTTCGGCATGGGCCGACGGCGAATACCGCGGCGAGGCAATCCTGGACGACGACGGCTTCGACAAGACCAACATCGTCATCCGCGCCCGCGTCACCAAATCGGGCAGCGACGTCACCGTGGACCTGACCGAATCGGATCCGCAGGTCACCGGCTTCATCAACTCCTCCCACGCCAACACCCAGTCGGCGGTGGCGATGGCGTTCGCCTTCCTGCTCGATCCGGACGTCGCCAAGAACCACGGCGCGTTCCGACCGCTGACCGTCAAGCTGCGGGAAGGCACCATCGTCTGGGCGCGCGAGGGTGCCCCCGTAACGATGTGCACCAGCCACTGCTCCAACGAAATCGTCGAGGCCATCATCGTGGCCCTCGCCCAGGCCTGCCCGGACCGGGCCATGGGCGGCTGGGGACGCCGCCTGCGCATCGCCCTGAACGGCACCGACCCGCGCACCGGACGGCGCTTCATCTGGCACATGTTCCAGGCCCGCCCCGGCGGCGGCGGATCGGCCGCCGGCGACGGCTATTCCACGATCGGCGAGTGGCACTCCGCCGGCGGCATCAAGTTCGGCAGTATCGAGGTCGCCGAAACCCGTTTTCCCCTCATGTTCGAAACCCACGAATATCGGCCCGGATCCGCCGGCGCCGGACAGTACCGCGGCGGCACCGGCGGCGACATGCGCCTGCGCGTGGAAGCCCAGGGCATCACCCGCGCCAACACCGCCGGCGAAGGCGTGGTGCACGGCGCCCGCGGCATCAATGGCGGCCAGGATGGCGCCCCGCACGACTACACCCTGCTGGCCCCTGGCGCCGCGCCGCGCAAGCTGAAAAGCAAGGAGATCAACGTGCCCGTCCCGTCCGGCAGCGTAATCCACGTCCTGTCCGGCGGCGGCGGCGGCTGGGGCGATCCGGCTCGACGCGACCCGGCCGCGCGCGCCGCGGATGAAGCGGAGGGCATCGCATGAACGCCCCCAATACGCCCCATCGACCATGACGCAACCCGTCCTCACCCTGACCGATGCACCGACAGATGCCGATACACGCGTCATCGCCACCGGTCTCGCCGAGTACAACACACACAACACCGGCTACAGCGACTGGCGCCCCGTGGCCGCGCTGCTGCGCGATGCCGCCACCGGCGAAACCCTCGGCGGCATGATCGGCAAGACCTCCTTCGGC
>DATARX010000524.1:0-4534 GCA_036263955.1 Rhodopila sp.
GAACCGCCCGATCGTCAAACCGACCTTCGACGATCTGCTGAAGCAGCTGAGCGTCGAGCCTCTGCCTCCCGTCCGCCAGATCAAGCTCTGCGCCGGCGGTCCGGTCGAGAACGCCCGTGGGTTCGTGCTGCATACCAGCGACTGGACCGGGGAGGGCAGCCTGAAAGTCGACGGCAGCATGGCGCTGACCGCCAGCCTGGATGTCCTGAAGGTGATCGCCGAGGGCGGCGGCCCGCGCGAATGCGTCCTCGCGCTTGGTTACGCCGGCTGGGGGCCTGGCCAGTTGGATGAGGAAATTCAGCAGAACGCGTGGCTGTCGGTGCCCGCCGATGAGACGCTGCTGTTCGACGGCGAGCACGACACCAAGTGGCGCCGGGCTTTCGCCAAGCTGCGTGTCGACCCGCTGCTGCTCTCCGATACGGCGGGGCACGCATAAGTCTTCGAACCGTCGTCTATTGTTAACCCTTCCGTAAGGTTTCGCGTCTAAGACCCTGGCGCACCGACATACCTTACCGAGGGGAGCGGGCCATGGCCGCGCCGTTATCCGAAATTACCGCGATCCTGCGCGACACGCTGCACACCGGCGACCTGGATCTCTCATCCAACACGCGTTTCGACGAGTTGGCCGACTGGGACTCGATGGACCTGATCAATGTGGTGGTCGAAATAGAGTGCCGATACGGCCTGCAGATTGATCTCCCTGAGTTGGATCGTCTGGTAACGTTGGGGGATCTGGCGCGCATGGTCGAGGCCAAGCGCGCGCTGGCCTGAATACGTGATCTTCAACGGTTTTCCGTTCCTGCTGGGATTCCTGCCGCTCGCGCTGGGTGGTTTTGCGGTTTGCGGACGGATCGGGACGGGGTGGGCGAAAATCTGGTTGATCGCGGTTTCGCTGGTGTTCTATGCCGCCGGTGCTGCTGCTTTTCTGCCGTTGCTGATTGTATCCGTCGGCGGCAACTTCGTTCTTCTGCGCATGATGCACCTGTCCGACCGGGCGGGGCAGTGGGCGGCGGTTGGTGTGGGGCTTAATCTCGCGGTCCTGGGCTGGTGCAAATACCTTGCACCGGATCCGCTGCCGCCGCTGGGGCTGAGTTTCTTCACATTTACCCAGATCGGTTGCCTGCTGTATCACGCCGGTGGCGACACGGCCCCGCCCAGGCTGCGCGATTACGCCTTGTTCGCGGCGTTCTTCCCGGCACTGCTCGCCGGCCCGATCCTGAACCCGCGGGAGATGCTGCCCCAGTTCGCCCGGACCGACGGTTGGGGCCTTACGAGCGACAATCTGGCGGTCGGGAGTGGATTTTTCCTTATCGGCTTGCTGAAGAAAACGCTGCTGGCAGATCCGCTGTCCACGGTGGTCGCCACGGGTTTTGCCGATCCGGGACAACTCGGCCTGTTTCCGGCCTGGCAGGCGGCGACATCCTACTCGCTGATGCTCTATTTCGATTTTTCCGGCTACACCGACATGGCGATCGGTCTCGCCTGGATGGTGGGGCTGCGCTTTCCCGACAATTTCGACCAGCCGTATCGCGCCACATCGGTCATCGCGTATTGGCAACAGTGGCATATGTCGTTGACCCGGTTTCTGATGACCCACGTGCATGCGCCGCTGACGCTGGCGATCCTGCGCTGGCGGAAGCGCCGGGGACGCGGGATCGATTCGCAGGCCCAGCGCATGCCAGGCGGCTTTGGTGTAATGATCGCGATGCCGATCGTCGTGACCATGATGCTGGTCGCGCTGTGGCACGGCGCGACCTGGCCGTTCCTGCTGTTCGGCCTGCTGCATGCCGGATTTCTGGCGGTCAACCATGCGTGGCGCGTAACCGGGGCGCCGGTCTTGCCCAAACTCGCCAGTGCCGCATTGACCTATGGTTGCGTACTGATTGGGGCGGTGTTGTTTCGCGCCACTTCGGTGGCGGATGCGGCATCGGTGCTTGCCGGCATGGCGGGCATGCATGGGGGCGGAATCGTCCAGTTCGATCCGCACGGGATCGCCCATGTAGCGTGGCTACTGGCTTTGTATCTCATCGTCTGGTTCGCCCCGACCACGCGGCAATGGATGCAGCCTGAACCGGCGGTTCGGTTGGGTTGGAGCGCCTCGCCGCGATGGGCCGTGGCCATGGGATGCGCCGCCGCCCTGGGCGTTCTCGCGGCCGGGGGCACCGGCGAATTCCTGTATTTTCGATTCTGATGCGCTACTGGGGTACACTGGCTTTCTCGGCGGTGGCCAGTTTCGCCGTGATCTGGGCCTGGATACTCGCCATGCCGATGGCTTTCATGGACCCTGAATATCCGTCCTGGCGTGCCAAGCAGGTCATGCTGGATCGCTGCGATCTGGGGGAGGCGATCATCCTGGGCGACTCCAGGGCCGCAGCCGATGTCCTGCCGTCGCGGTTGCCGTTCCGCACCGCCAATCTTGCCGTCGGCGGCGGTGAGGCAATCGAGGCGCTGTCGGTGCTGACCCGAGCGCTCGCATGCCGGCCCGCGCCGAGGATGGTGATCATATCGCTCAATCCCGGCCATTTCACCCTGCCGGACCAGTTCTGGGAGCGGAGCGTCCGCTTCGGCTTCCTGTCTACGGCCGATATCGCAATGTTGCGGGCGGCGTCGCGCGAGACCGGCGATTCGTCGGTCTATAGCGAGCGGCCGGCCGACGGGCTGCCGACGATCGTCCGCGACTGGCTGTATCAGCTGCGCTTTCCGCCGTTGTATTTTTCAAACCTGGCGCGTGGCGGGGTGCTGCTGCGCTGGGCGCGCAATGAGCGGAGCCTGGCAGCGACGTTGTCCGATCGTGGGCACTACTATTTCGGCACGGACCCTGGGTCGAGCACGGTTGCGGTCGATGGTCACATGACGGATTTCAAACCGTTGCCGATCCTGGATTTCTACTTCGACAAGATTCTGGCTGAACTGGAGCGTCGCGGTATCGAGAGCCGTTTCATTGCCATGCCGGTGAATGATGCGACCTGGGCCGCGGTGCGCCCCGCTGTCCGCGACGGGTTCGCGGCCTATCTGGCGGCGTATGAGCGCCGCTATCCGCACTTCCATGTGGCCTCCGACATCATGCCGCACTGGCCTGACCGTTTCTTCGGCGACATGTTCTGCCACCTGAACCCGGATGGCGCGGAGCGGTTCAGCGCTCTCCTTGCTCAACGGCTGCAGGACGCGCCACCGAGAACACAGAACGAGGCGCAGAAGGGATGGTTAAGCGATACCGGGCCGGATGCCTCGGCCAAGGTGCTACCCATCTCAAAGCGGGGATCGTAGGCCAGCAGCGTGCAGGCCAGGACGACGGGGTTCGGTGCGCCACGCCGCTTCACCACCATGCGCGCGCTGGCACACATCACATCGTCCGGTGATTTGTGCAGGATTCCCCAACAGGCGGTGGTGATCTCCGGCACATCCTGTTCCGGCTGCATCTCCGGAAACAGCATTAGCCGGACAGGATCATAGGCATCGAGGTCGATGCCGTGTTCCGCGAACAACGCCGCGAATCCGTCCCGCAACGCATCCTCCGGTTCGGCCGTAAAACGCCGGCCGGCAACATCCAGCCTGAAACCGTTACGGGCGAGCCAGATCAACCCATCCAAAGCGGGCGCCCAGCTTCGCCGACCGCGTTCCTGCTCGTGGATGGCCGGATCATAGTGATCGAGCGATACGCGGAGCGTCAGCCGATCACCATAGCGGTCCCGCAACGCCAACAGCGCCGCCCGATGCCTGCGCAACGGCTTCATCGCGTTGGTCAATACCAGCGCCTCCAGGCCGCGCGACAGAACAGCGTCCAGCATGGCGATGATGTCGGGGTTCATCAGCGGTTCCCCACCGGTGAAACCGATCCGTTTCGTCGGTAACCGGTCGCTGGCGATCTCTCGCAGGAAGATCTCAACTTCAACCGCGGTCAGATAGGCTAGGCGGTCGTTGCGCGGTGAGGATTCGATGTAGCAGTTCCGGCACGTCAGATTGCACAGCGTGCCGGTGTTGAACCACACCGTCTCCAGCCCCCGCATCGCCACCGTTGCCCGCGCTTCGCCCTTCGCCGTCACCAGCGGATCGCGGAACTTCGCCGGGTCCGGCACGCGGGTTCTGTGGTCCAAAGGGCGGTCTCCATTCGCTTGACCCCGTCCGATGATGGCGCAATTCGCGTCCTGTGGCATCATTCCCTTCATAAGAATGGAGGAATCTTTATGCCCGGCGCGCTCGATCACCTTCTTGTCCTGGATCTGACCAGCCACCTGTCCGGTCCCTACTGCGCGATGCTGCTGGCCGACCACGGCGCGGAGGTGATCAAGATCGAGCCGCCCGGCGGCGATACCGCCCGGAGCATGCCACCCTTCGTCAACGGCGAGAGCGCGCCGTTCATGACCTGGAACCGTAACAAGCGCTCCGTCGTGCTGGACCTGAAGCAGCAAGCGGACAAAAACGCGCTGCTGCGCCTGATCGATAAGGCCGACATCCTGGTCGAGAACTACCGACCCGGCGTCCTCCAACGGCTCGGTTTTGGCTGGTCCGTCCTGCACCAGCGTAACAAGCGGCT
>DATARX010000393.1:0-7475 GCA_036263955.1 Rhodopila sp.
ATCCGCCGCCGCCCAGGCAGGCCGTGGCAAGACGAACCGCGGCAAGGCCAGCGCCGCCGCCAGAACAGCCGCCGCCTCTCGGCGAGAAACAATATTGGACATGATTTTCCTCCCGACACCGTTAGACCACGTCCCCGCCAAAGCCGCAGCCAGAAAAGCGCCGGCCCCGCCGAGGAAGATCCAAGCCCCGCCAAGGAGGATCAAGGCCCCGCCGAGGAAGATCAAGGCCCCGCCAAGGAAGACCCAAGCCCCGCCAAGGGAGGTCCAAGCCCCGCAACAGGCGGTAAAGCGACCGTTTCCGGCCCCGCGCGGCGAACCCGCGACCGTCCGCCGGGTCGCGTCCGCACAAACGTAACGGCGCCGAAATCGGGACGAGCCATTATATAACAGAATCGGCCCGATCGGGGCTCTGCTGACCCAAGCATGCATCCAGGACGAGACCGACACTGACGATGAAACATCTTTCCATTGGCAATTTGCTGAAACTCATCATGACGCTGTTCGCCGCGGCGGCGTTGCTCCTCCTGAGCGCGCAAACCTGGGATGCCTGGTCGGTGTGGCGGGAAAATCAGCGTGCCGAACGGGTCGTCGCCGCCTCTCGCCAGATATTCGCCGTGCTGAGCTACCAGCGGGCAGACCGCAGCGCGACGCAACGCATGTGGGATGCCGATGGGCTGCCGACGGCGAACGACAAGGCCTATCTGGCGCAAATGCGGGACGGCGAAATGCCGGCCCTGGCCGCCGGCGCCGCCTTGCTGCAGTCCCTGTCGTTCGACGGCAAGGACAGGCTGCTGCCCGATCTGCAGCGCTCGACCGGTCGGCTGACCGCCCTGCAGACTGAATTCGCGGCCGGCATAGACCGTCCGAAGCAACAGCGTCGGGCCGCCCTGGGTGCGGACTACGTCGCCGAGGGTCTGGCCCTGCAGGATACGGTGAAACAAATCGGCGCCAGCCTGTTCGCCAATATCAAGAACGACGACCCCAAGATCACCCAGATGATGAAGGTGGAGCAACTCGCCTGGGGCACGCGCGAAACCGCGGGACAGGCCGCGCAGCTCATCATCGACGGCCTCGCGAACGGCACCCTGTCGCCGGACACCCGTCTTGCCTATGAAGGCTATATGGGCGGCGCCCGCAGCCTGTGGGCCATGGTCGAGGATGCATTGCTGGGCCTGGATGTTCCCCCCGCCTTCCAGCAGACCGTGTCGGACGCAAAGGCGGCGCTGTTCACGCCCGACTTCCTCGCGCTGCAGCGACGCCTGATGGACGCCTTGATGGCCCGGCAGCCCCCCGAAATGACCGCCGCTGTCTGGTCGCAGCAGGCCGGCACGAAGTTCACGGTGATGGTGGGCCTGGCGAGTGCCGCGTTGGCGCAGGCCGCGGACCGGGCGGCGTCGGTCAGCCACGACGCCCTGATCAAACTGGTATGGCACCTGGCCGCACTGCTCGCCGCCGTCGCCGTCGGGCTCTTTGGCATCCGCACCGTCAGCCGCCGCGTCATCGGTCCGCTGCTGGCGCTGCGCGACACGACGGAACGGCTGGCCCGCGGCGACCTCGCGGCGGTGTCCGGTTTCGCCGACCGCCATGATGAGATCGGCGCCCTGGCCAAGGCGCTGGAGGTGTTCCGCGAACAGGCGATCGCCAAGGCACGGATCGAGGACGAACAACGCGACCAGCGCGACAGGGCGGAGCAGCGCCGCACCACGGTCGAAGGTCACATCCACGCGTTCGACACCCAGGTTTCCTCGGCCCTAAGCGCGCTCGGGCAGGCATCGACGCAGATGGACGAAACCTCCACAAGCATGATCCAGACGGCGGAGCGCAGCGCCAACGGCGTGCGGTCCGCGGAAGGCGCGGCGGGCGAGGCCTCGCACAACGTCTCCGGCATCGCCGCGGCGACCGAGGAACTCAGCGCCTCGATCGCCGAAATCGGCCGCCAGGTCACGCAGGCCTCGCGCGTCACCCGGCGCGCCGTGGAAGAGACCCTGCAAACCGATGAGACCGTGCACGGACTGGCCGAAAGCGCCGAACGGATCGGCGATGTGGTCCGCCTGATCAGCGACATCGCCGCGCAGACCAATCTGCTGGCGCTGAATGCGACGATCGAGGCCGCCCGCGCCGGCGAGGCCGGCAAGGGTTTCGCCGTCGTCGCGTCGGAGGTGAAATCGCTGGCCACCCAGACGGCGAAGGCGACCGAGGAGATCGCCTCGCAGATCACCCAGGTGCGCGGCGTGACCCAGGAAGCGGTGAAGGCGATCAAGCAGATTCGCGGCACCATCGACGAGGTGAACGAGGTCGCCACCAACATCGCGGCGAGCGTCGAGGAGCAAGGCGCGGCGATGAAGGAGATCGCGCGCAACACCCAGATGGCCGCCGAACGGACGCGCGACGCATCGGAAAACGTGAAGGCGGTCAGCGACGGCACCGCGGCGACAACCCAGGCGGCCGAGGCGGTGAAGGCGGCGGCCGGCTCACTCGCCACCCAGGCGACGCGGTTGCGCGAGCAGGTGGACGGCTTCATGGCGCGCATCCGAGCGGCCTGATCCGACCGCGCCGGCGCGGTGAAGGGCGCCGCCGTCACACACCGAAGCGCCGGGAAACCGGGGGAGGCCGGCGCGGTCTTTGAAAGGGCCGCCGAGTTTAACGCCTACGGCATGGATCATGGCCGGGCCCCGGCTTCGGGCGTCCCGGTCACGATCGCCATGCCAGGGTCGGTCTCAACGGCCGCCGCCTGACCCGCAGCCTCCGCCTTACCCGCAGCCTCCGCCAGGCTCCGCAACGAACAGCCCTCCAGCACCGCAGCCACCGCATCCCGCGCCTGCCGCATCACAGGCTGCATCCGGCACGCGCCCACATCGGCACAATCAGTACAAGGCCGAAACCGGGTAACGCTGGCGCACGGCGTCAACGCCAACGGCCCGTCGATCAGCCGGATAATATCCGCCACCGAGATCGCCGCCGGCGCCCGTGCCAGCCGATGTCCCCCCTGCGGCCCGCGCCGGCCGTCCACCAGCCCGCCGTCGCGCAACTGCACCAGGATCGCCTCCAGGAACTTGCGCGGAATTTTCTCCCGCTCGGCGATCGTCACCGTCGACACCCAGGCGCCGGTCTCGAAAACCTCCGCCAGCATCGTCGCTGCCCGGACCGCGTATTTTCCCTTACTGGATAACATTCGTTTGATCTGCCCGAGCAAGGAGGCCGTGGCACCTTCCAGCCTGCCCCCGATTGACAACCTGTAGCAGTCATATCCTATATTCCCTACAGGATTGATATGTATTATGGGAACCCCGAGAAATGACAACCATCGCCATCATCGGGGCCGGTTTCAGTGGCACCCTGCTGTCGCTGCATTTGCTGCGCCGCTGTCCCCCACCCGCGAAACTGATCCTGATCGAGCGCAACGCCCAATTCGGTTTGGGCGTCGCCTACGCCACCGGCAACCCCAGCCACATCCTGAATGTCCCCGCCGCGCGCATGAGCGCGTTCCATGATCAACCCGACCATTTCCTGAACTGGCTCAGCACCCAGCCCGAAACCGATGCCGGCCCGCCCAATTTCGGGCCGCACAATTTCGGGCCACCCAATTTCGGCCCGCACAATTTCGGACCGCCCAGCTTCGGCCCGCACAGCTTCGTCCCACGTCAGATGTTCGGCGCCTATATCCGCGCCCTGCTGAATGAGGAGATCAAGCGCTGCGGCCGGGACCGCCTGGAACTGGTCCGCGGCGCCGTCACCGCCGTGGACCGCCGCCCCCATAAGCTGACCCTGACGTTGGACCGGGACCGCACGATCGAGGCGGATTTCGCCGTCCTGGCCACCGGCAACTTTCCGCCCGAACCGGTCCCGGTCGCCAATCCCGGCTTCTACGACACGCCATTTTACCGCCCCGACCCGTGGGCCACCGACGCGATCACCGGCCTTGATCCGGATGCGCCGGCTCTGCTCCTGGGCACCGGGCTGACCATGGTCGATGCCGCGATCTCGCTGCTGGACCAGGGCCATCGCGGCCCGATCCAAGCGTTGTCCCGCCGCGGCCTGATCCCGCGCCGGCATGAAGCGGTGCCGATGCACGTTCGCGAACACGCCCCATTCCCGACATCGGTCAACGCCCTCACCCGCTTCCTCCGCCGCGAAGCCCAGCGCGCCACGGCGCAAGGCGGCGGCTGGCAGCCGATCATCGATGAGCTGCGTCCGTTCACCGTCGACGTCTGGCAGACCATGACGCTGGGCGACCGAGCGCGCTTCCTGCGGCATTTGCGCCCGTGGTGGGATGTCCACCGTCACCGCACCGCCACCGCGGTCGCCGACCGGATCGACGCGGCCTGTGCGAGCGGGCAGCTTCGCATCATCCCTGGCCGGGTGCGGGACTACACGATCCGCACCAGCCGGGTGGAGGTCACCTACAAGCCCCGCGGCCAGGATCGGCTGGACCGGATCGAGGCTGCCCGCGTGATCAACTGCGCCGGTCCCGGCGCCGATTACGACCGGATCTCCGACCCGCTGATCCGTTCCCTGCTGCGCGACGGCGTGGTCCGCCCGGACCCGCTGCGCCTCGGGCTGGATGTCACCGCCAACTGCGCCTTGCTCAACCAGGACGGCGCGATGTCCCGGCGGTTGTTTGCCGTCGGACCAGTAACGAAAGGCGCATTCTGGGAAATCACCGCGGTCCCCGATATTCGCCGCCAGACCGAAAAGCTCGCCGATTACCTCGCTCCTCTGGTCAAGGCCGCCCTGGTCGGGCGGGCATAACCGCCATCAGGGTTTTTGCACCGGCGCGGCGGCGGCCCCGCCGTTGGAACACGGACCAACCAGTGGAGAACCCTGCGCTCCCCGCCATCCGAAGCTGAACCTGCGCCGCCAGGGGCTTGGCGGTCAGGGGCATGTGGCCAAGTGCTGGCGGATCACCGCGGGATGGTCGCTCTTAGCATTTTTGGTGCGGTTTGTCAATGGATTTCCGGTCCATGGATTTCCGGTACATGGATTTCCGGTCCACGCAAACCGGGTCCAGCTTCGGACCGCACCCGCACGGCGGAAAACGGGAGCGGCGGCTAGCCCCCGAAGGTATCGCGCCACTGCTCGATGATGTCAGGGATTCCCTTGGCGATCTCCGCCACCGTCAGCGACAGCAGCGGCACCTGATCCAACGGCTTCTGTCCGGACGTCAGCGCCAGGCCCGGATGCACCGGATCGCCGTGATTGGCGACCGACAGCTTGGAGAAATCATCGCTCATCAGCCATTCCATGTACAGGCGGGCGGCATTCGGATGCGGCGCGCTGGCCATCACCGAGGACGGGCCGAGGCACAGCGTCGCCCCGTCGGTCGGGTAGACCGGCATGATGGGGTTGCCCTTGTCCACCTGCTGGAACGCGGTATTGCCCGGCGACGGCCCCAGCAGGCATTCGCCCGCATTGATCAGGGTGACGGGATCATTGCCGGAACGGCCAACGCGGGGATTGTTCTTTGCGAGTTTCTCGAAGTATTGCCAGCCGTAGGTCTTGGTCAGCGCCAGCGCCCAGATGCCGGTGCAGCCGCTGAACGCCGGATGCCCGGTGGCGACGCGGCCTTTCCATTTCGGATCCAGCAGATCGGTCCAGGCTTTCGGTGCGTCCGCCGGTTTCACCTGCGCCGAATTGTAGATCAGCAGATGCGCCGTCGCGCTGGACGGATACATGAAGCCGGGATCGGAGACTTTCTGGAATGCCGGCAGCAGCGTCGCCGCGCCCGCCGGGGTATAGTCGGCCAGCGCGCCGCGCTTCTTCAGGGCGGGATATTGCGATGTGTCGGTGGAGCTGAAGACGTCGCATTGCGGCGCGTTGTTCTTCAGATCCTGCAACAAACGCTCATACGCGACCTGCCCGGTGGTGCGGATGACCGAGACGGACACCCCCGGATATTGGGCGGTGAAGGCGCGTCCCATTGCCTCCGCCGTTTCGGTATCGACCTGGGCGATGTACCAGGTCACGCTGCCCTCTTTCCTGGCGGCGGCCACCAGGTCGGGGGTGATCCCGGCGGCGCGGGCGCGGAGCGGTGTTGCCGCGGCGAGGACGGTGAAACCTTGCAGCAGCGTGCGTCTGTTCAGCATCGTGTTTCCTTATTCCCCAAAGTCTTGCGCCCCTGTTCGATCGCCGGGGACGGCGATCTCAGTGGCGGCGGGCGGCTTTGCCGCTTATTTGCGCGACGAACCTGGTGACGGTGGCTTCGGATCGGGCCGCGGGTTCGGGCGCGGATTCGATGCGCCGTTGCCGGACGGTGCGGCAACGGGACGCGGATGGGAACCTGTCAGACCAGGAAGAATGCCATCAGAACCAGCAGGGCGATGACGAAGATAACGCCGCCGGTGGTGGCACTGGTGAAGCTGTGCCACATTTGCTCACGGTCGGCGGTCAGGGCCTCGATGCTTTCCGGTCCGTTGTCGCGAGTCGTTGCGTGGCTGGCCATGGGGTCCCCCTCTAGCGCAAGAAATGTTACGTTGGGTTTTAAGGCAGGGTGGCGCGGCGCGGCAATAGGCCAGTTACGACCCGTACAGCAAAAAAGGCCGGGAAAACCCCGGCCTTTGGCAATGTGATCGGTTAGCCGCCGCCACCGCCGGCGAAGCGGCCGCCGAGGCTGTTCTGGGTGTTGTCATACGGGGCTTGATGGGCGCCGATGTGGCTGAGGCTTTGAGCGCTGGCGGCGCCGGCGCCGAGGCTCAGAACGGTCAGGGCGGCCAGAACGATCTTTTTCATCCGAATTCTCCTTGGTCCCGTCGGGCGGGGTGCCCGCCTTCGATGAAACGGACCATAGGTCTCGGCGCTGGGGGCGATAATCCGGGTTTTTGGCATTAGATTATTGCGTCAGGTGGTGAAATAAGGGGGTTTTGTCGGGATTGAGCGGTTAGGCGCCGGTGAAAAAGAATTGGCGGACTTCCAGGTCGAAGCGGTCGCGTTCCAGCAGGATCGTGTCGCGGTAGAGGCGTTGGTTGGCGTGGTGGGGGGTGGGGTTTTCCAGGATCGTTTCGACTTTTTGGTGGAGGGCGCCGGAGGTGATGTCTTCCTCGGTGAAGAGGTATTCGGGGGGGAGCGGGTGATCGAGGAAATAGGTGGCGGCGCCGGCGGCGTGGAGGAGGAGGATGGCGCCGGCGATGGCGGCCTCGCGGGGGACCCGGTCCTTGCCGGGGTGGTGGCCGAAATCGATGTAGAGGCGGGCGTCGAACAGGGTTTTGCGGACCTGTTTCTTGGTCATGTCGCGGATCGGGACGAATTCGATGTCGGGGCGGAGGGCTCGGCCCTGGAGGAAGCTGGCGGCGCGGTCGGCGCCTTTGTTGGGGAAGAAACAGATTTTGTTGGGGCGGCCGGCGATCGGGGGGTTTTCCGAGGCGATCTGGCTTTGGTGGATGAAATCGGGGTCGGTGTAGTCGGATAGCGGGTGGTAGCGCAGGGATCCGCTGTGGCGGAGGTAGTCGCGGGTGTAGTCGGACTGGAAGAAATGCACGAGT
>DATARX010000410.1:0-2762 GCA_036263955.1 Rhodopila sp.
GGTATCCGGAAGATGAAGCCATCGCCATGAAGTGCGCCTTTCACCACAGAATGTAGCCTGGGCTACATTTGCTGTCGCAGTAGATCGGGCGATTCGGCAGGGTGTCAATAGGTTTAGAGGTTGCGGGAGACGAGAATACGATTGGCGCGGAAGCCACCGGCGTGGCCGGACCGGACGAAGCCGGCGCGTCGGCGCGACGATTTGCGCATTTGGCCCGGGATCGGCTGCGAAACCTTCTTCCCCATGGGAAACCGTCATCCCCTTGGGCAACCTTCTTCCCCTTGGGCACTGGCTTCCTCCGGCAACCGTCGTCCGCTGGCGCACCCGTCGTCCGCTGGCGCACCCGTCGTCCGCTGGCGCAACCATCATCCGCTGGCACAACCGTCGTCCGCTGGCGCAACTGTCTTCCCCTGGCGGCGAAGTGTGCTAAAGCCCCGGCCCCATGCGCCATTTCCTTGACTTCGAAAAATCCATCGCCGAGTTGGAAGGCAAGATCGAGGAGCTCCGCCGAATGTCGGAGCCCGACGGGATCAATATCGCCGATGAGGTCGCGCGGCTGACGTCGGTTGCCGACAAGCAGTTGCGCACGACCTATGCGAAGCTGACGGCCTGGCAGAAGACGCAGGTGGCGCGCCACCCGGACCGGCCAAAGGCGCAGGATTATATCGAGACGCTGATCACCGAGTTCACGCCGCTGGCGGGGGACCGGGCGTTCGCCGACGATGCGGCGGTGCTGGGCGGCATGGGGCGGTTTCGCGGCCAGCCGGTCATGGTTCTTGGTACGGAGAAGGGTAACGATACCGAGTCGCGGGTGAAGCACAATTTCGGCATGGCTCGGCCGGAAGGCTACCGCAAGGCGCGCCGGCTGGTGGAACTGGCGGGTCGATTCGGGCTGCCGGTGCTGAGCTTCGTCGATACCGCCGGGGCGTTTCCCGGGATCGAGGCGGAGGCGCGGGGACAGGCGGAGGCGATCGCGCGCTCGATCGAGGCGTGCCTGGAGGCGCCGGTGCCGATCGTGGCGACCATTATCGGCGAGGGCGGGTCCGGCGGGGCGATCGCGCTGGCGGCGGGCGACCGGATCCTGATGCTGGAGCACGCGGTGTATTCGGTGATCTCGCCGGAGGGCTGCGCGAGCATCCTGTGGCGCGATGCGGCGCAGGCGGCGGTGGCGGCGGAAGCGCTGCGGCTGACCGCGGAAGATCTGTTGCGGTTGAAACTGATCGACCAGATCGTGGCGGAGCCGCTGGGCGGGGCGCAGCGGGACAAGGGAGCGACGCTGCAGTCGGTCAGCCTGGCGATCCAGGATTCGCTGGCGGGGCTGAACGGCACCGACGCGGCGACATTGCGGGCGCGGCGGCGCGAGAAGTTCCTGGCGATGGGGCGTGAAACGGTCGGTTAGACCGGGGTCTCCCTTCGCGCGCCTCCCGGTCAGCGCGAGCGCTGCCCTCCTTAAGGGCGTAGGTGCAGCATAAGCCATGCGGCGGGGCGAACGTTGCGGTCATCGGGCTTGTCGGTGGTCGGGTTTGGCGGTGGTCGGGCTTGGCGGTTCGCGTGAATCGATCCCCGCAACAATTAGTCTTGGGGACGGGTATTGGGCGGTCTTTCGACGGACGCTGCCACGGACCGCGTGCGCCGGGCATGCTTGGGCTGCGCCGGCATCGTGCACAGAAGCCAACCGTTCGTTTGACCGCAATTCACCCGTCGGGGGCGTTCCGCCGGGCGTGATCGTGATTATGTATGGACCCATGATTCACCTGCCGTTGGCGCTCCGCCCGGAAGGTGCAACCGGTGGGCTCGATGCGCAAAGGTGGCTTGAATGACGAATCTCTGCTTAGTTGCCAGAACATGATCGCGGCGGGTGGCGTGCCCGCAGCGCGGGAATCATGGGATGAACAATAAGAGTTGGATCGTTGGCCGGCGGACCGCTTGCGAACGACCACGGGGGCTTTTCGGTAGCAGACGTCATGCGTGAGGAAATTTCAGCGTACAAGCGGGAACGCATTCTGGAAGAAGCGGTCAAGCTGTTCTACGAGCGCGGCTTCAGCGGCACGACCCTGGACGACATCGCGGGCAAGCTTGGGGTGACGAAGCCGTTCATCTACACGCATTTCCGCAGCAAGGTTGAACTGCTGGAGGCGATCTGCCGCCCGACCATCGAGATGTCGCTGGCTGCGATCGCCGATGCGGCGGAGGAATCGGGCAGCGCGTCGGAACGGCTGTTCCGCGGCGTGGTGACGTTCACCAAGGTGGTGCTGCAGCGACAGGCGAATATCGCGGTGTTTTTCCGTGAGGAGAAGAACCTGTCGGAATCGGGGCTGGCCGACATCAACGCGATGCGCAAGCGGTTCGACCGCGTGTTGAGCGAATTGCTGGAGGAAGGCGCCGCCGCCGGGGAGTTCGAGATCGCCGATATCCGCGTCGCGGCGCTGGCGATCGGCGGGATGGTGAGCTGGGCGTATACCTGGTACCAGCCCGGCGGCCGTCTCTCGGCCGACGACGTGGGCGCCAAGATGGCGTCGCTCGCCGTCGAGATGGTGGGAGCGCGGGTGCCCTTGATGGCGGCTACTCTACCCTGAAGCCGTGCCTGGCCCAGATCGCGCGCACATCCGGCGTGGACAGGAATGCCAGGGAGGCTCTCGCTTCGGGCGTGTCGCCGGGTTTGGTCACCGCGAACGGGTAGGTGATCGGGTCGTGGCTGTTGCCGGGGAATACGCCGGCGACGGCGACGGCCTTGGAGGCGGCTGCGTCGGTCGCGTAGACGA
>DATARX010000429.1:0-10791 GCA_036263955.1 Rhodopila sp.
GTGGATGTCGTTGCCCCGCGCATAGGCCAGCGCATTAAGTTGTGCGGGCCGGGATGAATTGTAATGGACGTTGACACCATCCATCGAGATACCGGAGAGCGATTCGATGCCGGATTTGAGTTGTCGGCGCAGTCCGGTACCATGCCGCGTTGGCAATCCCGCGCTTGATCGTTCTGTGTCCGCGCTGGACATGAGCCGCTGTAACGGACCTGCCGTCGCCACGCGCTGATCCAGCATGGTTGTCATGTCCCGCAGCTGCCGCACGGGTGCGGCCCCATTCAGATCGACGGCCAGCCGAGTAAGTTGTGCGGTCCCCGGACCGACCGCGCGTGACGCTGTCTGAGCAAGAGTCCGATCTCGTGCCGTGCGATTCTGCCTGGTCTGGTCGGCGAACATCAGTTCCTCCATTTCGATGGGGATGCTTTGGCTTTTCCAACGAGGCGTTGGGGAGTGTCGGTTGACACGCGCTTTCCACTTCGACGGCAAATGGCAAGAAATACTGGTCAAGCCGGGGGACACACGTCGGGACCGGCCTCGCCAATCCTGCTGCCGGTTACGCTCTCGGCTGGCCGACATGGACGGAACATTCTCTCCCAGGAAGGGTGGTGGCGCAAGTTCCGGGCGCGGCGGTCGCGGTTAGGTCCATGGCGGTCAGGTTGGCGCCCGGACAGGAACGCCGTACATTGCCCGAAACGAACGCCAACCTTGCCACGAAAGCTCCCATGGGGCCTTACTGTTTCGCAATGAGGGCCTATTTTTGAAACGAACTGAAATCCCCCCACGTCACCGGCGCCGAAGGCCACGACATGGCATCTGAAGCGCATCGGGTTCACCGCCTGAGCGTCGACTTCAGCATGTCCGGCCTCGGTGATGCCCTGAAATGGCGTGCCCGCATTGAAGATCTCGCCCGCATGTCGATTCCTCGGGTGTTGGAGCGCATATTCGACGCCGTCGCCCTGCCGGATCTGCACATCCGCCTCGATCGCCTTGACCTGGACCTCGGAGTCATCGCCGCTGATCGCCTGGACCAGGAGGCGCCGGCGGCACTGGAACGCGCATTGACCGAGGCGCTGACCGCGGCGATCGCGGCCGCCAGGCACGCACCCAGCCCTGCCATGCGCACAATGACGCCGCGTGAGGCGCAACTCGATCGGTTCGCCGCGTACCTGGCCACCGGTTCTGTTCCGTTCCGAAACCCCGGCGAGGCCTTCGACCCCGCTGAAGATCTACGCCAGTTGATCGCGGAGCAGTCAACCGAACTGGTCGCGCGACTGCGGCGGCGCGCCCGCGACCGGTACGTCCTCGAACGCCTCGTGCTACAGGTGGGGGAAGGGGGGTTGCGCGCTCTGCTCGCTCTTCTCGCGCCTGACGATGCCGCAGTCATTCTCGCGTATCTGGCAGACCTGCTCCGGATGCACGCGACCGAACCGATTCTGCCGATCGCCGCGCCGGTACTTCGACAGCGTTTGTGGCTCCTGACTCTGGACTATCTCCTGCGCGACGCCGGGACCCATTTCAACCGGCTCGTCTTCCTGCGTTTCCTGCTGGAGCGCGCCGCCGAGGCCGAGGGGGTGAGTTACCCGACGCTGCTGTTGCTTCTGCGCGATGCGCTGGTTCGCACGCGACAGCAAACGCCGCTGGGCGGCTCTTTGCCGGCAATGGTCGACGAACTGCTCGCGCTGTCGCCGCCGGACGCCGACCATCAACCAGATCCGGCCCGCACCGACGATCCGTTCATCGCTGCGGAAGCCGGCGATATTACATCGCTGCTGGCCCTGTTCCGCCGAACTGCCGACAATCGCGCGGTGCTGGAAACGCTGGTCCGACGCTTGACCCCGCGGTTGTTCGCCGCGCTGATCCGGAGGCTGGAGCCCGCGAACGCGGTGCTGGTCCTGGCGTACGTTTCGGACCTGAATGTGGTGCATCGCGAACAGGCGCTGTTGACCGTGTCCGCGATGGCGTTTGAACAGCTGGTGCAGGTGCTGGTCCTGCAAAATCTGCTGCGCAATCCTGGATCGCAGTTCAACAGGCGGTCGTGGCTGCGGTGGCTGTTGCAGAACCTGGCGGTGTCCGAGGACCTCATCTATGCGCAGCTGCTGGCATCGCTGGTCGGTGCGATGGCCCGGTTGCGGAACCATCTGCCCGCGACGTCCTCCCTGCCGGCACTTGTCGTGGAGTTGGCCGAGGAACTCGCGCCCGGAGATCGAGAGGCTACAGATGGCAGCGAATCCGCCGGCGGTCCTGACGGGTTGGCCCTTGCCGCCCGTGACCCGACGGCCTGGCTTCGCACGCTGGAGCAAGCAGACAAGGCGAAGCGTGCGATCCTGATCCGATGGATCGTTCGCGATCCGGACCTGCTGATGCGCATGATGGCGACGATGGACGACGACGCCCGGCGTAAGTGGATCGTTGCACTCGATCCAGTCCACGCGGACACGGTGCTGGCTGACTTGCGGGTTCTTTGGCGGCTCCACGCGATCGAACGGGTTCTGCCGCTCGACTCGCCTGCGTTTGGCCGCCTGACCTGGGCCATGGCGTTGCGGGCGATCGAGCGCGCCACGAGCGGCGGTGGCGGTTTCGATCGAACGGAATTGTTGCGCCGTTTGCTGGCAGGTTTGGCCCGTCATCAAGCGACGTCGGCGTCGGAACTCGCCGCCGATCTCCTGCGTGCGCTTGATCGCGCCGCAATTCCCTACGATGAAACGGCGGCGTTGGAAGCGATCCTGTGGGAAACCCAGGTGCCGCGCCCGGACGCGCGTGTGATGGCGGAACGTTTCCTGCGGACCGGCCAGCCGTCGACCGCCGGGGAGGGCTTGCGCGATTGGGCGGAACAGGATCCGAAGGGGCTGGCCGCACTGCTGCGCCGGCTGACGACCGCTGCGTCCGGCCAGACCGCTGCTTTGATGGATCGCCTGCTGACCTGGCTGCTGCCGGAGGAGATCGTCGAGACGCTGCTGCCCGGTCAATCGGAGCAGGCCGTGCTTTTGGCGGACATCCTGGCCGATGGAACTGCAGGCACAATGGCGGCCGCCTGGGGCCAGGTGCTGGATCGCGCCTTGCGCGGCGAGGCCATAACCGTTCCGGATACGCTGTTACCGCCTGGGGCGCGCCTCGACCGGTTGGCGCTCCTGCGCCACTGGATGGATTTCGGCACCATGGCGTGGTGGGCTGCCCCCGAACCGACAATCGATGCGCTGCTGGCTGAGTTGCCCGATCAAAAGCAGTCAGCTCTCCAGGCCCTTTTTGCTGATGCCGATCTCGAGCAAGCGACGACGCGACTACGCCGCACCCTGGATCGGCTCGGGCCGACGCCTGGCTTGTCGCTGTTGAAGCGGCTCGCGCCGTGGGTTTTCGCGCCGTCGGGACCCGTTGCCTTGATGCAAAGCGGGCGCAATCCCCACGAGCAGGACAATATAAGGCTACGCGCAACCGCCGCGGCGCTGACCGGTGCGCCATTTGATCTCAGCGACCTGGCCGCCCCCATACCCGCGCCCTTGGGAGCGCCGGTCGACATCCCCGCACCGTCGGAACCCAGCGATCGGGAGACGTTGCTGGCCTGGCTGTCCGGCGTGGGCCCGGATGCCCCGCGTGCGATCGGGCGGTTGATCCGGCTGCTGGCCGACCTGGCCGATGCCGGCGATTCCACGCTCGACGCCGCCCTGCGCGCGGGCATCGTTCAGCCGGAACTACGCGCCCGCTGGATCGCCGTTTTGCCCGACGAAGTGCTGGGGCGTGTGCTGTATCGGATCGCCCCGGCGCGCGCTCGGTTCATGCTGGATGCAATGGCGATCCTGGCCGTCGCCTGGCGCCAAACCGCCGCGCCTGGCGAACGGGATAGCCATGTCGGGCTGCCGTGGCCCCTGCTGCTGGCCGCGCTGTCGGAACCCCGTGAACTGACCTCCCGTGAAGTGGTCGACCGCCTGGTCACCGAACTTGCGGCATTCAATCCAACCGCGGCGGGACGCCTGCTTGCAAGGGCGAACGTTCTGGCTCGTGAGGGTGGCCATGCCAATATTCTTGCCGTGCTTCGGTCACGAGCGAACGCCGCGGCAGCGCCACGGAAGTCACTTGCGCGCCGCAAGGCCGAGCAAGCGCCGGATGCGGTGGAACCGGGAGAGACCATGTATATACACAATGCCGGCCTGGTCCTTTTCAATCCGTTTCTCCCCCTTTTTTTCGAGCGACTGGGCCTGTTGACCGTGGGTGAAGACGGCATCCCACGACTCGCCGGGGTGGAGGCCGCCACACGCGGTGTCCATTTGTTGCAATACCTGGCAGACGGGCGATGCGACCGGCCGGAACCGGATCTTATGCTGAACAAGCTGCTTTGTGGCGTCGGTCCGGCCACGCCCGTCGCGCGTTCGATCAATCCATCGGAGCCAGACCTGGAAATCTGCGCCGACATGATCCAGGCCGTCATCGGCAATTGGCCAATCATCAGAAATACTTCGCCCGACGGCTTGCGCGAAACGTTTTTGCAGCGCGATGGACGCCTGCGCCGGGGCGACGATCGTTGGACGTTGCACGTCCAGCGCAAGACAGTGGATGTCCTGACCGATCAGATCTCCTGGAATCGCTCTGTCGTGTATTATCGTTGGATGTCCGATCCCATTCACGTCACCTGGTGAAACCGCAATGACGAAACGGCCCCTGGACGCCAACAGCCACGTGATTGAGCGGGAACTCGCCTGGTTCCAGGAGATCATGCGCCAACGCTTCGCCGCCTATCTGGATGCAAATGCGGCCAGCAACGGGACCGTCGACCTCGCTCTCCCGCCCGGCATTTCGAAAGCCGGCGGTCCGTACGCTCGGCTGCTGCGGGATCTCGACCTGAGTGCAGCCGAACGTTTGGTACTGATCTTAGCGTTGGCGCCGCATCTCGCACCCGCGATGCTGGACCCATTTCTCTTGCAAAACCAGGCGACCGGCCGTCGGTTCAGTGAGTTCGGCGGCATTACCGGGCAGTCCCACGCCGGATTCCTGCCGACCGTGGAGACCGCTCTGTTTCTGCTCGCTGGAACGAACCGGCACGACCGCATCGCGGCGCGCGAAATGTTCGCGCCAGGCCAGACCCTGTTGGCTCGCGGCGTCCTGCTGATCGAGCATCGCCACATGGATGAACCGCCGACCTCAGCGACACTGCGTCTGTCACGGGAATATCTGGAGACCCTGTTGACCGGCAACGAATACACCTTTCCGCCCGGCGAGGGCTTCCCGGCGGAGCGCATATCGACGCCGCTGACCTGGAATGATCTTGTGATCGACGGGCCGACCCGCCAGCAGATCGAGGTGATTGGAACCTGGATCCGCCATTCCCACACGTTGATGCATGACTGGGGCCTGGCCCGCCGTTTGAAACCTGGGTATCGCTGCCTGTTCTACGGGAATCCCGGTACCGGCAAGACGTTGACCGCCTGTCTGCTGGGAAAGCACCACGGCGTTCCGGTGTATCGCGTCGATCTATCGCGAGTCGTATCGAAATGGATCGGCGAGACCGAGAAAAATCTCGCATCGCTGTTCGACCAGGCGCAGCATCGCAACTGGATTCTGTTCTTCGATGAAGCCGAAGCGTTGTTCGGGAAGCGGACGGAATCGCACTCGGCGAACGATCGGTCGGCGAACCAGCAGATCGCCTACTTGCTGCAGCGGTTGGAGGATTTTCCTGGCCTCGTGGTTCTGTCCACCAACCAGCGCGCCCACATGGATGAGGCATTCGCCCGCCGCTTCCAATCCTCCATCCTGTTCCCGATGCCGGACGTCGCATCGCGTCGGCGACTGTGGGAGGATATGTTCCGCACGGGTGGCATCAAGCTGGCCCCCGACATCGATTTCCACGCGCTCGCCGTCCGGCACGAACTGGCGGGCGGCGCGATCGTCAACATCTTGCGCCATGCCTGCCTGATGGCCGTTGTGCGCGATCCGCCCGTGGTTCAGGCGGCCGACATCATGAGCGGAATCCGGCATGAGTTGCAGAAGGACGGCCATTACCTGAGCCGCTGATCGAACGTGTCGGGACCGACGCCCACCACGGGGCTTTCCAAGATCATCGGTAAGCGGGAGGCGGGACGAACCCGCCTGGGCCTACTCAGGAGGGGACACCGCTCGGCAGATCCGCGCGTACACACCCTGCCGACCGTCCACCACCTGCGTCACGCCAAAATCCGCCGCCACGCTCACCAGCGAGTACGCGTCGTCGCGGCTGAGTCCGCGATGTTCAGTCAGCACACGAAGCAAGTCCATGCTGGCGTTCCGCATCGCCTGATTCAGATCCTCATCGAATCCGTAGGTCATCCAGCACTCCGGCGTCTGCAGAAGCGGTGATGGGAAGCTGAAATCGCGCCCTGTCAGCGGATGTTGTGGCCGCGCCAGAACCTATCGCGCAGGACCTTCCTCGGTCACCCGCCCTATGCTGAGGAAAACCGACCGATGCGCGACCGCCTTCGCGAAGCGCAGCTGACGGGTGGAACCGATCGGGGTCAGTCCGTCCTCTCCCGCCAGTCGTCAGGCTATCCCAAGGAGCTCCTATTCGACAATCGGTGCGTCCTCGGCACTAACGGCGACGCGACCAAACCAGCTTCAACGCCCGGCGTTGGGAACGTAAGGATCCGGAAGCTGTTGCGGTATCGTGCCGGCGCTTTTCGTACAAATCCCATGCTGCTGCAGCGCATCATGCGAGCAAGCAATCCCATCGGCATAGCCGCAATGGGTGAAGCCAATCGGCAGAATCATGCAATATTCGCCAATGCGGCTGCTTGGCGCTCTCGCTTCAGCCGGGTTGGGTTGGCAGGAGCCATTCTGGCGATTCGCCTGTACCTGGCATTCATTGCCATCCACGTAGATGCACTGCGGCGTGCCGCCCGGAACTTCCAGACAAAACGGCGCCGCCGCCGCGGACAAAGTCGTGCTCACCAATAAAATGGCGGCAACGGCGAGCTTGTTCATGTAACATTCTCCTCACGCGTTACGCGCCAGGATACCGCGTCGAGTGGTTCGCGACGGCAACACGATCTCGTGGCCACGCGAGGAACCCGGGATAATTACGGCTTTGTGTACATCAACCTCGCCGCATCACCGGGGACGGAATGCTTTCGATCATCACATTGATCACGGCGGGCTTGCCGCTGGCCAATGAGCGGTCGATCGCGCCAGGCAATTCGGCCGCGCTTCGCACCAGTTCCCCATGGCCGCCCAATGCTGTCGCCACCAGGTCGTAGCGGGTGGGATTCAACTCACACCCATGGGTGCGGTTCGGACCGTAGTCGCGGACTTGCAGATTGTACTCGGCGTTCCAGCGCGCATCGGTGCCCACGATCGCGACATAGGGCAGGTTCAGACGCACGGCGGTTTCGATTTCCGACATGTGGAAGCCAAACGTTCCATCGCCGAGTACGGCAAAGACGGGCGCGGTCTTTTCCACGACCCGGGCGCCCGAGGCCATCGGCAATGACGAACCGATCGACCCGGCGACGCCATTGATCATCCGGCGGTCGTTACGCAGCAGGCTCTGGCCCCATTGTGCGAACTCCCCGCCATCGCAGATCAGCACGCTGTCCGGTTCGCGGGCCAGATAAGGCTGCAATGTCCGGAACACTTCGGCCGGGTGCAGCTTGCCAGGCGTGGTGGACACAAGATCCGCCCAGGAAGCCGGCCGATCATCGAAACAGGCACGGGCATCGGCGCGCCATGCGGGATCGCCGGTTACGCGGCCGGAGCCGCGGCGGATGAGCGCCTCCCCGGCCGGATAGGTATCGGCGACGCAGCCGAACGCGAGCATCGGTCCCTTGACCCGCGCCGCGCGGTCCAGCAGCGCGCCGTCCGGATCGATCGCGATAAAGCGACACGCCGGCGGAAACGGCGACCCGCCGAATTTCAAGGTGAAATCGAGCGCTTTGCCTAATAGCACCACCATGTCAGCGCGCTGCGCGACATCGGCGTAGGCCCCCAGGCTCGCGTCATTGAAGCCGCGTGGACCTTCGCTGAGGCAGGTGGGGATTCCTAATGTGGACTCGATCCGGCGCAGCAGCTCGCGACCCTGGCGCGTCGCCAGCACCGGTGCGCCGATCACCAGTGGTCGCCTGGCCGTTGCCAACAACGCCACAACCGTGTCGGCGGCGGCGTCGCTCAGCGGCACAGCCGGCGCCGTGAAGTCAGCTTCGTTCGGCCACAGCACGGCATCTTCGGTCACCGTTGCGTCCAGGACATCAGACGGCAGGCTGAGATGTACCGGACCGGGACGGCCGGACGTGGCGATACGGATCGCCTTTGCAACATCCATCCCGACCGTTGCGGTGTCCGTCGCCATCCAGGCGGCTTTGCAGACCGGCTCCGCCAAGTCGACCTGCCGCAACTCCTGAAAACCGCCGCAACCAAGTTGATCGATCTCGGTATGGCCGGACAGCAGCACCATGGGGGTTTCCTGCCCGAGCGCCGTGAACAGGGCACCAACTGCGTTCGCGTGACCGGGGCCGCCGGTGACACAGGCAATACCGGGCCGTCCCGTCAGCCGTCCATACGCGTCCGCCATGTGGACGGTGGCGGCCTCATGCCGAACGTGCATCAACGAAAGCTTCGTATCGATCGCGGCGTCGAACAGAGACATGATGTGGTTGCCGGACAGGGTGAAAATATCCGTGTGTCCGGCACGTTCGAGCGTACGCACGACAATGTCGGCGCCGCGGAGAGTGGTCGTCATGCAATGATCCTTGGTATCAAACGTTATCGATTCAATGTCCTAAGCGTCATCCGCAATGCCTGTGTCATCACCGGGCTCGGCGAGGTGATGACACAGACCGGGACTCAGACCGGATCCCAGGAATACACGTCGCGGGTGCGTTCCAGTGGCGTGAAGCTGCTCTTCACCGCCGGGAGCCAATGTTCCGCCAATTTCTCCGGGCTCCAGCCATCGGAACGGGACACGATGCGGATCGGGCGCGGTTGGTTGTACAGATAGATTTCGTTGCCGCGAACACCGAAAATCTGACCGGACACGCCCGATGCGGCATCGGTGCCCAGAAACGCAATCAACTGCGCGATGTGATCCGGCCGGGTCTTCGCCGCCCGCGCCTGCAACTGTTCTTCGGTCTGGCCGGGCACCGTTTCGATCATGCGACTGAACGCATGCGGTCCAATGCAATTTGAGCGCACATTGTATCGTTGCATATCCATCGCGATATTGCGCGACAATCCGGCAATGCCCATTTTCGCCGCGCCGTAATTCACCTGTCCCACGCTGCCGATCAGGCCCGAGGTCGAGGTGATATGCGTGTAGCACCCGCTCTCCTGCTTGCGGAAATGCGGGATCGCCGCGCGAGAGACATAAAACGCCCCGTACAAATGGACCTTGATCACCGCGTCCCATTCTTCGATCGTCATGTAGTGGAACATACGGTCACGCAGGATGCCGGCGTTGTTCACCACGATATCGATACGGCCGAAATGGTCGATCGCGTCCTGCACCATCCGCTGGGCATCTTCCCAACTCGCAACGCTGCCGCTGTTCGCGACCGCTCGGCCGGCGCCGTTCGCCTGCTCGATCTCCTGCACCACGCGCTGGGCCGGACCTGCATCCTGACCCTCACCGGTCACCGTCGCGCCGATATCGTTCACCACCACCTTCGCACCGTTCGCGGCCAAGGCGATCGCCGTCGCGCGTCCGATGCCGCCGCCGGCACCGGTTACGACGGCGACTTTCCCGTCGAGCATACCCATCGGTTTCCTCCTTTAACTGGACCGCGGCAGAATGCGACAGGGCGCGGCCCGTGTCATCATCGCGCCCGGAGGAAGCATCATGGAACTCGGATTTCTGGGGCTCGGGCAAATGGGATCGGCGATCGCCGAACGCTTGCAGGACGCGGGCGCAACGTTGCATGTGTTCGATCCGAACAAGGCAGCGCTTGCACCGTTCGTCGCCAAGGGGGCGCATGCGCACGCCTCACCCACCGGCGTCGCCGATGCCGCGCGCATCGTTTTCGCATGCCTGCCGAGCGGCACGATCTCGGAATCGGTCGCGCGCGACGTCGCGGCCGGTAGCGCTGTCCGCACCTACGTGGAAATGTCCACGATCGGCGGGCCGGCCCAGTCGAAAGTCCAGGAGATTGTCGAGGCGCGCGGCATCAAGCTGGTGGATTGTCCGATCAGCGGCGGTCCCAAGGGCGCTCGGGCCGGAACGCTGACCGTCATCGTCGCGGGGGCGCCGGACACGCGGGCGGAACTCCGGCCCTGGCTGCAACGCATCGGCAAGAACGTGTTCGAGGTTGGGGACCGGCCGGGCCAGGCGCAATTGATGAAACTCGTCAACAACCTTGTGAACGCCGCGAACATGGCGACCGCGTTCGAGGCTTTGGTGCTTGGCGCCAAGGGCGGATTGGACCCGGACCAGATGGTCGATGTGCTGAACGTCTCCACCGGGCAGAACAGCGCGACACTGACGAAAGTGCCGAAATCGGTGCTGCCGGGAACGTTCGATTACGGATCCAGCCTGACGATCATGGTCAAGGACGTGGTCCTAGGCCTGCAGGAAGCGGAGGCGCTGGGCGTGCCGATGTGGGTACACGGGACGATCGGCCAGCTTTGGCGCTTCGCCGAACAGCAGGGGCTGGGGCCGGCGGATTTCACCTCGCTGATCAAGGTCATGGAAGGCTGGGCCGGCGTGGAAGTGCGAAGCCGAACAAAATGAACGAACCGAATTGGGCGGGCTTTTCAATTGGCGCCTGAATCCAGCTGAACAAAATCGTGCAGTTTTTGGTCAATATAGGAGCAATAGAATAAAAACAAAGCATATTTTGCTGGAAA
>DATARX010000462.1:0-3048 GCA_036263955.1 Rhodopila sp.
GGATACCCCCCACCGTAGGGATCGGCCGGAACCGCCGTATACCCCTCGTACGTCGGCGGCGGATACCCAGATGGCGGATACCCAGAGGACGGATACCCAGATGGCGGATACCACGGCGGCGGATATCCAGGTTGGGCATAACCGTAATCCGCATTAGCCGGCGGCTCATAGCAGCCGGCTAGCGGCAGGAGGACAGGCAGCAACAAAAGAGCGCGCCGCATGGTCACGTTTCCATTTCTCAATTCCAATCAAAACTGGACCCCGCCGCCGAAAGAAACAAGCCCGGGGTGCTACGCCATCCGCCCTTCCCGTAACGCCCGCGCGCGCACCAGGTTGCCGCTGTAGACCACGATCGTCGCCACCAGGCCGCACGCGCCGGCAAACGCCATCCACAAACCCGGAGCCGCTTTGTTGCCCGTCGCCTCGATCAGCCAGGTGGACACCAGCGGCGTGAACCCGCCGAACAGCGCCGTCGCCAGCGCATACGCCAGGGAAAATCCGGCCGTCCGCACCTCAACCGGCACAATCTCGGTCAGCGCCACCACCATCGCCCCGTTGTAGCTGCCGTACAGGAACGACAGCCACAGCAGCACCATCAGCATGTTGCCAAAACTCGGGGCCGCAACCAGCCACGCCAACGCCGGATAGGCCGTCAGCAAGGTCAGCGCGGAGAACACCAGCAGGATCGGCTTGCGTCCCACCCGGTCCGACAGTGCGCCCATCACCGGCAGCCAGATGAAGTTGGACAGCCCGACGCAGAACGTCACCACCAGGCTGTCCGTCGTCGTCAGCTTCAGCACGCTCTTGCCGAACGTCGGCGTGTAGACGGTGATCGCGTAGAACGAAACCGTCGTCATCACCACAAGCAGCATCCCCAGCAGCACGATCGCCCAGTTCGTCCCGATCGAGGCGAAGATCTCGCTGGTCGAGGGCCGGTGCTTGCGCGCCATGAATTCATGCGTCTCTTCCAGCGAGCGCCGGAGATAGAACAGGAACGGCACGATCAGGCAGCCGATCACGAACGGAATGCGCCAGCCCCAGGATCCGACCGCCGGCGCCGTCAGCAGCGTGCTCAGCAAATAGCCGATGATCGCGGCGACCATGATCGCGACCTGTTGACTGGCGGACTGCCAGGCGACGTAAAACCCCTTGTTGCCCGGAGGCGCCATCTCCGACAGGTAAACCGACACGCCGCCCAGTTCGACGCCGGCCGAGAAGCCCTGCAGCAGCCGCACGATCAGCACCAGCACCGGCGCCAGCACGCCGATCGTTTCATACGCAGGCACGAACGCGATCAGGAACGTGCCGCTCGCCATGATCGTCAATGTCAGGATCAGTCCCCGGCGGCGGCCGATCTGGTCGATATACGCGCCCAGCACGATGGCACCCAACGGCCGCATCAGGAAGCCCGCGCCGAACGTCATGAACGTCAGCATCAGCCCGGCGAATTCGCTTTCCGTGGGAAAGAACGCCTTCGAAATATACGTCGCGTAGAAGCCGAACAGGAAAAAGTCGAACATCTCCAGGAAATTGCCGCTGGTAACGCGCAATACAGTGGCGAGACCGGAAGACTTCGCGGTTGCAGTTGCCGTCGAGGACATTGTCGTTGCTCCCATGCAGCCACCCACTACAGCCCAATGCGACGATCGCCCGATGCCAATACGGCCCAATGAAAAAGCGTGTGGCGGCAGGCCGCGAAATAATCCAGGTCGACGCACGGCGTAAGGATCAATCTATACCCATGATCGCGTCTTCCACATCGCGTAGCCGGTCCTTGCCGAAGTAGATCGCATCCCCGACAAAGAACGTCGGCGAGCCGAACGCCCCCCGCGAAACCGACATCTCGGTGTTGGCGATCAACCGAGCCTTCACCGCCGGATCCTGGCTGCGCGCCAGGATCGCGTCTGCATCCAGCCCCGAAGCGGTCAGCGCATCGCGGAAAACCGCCGGTTCGTCCAGCTTCTTCGGCGCTTCCCACATGTGATGGAACATCGCCTCCACATACCCCGCCAATCCGCCGTCGATTTCGGCCGCCGCCGCCCCGCGCATCGCCTGCAGCGTGTTCACCGGAAAAAACGGATTGCGCACATAACCCTCGATCCGGTGCCGCCGCACGAACCGCTCGGTTTCCAGCCGTTCGTAGTCCAGCTTGTTGCGGATGCCCCCGAACGCCTCGCCCGGCGAGCGGTTGCCGGTCGCCTTGAACACCCCGCCCAGCAGCACCGGCACATAGCGGAACGTCGCCCGCGTCCGTGCCTCGATCCCCGGAATGACACGATGCGCCAGATAGGCGTTCGGGCTGCCGAAATCGAAATGGAACTCGACTTGCATAACCTTACCTCACCAGAAACCACCTCACCAGGAACCACCTCACCAGGAACCACCTCACCAGGTTTCACGACCCGGCCGCAGATCGAGCTCATGCGTCCACGCATCATGCGGTTGCAAATGCAACTGCCAATACGTCTCGGCGATGGAAGCCGGGCTCATCAGCACCCGCTCCTCCGCCGCGATACCCCGCGCCGCCATGCGCTGGCGCACCCATTCGGTATCGACACCCGAATCGATCACCAGGTGCGCCACATGGATGTTCCGCGGCCCAAGCTCCCGCGCCATGCTCTGCGCCACCGCCCGCAGCCCGAATTTCGCGCTGGCAAAGGCGGCGTACCCATCGCCGCCGCGCACGCTCGCCGTCGCACCGGTAAAGAAGATCGAGCCGCGTCCACGTGCCAGCATGTATCGCGCCGCTTCCCGCCCGGTGAGAAAGCCCGCGTAACAGGCCAGTTCCCACACCTTCCGAAACACCCGCTCGGTGGTATCGAGCAGCGGGAAATTCACGTTCGCACCGATATTGAACACCACCACGTCCAGCGGCGCCGCCGCATCGGCACGGCGCATGAAATCGGCGACCGCATCGGCCTGCCTGGCATCCAGCGACAGGCCGGTGCAGGCGCCCCCGGCCGCCTCGATCTCCGCCACCAGCGGCGCCAGCTTCTCGCCGTTTCGCCGCCCGGCGAACACATGGTAGCCTTCCCGCGCAAACCGCCG
>DATARX010000522.1:0-8688 GCA_036263955.1 Rhodopila sp.
TCCCGTCCAACATGGCGAAGAACATCGTCGCGCAGTTGAAGCAGTACGGTCATCCGCGGCGCGGCTGGCTGGGGGTGAAGATCCAGCAGGTCACGCCGGAAATCGCCGAGAGCCTGGGGCTGAAGGACGCCAATGGCGCGATGGTCGCCGGCGTCACCGACGGCGGGCCGGCGGAGAAGGCGAAGATCCACGGCGGCGACATCATCCTGAAGTTCGCCGGCCAGGACGTGAAGGAAATGCACAACCTGCCGCGTATCGTGGCGGACGCCGAAGTCGGCAAGGAAGTGCCGGTGGTGCTGTGGCGCGACGGCAAGGAAGTGACCGTGCAGACCACCCTGGCGGAACGGCCGGCGGATGCCGAACTCGCCTCGGCTGACACCGGCAACAAGCCGGCCGACGCGACGAAGCCCACCGACCTCACCGGGCTTGGGATGAAGGTCGCGCCGGTCAGCCAGGAACTGAAAGACAAGTTCCAACTCGGGGCGGACCAGAAGGGCGTGGTGATCACCGATGTATCGCCGAACACCCCGGCAGCGGAGCGGGGCCTGAAGCCGGGCGACGTGATCATGGAAGTGCAGCAGACCGAAGTCGCGGCGCCATCCGACATCCAGAAGCAGGTCGATGCCGCCAAGAAGGCGGACCGCAAGAACGTGCTGATGCTGATCCAGCGGGAAGGCGGCGTGCAATACGTGCCGCTGTCCCTCTCGAAGGCCCCGGACGCCAAGGACAAGAAGCCCGGATGAGTTGGTCTGCCCGGCAGTACACCAGCTTCGAGGCTGAACGGACACGGCCAGTGCGCGATCTCCTGGCCACCGTGCCCACCAAGGGGACACGGCGAGCAGTGGATCTTGGGTGCGGGCCGGGAAACTCGACCGAAGTTCTGGCCGAACGCTTTCCGGACGCGGCGGTCAGCGGGCTCGACAGTTCCGCTGATATGATCGAGGCGGCGCGCAAGCGTTTGCCTGGAATTCGCTTCGACGTTGGCGGCATTACGGAGTGGGATGAGGCCGGGCCGTTCGACGTGATCCTGGCGAACGCGGTGCTGCAATGGGTGCCGGATCACGAGACGCTGATGCCTCGGCTGATGGGAAAGCTGGCGTCCGGCGGCAGTCTGGCGGTGCAGATGCCGGACAACCTGGAGGAGCCGGCGCATCGGTTGATGCGGCAGGTGGCGGCGTCCGGGCCATGGGCCGCGAAGCTGGCGGGGGCCTCCGGCGCGCGGACAGCCCGGCGTGGCGCGACATGGTATTATTCCCTGCTGAAGCCGCACGCAGGCCGGGTGGATGTCTGGCACACCACCTATCATCATGTACTGGCCGGCGGGACCGATGCCGTGGTCGAGTGGTTCAAGGGCAGCGGCCTGCGGCCGTTCCTGGCCCCGCTGGATCCGGCGGAAATTGCGGCGTATCTGGCTGAATACCGGGCTTTGCTGGTCGATGCGTATCCGCCGCAGCCGGATGGTTCGGTGCTGCTGCCCTTCCCCCGGCTGTTTATCGTCGCGACGCGATAAGCCCGTTCAGCCTCCGCCCAGCGCCTCTTGTATCGCTCTGGACAGATCGGCTTGCTGATAGGGCTTCGAAAGTAGTGGTAGGCTGGCCGCTTCTGCCTCGGCTTCACCGGGAGCGTGGCCGCCGATGTAGCCGGATGTCAGCAACGCCTTCAGTTCCGGGCGCTGGCGTCGCGCCTCGCGGACCAGTTCGAGGCCATTCATTCCTCCCGGCATCACTACGTCGGTCAGCAGCAAGTCGATCGGCGGAGAGTCGGCACCCGACAAGATCTCCAGGGCCTCCGGCCCGGATCCTGCGACAATCGAAACGTAGCCGAGGTCTTCCAACTGCAGCGCCACCAGGTCGCGCACGTCGGCATCGTCCTCGACCACCAGGATGACGCCCGCGCCCGCTTGCGCAACGGGGGCAGGGTCGAGCCGCAGCGGGTCGGCCAGGACTTGCGGCAGGTGGATCCTGATCTGGGTCCCCGCGCCCGGCGCGCTGGCGATGGTCAGAAATCCGCCGGACTGGCGAACGAAGCCGTACACCTGGCTGAGCCCCAGACCGGTCCCCTTGCCGGCCTCTTTCGTGGTGAAAAACGGCTCCGTGGCGCGCTCCATCACTGCTGGGGGCATGCCGGTACCGGTGTCCGCGACCTCGACCACGACGTAGTTGCCCAGCTGCGCGTCGGCGAGCCGGGCGGCCATGCGGGCATCGACCGACAGATTGCTGCTGCTGACCGTCAGCGTGCCACCGTCCGGCATCGCGTCGCGGGCGTTCACCACAAGATTCAGCAGCGCGGATCCGAACTGTGCCGGATCGACCTCGCAAGCTCCGGCCGCCGCGTCCAGCGCGAAGTCGACCGTGACCGACTCGCCCAGCATCCGCGTCGCCAAAACGTCGAATTCCCGGATCATATCGTTGATCAACCGGATCTCCGGACGCAACGTCTGCCGCCGGGCAAAGGCGAGAAGCTGGCCCGTGAGTTGCGCGCCCCGTGTGGCGCCCTTGTGGGCGGTCGCCACCAGGCGGCTGAGCCGCGTGTCCTCGGCGACGGCACGGCCGAGCAACTCCAGGTTGCCCATGATCACCAGCAGCAGGTTGTTGAAGTCGTGGGCAACGCCGCCGGTGAGTTGTCCGACCGCCTCCATCTTCTGCGCCTGCCGCAGCGCGTCCTCCGCCTGGCGGCGTTCCGCGACCTCGGCGGCGACGCGCTGTTCCAACGTTTCGTTGATCTGCCGCAGTGCGTCCTCGGCCCGGCGGCGCTCCAGCGCCAGACCGAGCAGGTTGGCGACCGCCTGCAGGAAATCGATGTCAGGTTCGGAGAATGATCCCGGCGCCTCGCTGTCGACCTCCAGCACACCGTAAGGTTGGGCATCGCCCAGCAGGATGACGTTCAGGGCGCGCTCCACCCCATGCTGCGTCAGCAGTTCGGGGGTCCGAAAACGATCCTCGCGCCGCAAATGGTTCGACAGCACCGGCTTGCCGGTGTGCAATGCGTAGCCGGCTGGGGAACTGAGTTCGGCGTCGATCGTAACGTTGCCGACCACGCCATCATGCCATCCGACCCCGGCACGGACGAGGAAACGGTTCTGTCCCGGCAGGTATTCCAGCACTTTACAGAACCGCACCTCCATGCCGAGCGCGGTCATGCGGGTGGCCTCTTCCAACAGGGTGTGAAAATCGATGTCGCCGAGCGCACGACGGCCAAATTCAGCCAGCAACGCCTGCTGGCGCAGCCGTGCTTCAAGCTGGCGGGGGCCTGCCGGTCGATCCGACCCTTCGTTCACGAATAATCACCCGCTTTCGCCCAGGCGGTCGACCAAATTGGCCAGATATCAACCCGTGCCGGGCGTTAACGGCTGGATAGAGGTCCGGTTCCCGCCGACAGAAGGGCGTCCCGCGCACCCGCCGATCATTGGGCGTCAGCCACCGTCCCGACCCAACCAACTTTCCGACAGCGGATGATGATCCTCCACCAGCTTCCGCAGGCGCTCGGTCTGGATGTGGGTGTAGATTTGCACGGTCGAGATATCCGCGTGTCCGAGCAACATTTGCAGGCTCCGCAGATCCGCCCCCCGAGCCAGCATGTGCGATGCGAACGAATGCCGCAGCACATGCGGCGAGACGCGGACCGGGTCCAGTCCCGCCTCCAACGCGATCTGTTTCAACAGCAGGAAGAAGGCCTGCCTGGTCAGCGGGCGCTTCGGATCACGGCCAGGAAAAAGCCATCGGCTGTCCGTCTCGGTCATCGCGAGCAGTCCGGCGGCGGCCTCCCTCGCGGCGCGAGACAACGGCACCATCCGCTCCTTGCTGCCCTTGCCCTTGATGATCATGACCTCGGCCTTCGCGCCCAACGCCGAGCGCGGCAGCGACAGCAGTTCCGACACGCGCATTCCCGTGGCGTAGAGTAATTCCAGAGCCGCGCGGCCCAACGCGCCGGGACGGCCCGGTTTGCGCGCGGCTGCTTCCAGCAGCGCATCGACTTCGGGTTCGGCGAGAAACTTCGGCAATGGCTTGGGCAGGCGGGGCGTGTCGAGCTGGCTGGTCGGATCGTCGGTCCGCACGCTTTCCCTCAGCAGGAACAGGTGAAACTGACGCAGTGCCGACAACCGCCGCGCCGCGGTGCGGGCCGACAATCCGCGGCTGTGCAGCGAGGCCATGTAGCCCTGACAGGTCTCGGCATCCGCGTCGAGGGCTGAATGACCTCGTTCGCCGGCGAACGCGGCGAAATCCGTGAGGTCGTTAGTGTATGATACGATGGTATTCCGAGCGGCGGCGCGTTCGATCGTCAGCATTTCCAGGAAGGCGTCGACCTTAGGGTCCATTTCGCAGCCATCCTACGCTCGCCGTGGCGGACGCGCCGGACCGCCCGGTTCGTGGCGGCGGAAACAACACCTTAATGCGTCGTAAACTTGTCGTTCGGCACGACCTTCTCCACCACGGCCTGGTGCGGCTTTGGCGGAAATACGCCGAGCATCAGGACGCCGCCTGCGAGGGCCACCAGGCCGGCCAGCACCACAAAGAAGAAAATGCGAATCATCAAGGCTCCTGAAATCCTTTCCGCACCGGCTGACGAAGCGCGCCCCCTGCCGCGCCCCATCTGCCACGCCCGATAGGTACGCCCGATTGGGAGGCCCAACTGGGGCACCGAAACAGCGGGGCAATTCGACTCGCGGGCAATCGCCTGTTCCGGCACCGGTGTGCTAGCCTCCGAAATTATGACACGCAACACTGCTCTACGGGAGACGATTCCGGTTCCCGACACGATTGCCGGACGCAGCGTCGTTCTGGTTGGCCTGATGGGCGCCGGCAAGACCTCGATTGGCCGCCGGTTGGCCGCGCGGCTGGGCTTGCCATTCCGCGACGCCGATCAGGAGATCGAACTGGCGGCCGGCTGTACCATCCCCGAACTGTTCGCACGATATGGCGAGGCCGCTTTTCGTGACGGGGAGCGCCGGGTGATTCGCCGGCTGCTGGCCGGCGACCCGATGGTGCTGGCGTTCGGAGGCGGGGCATTCATGGACGCCCAGACCCGGGAAACCACGCGGGCCGAGGCGGTTTCGATCTGGCTGCGCTGCACGCTGCCGACGCTGGTTCGCCGGGTCGCGACCCGTGACAACCGCCCACTGCTGAATGGGCGGGACCGCGAGGCGACGCTGCGCGAACTGATGGAGCTCCGCTACCCGATCTACGCCGAGGCGGACGTCATCGTGGATTGCGGCGATGAGCCGCCGGACCATACCACCTCCGACGTGATGAACGCCCTGCAGGCCTGGAAACCGGCTCGGCGGCTGCACGTCGTGCTGCCCAGCACGAGCTACGACGTGGTGATCGGCGACAATCTGCTGGCCCGTGCGGGGGCGCTGCTTGCGCCGAAACTGCCGCAGAAGCGGGCGGTGGTCGTCACCGACCGGAACGTTGCCGCGCTGCATCTGCAAACACTGCTGAACGGGCTGGCCGAGACGGCGATCACCACCAGTTCCATCGTCGTCAGGGACGGCGAGGCATCCAAGAGCATGGAAACCTATCTGGAGGTCGTCGACCAGTTGCTGGAGGCGCGGGTGGAGCGCCGCACCGCGGTGATCGCGCTGGGCGGCGGGGTAGTCGGCGACCTGGCAGGTTTTGCCGCGGCGACGACGTTGCGCGGGCTGCCCTTCGTGCAGATCCCGACCACGCTGCTGTCGCAGGTGGATTCGTCGGTGGGCGGCAAGACCGGGGTGAACACCAGGCGCGGCAAGAACCTGGTCGGGGCGTTCTATCAGCCTCGCATGGTGCTGGCTGATACGGAGACACTTGGCACGCTGGCGCCGCGCGAGTTGAAGGCAGGCTATGCGGAGATCGCCAAGGCGGGACTGATCGGCGATGCCGCGTTCTTCGCGTGGTGCGAACAGCACGGCCAGGCGGTGGTGTCCGGCGATCGCGACGCCCAGGCCGAGGCAATCAAACGCGCCTGCGCGTTCAAGGCCGCGGTGGTCGGCGACGACGAACGCGAGGAAAAGCCCAATGACGGGCGGGCGCTGCTGAATCTGGGGCATACGTTCGGGCACGCGCTGGAGGCCGAATACGGCTACGACGGCGGCTTGCTGCACGGCGAGGGCGTCGGCATCGGGCTTGGCCTGGCGTTCAAACTGTCGGCGCGGCTGGGGTTGTGCCCGCCGGCCGATGCGCAGCGGGTGATCGCGCATGTATCCGCCATCGGGCTGCCGGCGGACCTGTCGATGCTGAACCGGCGGTTTTCCGCCGCGACCCTGCTCGGCCACATGCGGCGGGACAAGAAAATGCGCGATGGCGCGCTGCACTTCGTGCTGGCTCGTGGGATCGGGCAGGCCTTCACCAGTGCGGATGTCGCGCCCGATGCGGTGCTGGAGTTGCTGCGGGACGAAGGCTGCGAGCCGTAGCGGGCCGGGTTCATGGAGCCGCGCGAATATGGGCTGATGGATGCGGCCGAGGACGGGATGTGGTGGTACCGTGCCCTCCACGCCCGCCTCTGCGACGCCTTGGACGGGATCGAAGGCCGCGTGCTGGATGCGGGTTGCGGCACGGGGGGCTTCCTGTCGGCGCTTCACGAGCGGCACCCGGAACTGGGCCGGATCGGCGTGGAGTGGGCGGCGATGGCAGCCATACGGGCTGGTGAGAAATCGGGGGCGGCGATCGCGAGAGGCAGCGTCAACCGACTGCCCTTCGCCGATCGCAGCTTTGACGCCGCGGTCTCGGCCGACGTGCTCTGCCATGCGGCGGTGGAACCCGGTCCCGCGCTGGCCGAATTGAAGCGCGTGCTGCGGCCGGCGGGGCGCCTCATTTTGAACCTGCCGGCGTATCGATGGATGCTTTCGGCGCATGACCGGCAAGTCCATAATGTGCGCCGTTTCACCGCTGGTGACGTGGGCGCCCTGTTGCGCCAGGCGGGGTTCCAACGGGTCCGGGCTGGTTATTGGAACGGATTGCTGCTGCCGCTGATGATCGTGCAGCGGAAACTGCTGGCGCGGGACGATGCCGTGTCGGATGTCGCCCCGTTTCCGCCATGGCTTGACGTCACATTGCATGGCGTGACGAAACTTGAACGCATCCTTCCTTTCGCGCTTCCCGCCGGAGGGTCGGTGCTGGCAATAGCAGAGAAACCATGAACGACACGCTCATCCTGACTGAGATGCACCATCAAGCGACGTCCCGCCCCGGCCTGTCCATCGTCGTGCCGGTGTATCGCGGCGCGGCGACGGTCGGGCGGCTGGTCGAAGCACTGTCGGAACTGGATGCCGCGGGCGGGCTGGAGGTAGTGCTGGTGAATGACGGCAGCCCCGACAATTCCGGGGACGTCTGCCGGTGCCTGGTGACGACCGCGCGGGTCCCGTTGACCTATATCGAGCATGCCCGGAACTACGGCGAGCACAACGCGGTAATGACCGGCCTACGGCACGCGCGCGGCGATTTCGTCATCACGATGGACGACGACCTGCAGAATCCGCCGAACGAGGTGGTCCGGCTGTATGACCATGCGCGCAACGGCAACTGGGACGTGGTTTATACCCGCTACGCCGTCAAGCAGCATGAGGGTTGGCGCAATCTGGGCAGCCGCTTCGCCAATGCCGTCGCGGATCGACTGTTGGACAAGCCCAAGGGCGTCTACCTGTCATCTTTCCGCTGCATGTCGGCGATGGTGGTGCAAGCAGTGACCCGCTACAGCGGCCCCTACCCCTACGTCGACGGCCTGATCATGCAGGTGACGCAGCGGATCGACAGTATCGAGGTCCGCCATCTGCCGCGGCTGGAGGGGCGATCGAACTACACGCTGGTCCGGCTGGTGCGGCTGTGGCTGAACCTGGCGACCAGCTTCTCGCTGGCGCCGCTGCGGCTGGCGATCTACGCCGGCCTGGCGCTGTCGGTGTTGGGCGCGATCGGCGCGGTCGCAACGATTTCAGAGGCGGTTTTCATGCACGACACCCCGTCGGGCTGGGCCTCCACGATGGTGGTACTGTTGCTGGTTTCCGGCGTGCAATCGATGATCCTGGGGGTGCTGGGCGAATATGTCGGGCGCACCTTCCTGTCGGCCAACGGCAAGCCGCAGGGGACCGTGCGCGCCATCCTTCGCAACACGGACCGGGTATGAGCGTCTATTGGGCGGTGCTGATCACCGCCATCGTCACCAGCATGGCGGGACAAACGCTGCTGAAAGCGGGGTCTGGGGCGTCCAGCTTTATCGGGCAGTTGTTCGACCCGCGGACGATGATCGGGCTGTGCCTGTACGGTGGGGCGGCGCTGCTGTATATCGTGGCGCTGCGCCGGATCCCGATGTCGGTCGCCCTGCCCTGCACCGCCATTTCCTACGTCGCGGCGGCGCTGATCGGGCATTATGGCTTTGCGGAGCCGCTGGGTGCGATGCACCTGGGTGCCCTGGCGCTGATCTGCGCCGGCGTGGTTATGCTCGCACTGACCTGAACCGTGGGTGGGGCCTGGAACGTGATCGCCTGAGGCTGACACAGTCAGAAGGCGTGAATCACGCGATCAAACAAAGGGTTAGACCATGACCGGACGCCGAAAGACGGGTCAACTTCAAACGATTGTGGTCTAACGCCCGTACGCCGGATCCGTGAATGCGCCGTAAACCTGGCTGCGCGGGGCGAACGCGCCATAGGCCTGCGCCGCCGGGGCGAAATCGCCGTAGGCGGTTGGCGCGGCGGTCGGCGCCATCGGATGCAGGTCG
>DATARX010000025.1:0-5777 GCA_036263955.1 Rhodopila sp.
CGAGCAGGGACACGACGCCTGCGCTGTCCGGCCCTTGATCGATGTAGTCGCCGATATGCACCAGGACGGCTGACCGGACCGGGCGTGCCATTAGATCGGCGGCGATGCGGGCATGCAGTGTCTCCAGTTTATCGCGGCAGCCGTGGATGTCGCCAATCGCATAGGCTCGGCGGCCGCGTGGCATCCAGCCGGCGGCGCGTTGGAAGTGGATCGAATCGGTTTGGAGCGGCGCGCTGCTGAAGGTGGGAATTGCGGCGGCCTGCAGGGCGGCTCGGAGGCCGGGGCGGCGGGGCGGTCGCCTCATGCGCAAGCGCGCCTGTTTCTTCTTGCCGCAACCCTGTTAACCTGTTGCGGTAGCAGAAAGCGGAGGGAATCCTTGGCCAAAATCACATTTCCCGTGGAAGCGAGCCACATCATGATGTTTGCGCGCGCGATCGGCGATACCAATCCTGTGTATCACGACGCGACGGCGGCAAAAGAGACCGAAGCCGGGGGCATTGTCGCGCCACCGACGTTTCCGCAGGCGATGGCTCAGTTTGATCCGGACTATCATTTGCGGCCGAAGCCCGGGGTGAAGTGGTTCGGATCGGCGAAAGGGCCGAGCGGGATCGAGGGGAAGCCGCCGTCCTCGGGCGGGCTGCATGCGGAACAGCATTTCGAGTATCACCGCCATATCCGGCCCGGCGATGTACTGACGGCTGAGACCCGGTTCGGCGAGACCTGGCAGAAGGAAAGCAAGCGCGCCGGCACGCTGACGTTCCGGGAGCGAATCACGGAATATCGCGATCAGAGCGGCGACCTTGTCATCACGGCGCGGGGCGTCACGGTGATGACGGAACGTCCGGTGGATCAGGGCTGAGGGGAAGCAACGAACATGGCATTGAAAGCATCGGCCCTGAAGGTGGGCGACACGCATCGCGAACGCGTTGTGGAGAATTTGTCTCGAACCCAGATCGTGCAGTACGCCGGGGCCTCGGGCGACTACAATCCGCTGCATACGGATGAGGTTTATACCACCCAGGTTGCGGGCTATCAGAGCGTGTTTGCGCATGGGATGCTGACGATGGGGCTGACGGGGAAGATGCTGACGAACTATGTCGGTGACGGCACGCTGACGAAGTTCGGTGTGCGCTTCACCAATCAGGTCTGGCCGGGAGATACGCTGGATTCGACGGCGACCGTTGTTGCGGTGCGCGAAGACGGCGGCCAGCATTTCGTCGATCTGGCAGTGTCCACCGTCAACCAGGACGGCAAAGAGGTCGTTGCCGGATCGGCGACCGCTCGGATTGATCCCTAGCCGTATTGAATCGATTTTGGTGACGTCTGGGTTTGTTGTTGACGATTGAAGAATTCTACCACAGAGGCGCAGAGTTGTTGGCGACGGGCGGCGCTTAGTTGGCTGGTGCAGCGGTGGCTAGCTGGGCGGCGTGGTTTGCCTGGTTTCGCTTCAGGTTTTCGGTGATGCGCCTGGCGGCTTCGTGCTTTTGGTACGACTGGGTCCAGGTCTTGTGGGTCCAGGTCTTGCCGCCGCTTTGGCTGGTGGTCGCGATGGCCTGGCGTGTGGCCTCGACCAGGGCGATGGCCTTGTCGATCCGGGGGCGGGCGGGTTCGGGGAGCGGCGGGGCGGCTGGCGTTGCGTCCGGCTGGCCGTGTGTCGCGTTCGGTTGGGTTTCGGCGCCGGCGCGGCGGGCTTTCTGCAACTGATCGAGGCGGCGTTCGGCTTTGTGGCTTTCGCGGCTGAGGCTGACGGCACTACCCCTTAGGCGTAGGATTTTTGTCAATGGCATGTCCGGGGTGGCGGCCTGGCCCAGGGCTTCCAGGGCGTGGAAGCTGAAGCTGACGATTTCCGCGGCGAGGCGAAGTTCATCCTCGGTTTCCGGGTGGTAGGCGGCGAGCATTATTGCCGCGGCGTCTCGGGCGGCGGTCATGTTGCCGGCGGCGCCGGCGAGGAAGAGCAGCGCCAGGTGTCCCAGAATGGTGTCCAGGAGAGAGGGGGTGAAGCGGGCGGCGAGGGCGGCGGAGGTGGCGGAAGTCGCGGACGTGGGGGAAGTGGCGCAAGACATCGGGGGGTGCCGTTCGATATATGTTCGAGAGGACATTAGGGGAACGGTTTGCGGAATGCAAGAATAATTTCTTGGCGATGAGTAGGGGGGCGATGAGTAGGGGGGCGATGAGTAGGGGCTTGCTTCGAATGCCGGGACTTCCCTGACGTGATGAAAGGCAGGATCTTCGAAGTCGGGCCTGGGCGACGAACTGAGGTGGCCCGCCATGCGTTCATGGCAGGGCTTTCACAGGGAACCGCCGATGCGCGCACCGCTTGCTGTCCTGCTGCTGATGCTGATCGCCCTTGCGGGTGTCGCGCGCGCCGATCCGCCGGGAGTCGGCCCCAATGCGTCCGCCGCGCGAAACGAAGCATACTGGGCCGATTGGGAGGCCCAGGCTCGGATCACCGAGGGCGATTACGACGGTGCGGTGCAGGCGGAGAAGCTGGCCGAGGCGAAACGACAGCAGGCGGACCGCGAGGAACTCGCGGCCCGCGCCGCGAAGAAGCCGTAGCGCAACGAAATTTCAGGCCAGCTTTCGTTCCTGTTCCAGCAACGCCTTTTTCCGTGGCACGCCCCAGCGGTAGCCGGTCAGGTTGCCGTCGCTGCCAACGACGCGGTGGCATGGCACGGCCAGCGACACAGGGTTGGTGGCGCAGGAACGGGCGACGGCGCGTATGGCTTTGGGATTGCCGGCCATTGCGGCGAGTTGGGCGTAGGTGCGGGTTTCACCGGCTGGGATTTCGCACAGGGTGCGCCATACGCGTTGCTGGAAGGCGGTGCCGCGCAGATCCAGCGGCAGGTCCAGTGCTTGTTTCGGCTCACGCAGGAAATCCAGCACCGCCCGGACGGTGCCGGCCAGGGCGGGGTCGTCGATGGTGACGGTGGCTTTTGGGAAGCGACGGCGGAGGTCGCCCATCAGGGCTTCGTCGGGTTCGGCGAAGCCGATGAAGCAGACGCCTTTGTCGGTGGCCCCGACGAGCAGGCGGCCGAACGGGCAATCGGCGAAGGCGGTGCGGATGCGCTCGCCCTGGCCACCGCGGCGGGCCGCGCCGGGGGTCATCCCGAGCAGGGCGGCGGTCTTTTCGTAGACGCGACTTTCGGAGCCGTAGCCGGCCTCGGCGACGGCATCGACCACCCGGTTGCCGTCGGCCAGGGCGGCGTGCAGGCGGCGGGCGCGGACGCCCTCGGCGTAGCTGCGGGGCGTCAGGCCGGTGTGATCCCGGAACATCCGCAGGAAGTGGAACCGGGAGTAACCAGATCGCCTGGCCAAGGTGTCGAGCGACGGAATCTCCTCGCTGGATTCAATGAAGGCGCTGGCGTCGCGCACGACGTCCTGCGCGATCCTGGCGCGTTCCCCCTTCGGGTCGCACCGTTTGCAGGCGCGGAAGCCGGCGGCCTCGGCGTCGGGCGTGGAGCGGAAGAACCGGACATTTTTGCGCAGCGGCCGGGGCGAGGGACAACCGGGGCGGCAGTATACGCCCATGGTCGTCACGGCATAGACGAAGCCGGCGTCGGGCTGGCGGCGGAGGACCTGATCCCAGAGATGCTCGTCTGAAATCCGATCGATGATGTGTGTGTCTTGCATGGTCTGCAATCTGGTGCCGATGGTCATCCTACTGCCATCCGCCGATTGCTGCGACTCAACAGGGCGTACAAAAAAAACAGCCGGGGGATTGTGCCCCCGGCTGTTTTTCTCGGTTGGCCGAAGATCAGCGGATGATGATCTCGACGCGGCGGTTCTGCGGTTCGCGCACGCCCGGGCCGGTGGACACCAGGAGGTGGGTGTCGCCGAAGCCCTGGATGTTGATGACGTTGCGCGGCACGCCGTCACGCACCAGTTCGCCGGCGACGGCCTGGGCACGCCGGACCGACAGGGCCTGGTTGTAGGCCGGCCGTCCGGAGGTGTCGGTGTAGCCGTTGACCTCGATCCGTGTGACCTGGACGCGGGTCGAGTTGTCGGCGGCTTCCTTGACGATCGACCTGGCGCGGTCGGTCAGTTCCGCCTTGTCCCAATCGAAGAACACCAGGTAGGACCGGGCGGGGGCCGGCGCCGGGGCGGCGACGGGGGCGGGGGCCATCGGCGGGGCGACCGGCGCGGGGGTGTTGAAGGCGTAACGGACCCCGATGACCAGATCATGATTGAACTGGTTGTGCAGCTTCAGTTGGGCGGGAACCATGGCGGCGCCTTCGGTGCCGTCGAATTTCTCGCCGCCCAGGATGTCCATGAAGCGGTAGTCGGCGGTCAGCGACAGGCCGGGGACGTTCGGGATCGGGAATGACGCGCCGAGGATCGCCTGCCAGGCGAAGGCGCCACTTTGCGAGTCGGTGTTGAAGCTGAACGGGCCACCTGGCTGGACCGATCCGACGCTGTTCATCGACGTCCACTGATAGCCGGCACCGAGACCGAGATACGGAAACACATAGGGGCTGCCGACATCCATGTCATACAGGGCGTTGGCCATCACACCCCAGGTGCGCATCGTGCCGCTGGTGGCGGTGGGGAACGGCGTGCCGCTGAGCTGGCGCAGGTCGCTGCGCATGAAATCGCCTTCGACTTCAAAGCGGAACCCGTTGCCCAGGCCGTAACCGATGGCGAGGTTGGAATTGAAGCCGTAACCTTCATTCAGCTCGACCCGGCCGGTGCCGAAGCCGGAACCATATGGCGTCGCTTTGGGATCCTGCGGGATATGCAGGCCGGCGCCGGCACCGACATAGAGGCCCGTGATCGGCTGGGCCATGGCCGCGACCGGCGTCGCAAGCACAAAAGTGGTGAGGATCGCGCTGCGGAAACGCATGCGTTTGAACTCCTGGTTAGATCTTGAACGTCCGACATAGGACCAACCGCCTGGAACCACCCTGGAGAGGGAGCGCCCGTCGGTGTTGACGCATATTCGGCACCGCCACCCCGGCGACAAATCACCAGGAAGTGAAGTGTATCACGAGGGGCGGATAAATCCTTTCGGTTGGGACACATCCTAGCTAGCGCCGGTTATGTCTCTGCGTGGTTAGTGAATTGTTATAAAGTGTGAATTTCAGGTTTTTTTGTGGCGACATCGATCTTGATCCTAAAAGAAAATTAATTCCATTGCGCGAGAAGTTGCGGCGGCAAAGCGTGCGGATTGGCCACATGCGGATCTTTTCACTCACGATCGGGAACCAAATCGCGACCGGCATAACTAACCGACCGTTCACAAAACGAACGGGCCGATCGCGCGGTCAGGCGAGGCGGATCGCGAAGAGCGCTTTCCTTCGGCAGGACGAGGCGCCATATTCGCTGTTACTTTTCGCAACAGCAGTAACGGCGAACCGTATGTGGTCTTGGATCAACGCCGCCGTGGATCTCGTCTCCGCCTATCCGGGTGCGGCGTTGGGCGTGGTTTTCCTCGCCGCGATCATTGAAGCGGTGGCGGTGCTTGGCATCCTGATCCCCGGCACGCCGATCCTGATGGCGGTGACCGGCGCCGCGGCCATGGCGGGGCAGCCGATGCTGCCGTTTCTGGCGTTGTCGATTGTTGGAGCGGTGATCGGCGATTTTCTGTCGTTCTGGCTTGGACGGCGGTTCAGTGCGCGGTTGCGCGACGTGTGGCCGTTCTCTCGCCGGCCGGGGTTGATGGAAAGCGCGGAGCGGTTCTTCGACCGCTACGGGGTCTACAGCGTCGCGCTGTGCCGGTTCGTGCCGGTGCTGCGATCAACCGTGCCGCTGGTGGCCGGGATGGCGGGCATGCGGCGGGG
>DATARX010000039.1:0-4923 GCA_036263955.1 Rhodopila sp.
GCCAACGCAGCAAGGCACGTTCGAAGCCGGAGATATCACGCTCCAATCCGGCACCCCCCTGCCCTCCGCCCGTCTGTCCTGGAAAACCCACGGCACGCTGTCCCCGGCCCGCGACAATGTCATCATCTACCCGACCAGCTATGGCGCGCAGCACCCGGACCTGGAGTGGCTGATCGGTCCCGACAAGGTTCTTGACCCGGACCGCTGGTTCATCGTCATCCCCGACATGTTCGGCAACGGCCTGTCGTCCTCCCCGTCCGACACCGCGGACTACCCGACACTGGTCACCGTCCACGACAACGTCCAGGTGCAACGGCGCGCCTTGGCCGACCTGTTCGGCATCGACCGCGTCGCCTGCGTCTACGGCTGGTCGATGGGTGCGTTGCAGGCCTACCACTGGGCCGCCCTTTTCCCGGACGCGGTGGAGCGCATCGTGGTGAACTGCGGCGTCGCCCGCACCGCGGTGCATAACCAGATCTTCCTCCGTTCGTTGATGGCGACGCTGGAGGCCGCCCCCCAGCACATCGGCAATGGCCGCTTCTCCGCCGAACCGCGTGCCGCCAAACGCGCCTTCGGCCGCATCTACGCCGCCTGGGCGCTCAGCCAGGATTTCTATCGCGCCGGCTTGCACCTGGCGACCGGACCGTCCCCCAACCTCGGCGCGCCGGACCTGGAAACCTTCCTGAAGACCGACTGGGAAGACCGCTTCGGCGCCCGCCCCGCCGCCAACCTGTACGCCCAGCTTCGCACCTGGGACGCAGCCGACATCAGCGCCAACGCCCTCTATGACGGCGATCTCGCCGCCGCCCTGCGCGCCATCAAGGCTCGGGTCCTGCTGATGCCCAGCGACACCGACCTATATTTCCGCACCGCCGACAACGCCGCCGAATTGCCGTTGCTTGCCAACGCGTCGCTGCGGCCGATCCCGAGCATTTGGGGTCACCGCGCCGGTAATCCTGTTGCCAATCCGGCCGATATACTGTTCATCAGGAATGAAGTGCGGGCTTGGCTCGCGCAATAAAGCATGATCGCGCGTGGCGGAACGTCAAAGCGCGTGAATCATGCGATCAACGACCGAGACCATGATCGCGCGTGGCGGAACGTCAAAGCGCGTGAATCATGCGATCAACGAACATCAAAGGGAGAGCGCCATGCCAGCCGAAGTCACCCGCAGCAATCCGCCCGCCGTCCGCGCGCCGACGGGCTACACGCACGCGATTCAGATCACCGGCGACTATCGCCGCCTGATCATCTCTGGCCAGGTCGGCGTCGCGCTCGACGGCACCGTGCCCGGTTCGGGGGAGGGCCAGATCGCCCAGGCGCTCGCCAACCTGCGTGCCGTGCTGACCGCCAACGGCATGGGCGTGAACAACATCGTCAAGACCACTGCCTTCCTGACCGATCGCGAGTTGCTAGGGCCCTACCGTCAGGCCCGTAGCGCGACGTTCGGCGACCACGCGCCCGCCTCCACCCTGCTGTTCGTCGCCGGCCTGGCCGATCCGGCCTGGAAGGTGGAAATCGAGGCCGAAGCGGTCGCATGACATGGACCCGATCCGTCGCAACACGGTCGGCGATGCGATCCGCCGAGCAGCACGCGTGTTTCGCGACCGCTCGGCGCTGGTGTTCGGGGAGCGTGACTGGTCCTTCAACGCCCTGGACCAGGCCGCCGGCCGCGTCGCCCGGTTTTTCACCGAACGCGGGCTGAATCCCGGCGACCGCATCGCCGCCTACGGCCGCAATTCCGACGCCTATTTCATCGCCTGGCTCGCCTGCGTGCGCGGCGGCTTCGTGCACGTGCCGGTGAACTACGCGCTAACCGGCGACGAGTTGTCCTATATCGTCAATCAATCCGGTTCCCGCCTCGTGCTGACCGGGGCGGGCCTGGACGACAACCTGCAAGGCATCGGCGTCTCCGCGCACCCGCTGGACGATCTGCTGCCGATCGCGCTCAACCCCGACGCGCCGGAGGCGGCGGACCCAGGCCTGGACGACGACTCCCTGGCGCAAATCGTCTATACATCCGGCACGACAGCCGCGCCCAAGGGCGCGATGATGACGCACAAGGCGATGCTGTCGCAGTATTACTCCGTCATCCACAATATGGATTTCGCCGAGGCGGACCGCGCGCTGGCAGCCCTGCCGCTGTATCACACCGCACAAACCCACGCCTTCACCATGCCGCAGCTTCTGGTCGGCGCCCGCACCATCCTGATCGAGGCGCCGGCGGCAGACCTCGTCCTGCGCCTGATCGAGCAGGAACGAATCACCTCGTTCTTCGCCCCGCCGACGGTCTGGATCAGCCTGTTGCGGCATCCCGATTTCGCCGCCCGCGACCTGACCTCGCTGGAGAAAATTTATTACGGCGCCTCGATCATGCCCGTTCCGGTGCTGCGTGAACTGCGTGAGCGGCTGCCGGCTGCGCGTCCCTACAATTGTTATGGCCAGACCGAGATCGCCCCGCTGGCGACCGTTCTACGCCCGGAAGAACACGATGCCCGCCCGGCTTCCTGCGGCCGCCCTGGCCTGAATGTGCAGACCCGCGTCGTGGACCCGGACATGAACGACGTGCCCCCCGGCACGCACGGCGAGATCGTTCATCGCTCGCCCCACCTGATGGTCGGCTACTGGGAAAAGCCGGCGGAAACCCAGGAAGCGTTCGCCGGCGGATGGTTTCATTCCGGCGACGTCGGCTACTTCGACGACGCAGGCTACCTCTACATCGTCGACCGTATCCGCGACGTCATCAACACCGGCGGCGTACTGGTCGCCAGCCGCGAAGTCGAGGAAGTGCTGTTCACCCATCCGGCCGTTTCCGAAGTCGCCGTCGTCGGCCTGCCCGACGAGAAATGGATCGAAGCCGTCACGGCCTTCGTGGTTGTGCGCGCCGGCCATCAGGTAGACCCTCCAACGCTGCTGGCCCACGCCCGCGAACACCTGGCCCCGTACAAGATCCCCAAGAAGATCGTTTTCGTCGACACCCTGCCGCGCAACACCGCTGGCAAATTACTGAAGCGGGAACTCAGAAAACAATATGGCTAGATGGTGATCGCCTGAGGCTGACACAGTCAGAAGGCGTGAAACCCAGCCCCATCCTCACACGAGCCAGCCGCATCATAATAGGCAGGCCCAGCCGCCCACATTCCCGCCCTGTCGTCATGGCCGGGCGCCTGCTTCAGGCGACCCGGCCATCCACGCAACAACCGTCGCAGCGAAGGCGGCCGGATCGACCCCGCCCGTGACGGCGAGCCCGCACCCCGACCTCCCCCGCGCCGAAACCCCTACCCCTGCTTACTCGCCGCATCGATCTTCTGGATCGACTCCGCATCCAACTCGATCTCCGCCGCCTCCGCCAACTCCGCCAGTTGCTCCAAATTCGTAGCACTCGCGATCGGCGCCGTCACGCTCGGCCGCGCAATCAGCCAGGCCAGCGCGATCTGCCCCGGCTTCGCCTCATACCGCGCCGCAACCTCGTCCAGCGCCTTCACCACCCCAAACCCGTAATCATTGAGGTACTTCTCAACCCGCGGCCCCCGCGTCCGCCCCTCCATATCCGCCCGAGACCGGTACTTCCCGGTCAGGAACCCACTGGCCAGCGAGTAATACCCAATCACCCCAACCTTCTCCGCCAGGCAAAGATCCTCCAACGGACCCTCGAACTCCGCCCGCTCCACCAGGCTGTACTGCGGCTGCAGGCTCTGATACCGCGGCAGTCCCTTCGCGGAACTGATCTTCAGCGACTCCGCCAGCCGGTCGGCGGCAAAATTCGAAGCCCCGATCTCCCGCACCTTGCCCTGCTTGATCAGCTCGGCATAGGCGGACAGCGTCTCCTCGATCGGAGTCTCCGGATCGTCACGATGCGACTGATATAGATCGATATAATCCGTCTGCAGCCGGCGAAGCGAAGCCTCGACAGCCGTTTGCATATACGCCCGGGACAGCCCCTTCTTCCCCGGCCCCATCTCAATCCCCAGCTTGGTCGCCAGCACGATCTTGTCCCGGTTGCCGCGCGCCTTCAGCCACTTGCCGATGATCGTCTCCGACTCACCGCCGCTGTTGCCGGTGTGCCAGCGCGAATACACATCCGCCGTGTCGAGAAAATTGAACCCGGCATCGACCCACGCATCCAGCAGGGCGAACGATGTCTTCTCATCCGCCGTCCAGCCAAACACGTTGCAACCGAAAGTAATCGGCGACACTTCCAACGAGGACTGACCCAGCCTGCGCTTTTCCATCTTCATTCCCCTGCTGACACATAAAAACTATGGGCGGCGGCACACCAGGCACCGCCCGCCCCGGCAGCCAGCGCGACCTAGCAGGCGCGAACCAACCGGCCGGGCACGGCCCCCGTATACACCCCATCCTCGAACGTCGACAGCCCCGACACGAACGTATTGCGATACCCATCGACCCGCTGCACCAGCCGCCGCCCGTTCATCGGCAGGTCATAGCGCACCTCCGGCACATGCAGCCGCATCGCCCGGTAATCGATCACGTTCACATCCGCCTTCTTCCCAACCGCCAGCCGGCCGCGGTCATGGAACCCGAAGAAATCCGCCGTCTCGCTGGTCTGCCGCTTCACCATCAGTTCCAACGGCAACCGCGGCCCCCGCGACCGATCCCTCGCCCAATGGATCAGCATCCAGCTCGGCACACTCGCATCGACGATGGAGGAACAATGCGCCCCGCCATCGGAAAGCCCCAGGATCGTTGCATCGTCCGTCAGCATGGTATGGATGATGTCCAGATTGTCTTCATTGTAACCAACGATCGGAAAGAACAGGAACCGCTCCGCTCCGCCCGCCAGATAATCATACGCCACCTCATCCGGGGTCTGCCCGGACCGAACGGCCATCGCCGCGATGCTGTCCTTCTCTTCCGGCTCATAGTTCGGCGGATCGTCCATCGGGAACATCCGGTTCCACC
>DATARX010000081.1:0-10267 GCA_036263955.1 Rhodopila sp.
CGCTAACGGTGAGCCCCCAACGGTGAGCCCCCAACGGTGAGCCACCAACCGTGAGCCCCAACGGTGAGCGACTGATAGTGCGCCGCTGATAGTGAGCCGCCCCCGGCCCCGGTCATTTGGCTTCTCCAATCACTTCGGCCTAAAGTTCGCCGAACCCATCGGGGAGATCCACCCGCCCATGCCGCCTCGCATCCTGCTTTGGAGCCCACTTGACCATTACCTGGCCGACCTGCTGCAGGCCGCGCCGGATATCAGCTTCACCCGGATCAACACCCTGTCAGACTTCACCGAGGCGCTGCCGGACACCGACGGCATCGTGATGTCGGGACATCTCTACACCGCCGAGGCCGCCGCCCTGGTGCGCAGGACCGCCCCGCGGCTGGGCTGGATCCAGCTCACCACCGCGGGCTATGACGGCATCACGTTTCACGGCGTGCCGGACACCGTGGCGGTCGCCAATGCCGGCCACAGCCATGGGCCGATCGTCGCGGAACACGCCGTCACGCTGCTCTCCGCCCTGACCCGCCGGCTGCACCTGTTTGCCGAAACCCAGGCCCGCCATTCGTTCGACCGGACGATCGCCCAGCCACTGGCGACGCTGGAGGATTCCACCGTCGTGATCCTCGGCTTCGGCGGCATCGGCCGCGAAACCGGCCGGCGCGTGAAGGCGTTCGGTGCCCGCGTGATCGCCGTCGCCCGCACCGCCCGGCAGGAAGAATTCGCCGATTCGGTGGTGCCGTCGCACCGGCTGCACGCGGCGCTGGCCGAGGCGGACTCACTGGTGGTCACCGCCGCGCTGACCGAGGAAACCAGGGGCATGATCGACGCCGGCGCGCTGGCCGCGATGAAGCCCGGCGGCGTGCTGGTCAACATCGCACGCGGCCCCATCGTTGATACCCCCGCGATGATGGCGGCGCTGCGGTCCGGCCACCTCGCCGGCGCCGGCCTGGACGTCACCGACCCGGAGCCGCCGCGCCCGACCATCCGCTGTGGTCGTGCCCCAACCTGATCGTCACGCCGCACGTGTCCGGTCACGGCAGCCCGGCGACGCGCCGGCGGATCGGCGCGCTGGTGCTGGAAAATCTTGCCCGCTTCAAAGCCGGCCAGCCGCTGCTGCACCGCGTCGCCTGATTCGCGTCATGTCCGGCCCCAGACGTTCGCCGCACCACGCGGCGGACGGATGGGATAAGCAGGCCACTGAAGCAAAGAGCTATTGAAAGCAAAGAGCTAGAGCAGATCCCGCTCAGATTGCATATCTGAGCGGGTGAAGATGCTCGCTAAAACAATGTGCTAGAGCCGCTCCGGCGAGCCAATGCGAACGGAAAAGGCTCTAGGGTCGCAGAGCGAGTTCCTCGCGTAGCGACCACGATTCGTCGCGCGAATCGGATACTTCAGACCAAAAGCGTAGTCTCGCGCGTCGTTGATGCGCGAGACTACGACGGCCCGAAAAACCGCTGCAGATGCGTCAAGATGTCCTTGATCGCGACGCCGACGGTCGGATGGTTCGGTGCCCCATCCGTCCCGCCGGCCAGCCGCCGTGCGTGCGCGGCCACGCTGGCGCCCGCCGTCGGCAGCATCACCGCCGCGTGTCCCAGCGCCCGCTGTAGCGTGTTCGGTTCCGCGGCAACCGCGGCAGCCAGTTCACCCGCTTCCGGCGTCGGTTCGCGGACAGACAGCCGCGCCGGCCCGTCATTGCCGCCGTCGCCGGTCAGCGCGTGCAGCAGATCCGGGGCCGCCGCATCCCGCGCTGTCAGCGGCGGGAACGGAAACAGTTTTCGTAACGTCGCGATGATCGAGGTGTGATCGAACGGCGTCGCACCCGCCGGCCGGATCACCGATCCCGGCTTCACCCACGGCGAAACGATCACCGCCGGCACCCGCACCCCGAACGTATCGAACGCAAACCCATCCGGCGCCTCCCCATCCGGCGCCCGCCCAGCGGGCGGGACAGAAGCCGGCGGGACAGAAGCGGGCGGCGCCACGTGGTCGAAGCAACCACCATGTTCGTCATACGTAATAATCAGCAACGTGTTCTTCCAGCCCGGCCCGCCGCGCACCGCGTTATACACCGATGCGATCAGCGCCTCGCCATACGCCACGTCGTGCGGCGGATGCTGGTCGTTCGGCATCTTCTTCAGGATCGGATCGGCGAAATAGCGCGGCTCGATAAAGCTGTACGCCGGCAGGTCGCCGCGCGCCGCATCGCGAGCAAATTCTTCCTCGAACAGCCGGAAATGCGTCAGCGCATCGCCCCACAGCCGGCTCAGCGTCAGGGATTGCGGAATGTCATGAAAATACACCCGCCACGGAACCTTCGCGACGTCCTGCATCCGGTTGAAGACCGATTCCATCATGTAAGGAAAATGCGTCGGCAGGTTGTTGACATAGCCGTTCGCGGTGCCGGTATGCGCGAAGAAGCGATTGGGCCAGGTCTGGCACGGCGCCGAGGCATGCCACCGATCCGAAACCCCGAACGCCCGCGCCAACTGACAGAGCACGGGGATCTCCTCATAAACGAAATAATGCATCGGCGCCGCCGCATCATACGCCGGATTGCCCGGCGCCTGGCGCATATAGTTATCAACGAAACCATTCATCGACGGTTCGCTTCCGCCAGACCCGTCCGCCGCCAGCCCACGAATCTGCATCCGAATGTCGGTGAACAGTTCGCCGGGATCGGGGTTCGGGATGCACGCCGCCCGCGCCGTCATGGCAGGCGATTTCCACACCGGCACCTGTTCCGGTGGCGATCCATCCGCCTTGTGCCAGCTGTTCTGCTCTGTCCCCGTCAGCCCGTCGAAGCGATCGCCGCTTTGGTACAGCATGCCCAGCATACTGTCGAAAGACCGGTTCTCCAGCATCAGAACGATCACATGCCTGATATCCATCGCGTTCCCTCTTCGCAGCCCCCATCAAATGGGAACCCAGCCCCATCCGTCCACCACCCACCGCTCGGCTTGCCGCTCGTCGCGAAACCGGACAGCATCGCCGGATACGGAGGATAACAATGTCCGCACGGCCACCTCATATCGCAATTATCGGCGCCGGCATCGGCGGCCTGACCGCGGCCGCCTGCCTGCGCCGCCTGGGCATCGATGTGCGCATCTACGAGCAGGCGAGGGGGTTCACCCGCCTGGGCGCCGGCATCCAGCAAGCCCCCAACGCCATTCGCGTGCTCTACGCGCTCGGCCTGAAGGACAAACTCCTGGCCCAGGCATTCCAGCCTGCCTCCAACGACTCCCGCGACTACGACACCGGCGAACTGACCAATTCCCACACGCTGGGACAGTCATTGCTGCAACGTCATGGCGTCCCGTATTTCCTGATGCACCGTGGCGACCTGCACGCCATGCTCGCCGACCTGGTTCCGGATGAAATCATCCGCCTGGATCACAGGCTCGCTGGCCTGGATCACGCCGCCGGCGGCACCGTGCGCATGACCTTCGCCAACGGCGACACCGCCGAAGCGGACGCGGTGATCGGTGCCGACGGCATACACTCCGTCGTGCGCGAATTCATGCTCGGCCAGGAAGCGCCGCGCTTCACCGGCCGCGTCGCCTACCGCACCGTGTTCCCGACCGCGCTGCTGGGCGGCCTGCAACCCTATCCCTGCGTCAAATGGTGGGGACCGGACCGCCACATCGTCAGCTATTTCGTCAGTCCCCGCCACGATGAACTCTATTTCGTCACCAGCACGCCGGAGCCGGAATTCAACCTCGAATCCTGGTCCGCCAAGGGCGATCTCGCGACTCTGCGCGCCGCCTACGACACGTTCCATCCGCAGGTGCGCGCCATCCTCGCCGCCTGCCCGGACGTGCACAAATGGGCCCTGGTGGAGCGCGATCCGCTGCCGCGCTGGGTCGAAGGCAATGTCGCGCTGCTGGGCGACGCCTGCCATCCGATGACCCCCTACATGGCCCAGGGCGCCTCCACCTCGATCGAGGACGCCGCCATCCTGTCACGCTGCCTGCACGGCGTGGACCGTGACGGCCTGCACCACGCGCTGCTGCGCTATGAGGCGACGCGCAAGCCACGCACATCCCGTATCCAGCAAACCTCGGCCCAGAACACCTGGCTGAAGGAACCGCACGACGCCGACTGGGTCTATGGCTACGACGCCTGGACCGTTCCGCTGGCGGCCTGACCCAGCGCCGCTGCCACCGCGGCCACCACATCGTCCCACACCCCCGGCGTGGCCTGGGTGAACAGCCGCATCGTCGGATACCACGGCGAGTCGGTGCGATCCGCCAGCCACCGCCAGCAGCGATCGAACCGGTTCAGCACCCACACCGGACGGCCCAGCGCCCCGGCCGCATGCGCCACCGACGTATCGACGCTGATCACCAGGTCCAGCGCCGCGATCAGCGCCGTCGTATCAGCGAAATCCTCCAGTTCGGCCGTCCAGTCCACCACAGGCCACCCCACCGCCTGGCCGCCCGCGGCCCCTTTCTGTAGCGATACGAACGTGACACCCGGCACATCGAACAACGGCGCCAGGCGCTCCAGCGCGACCGATCGCCGCCGGTCCGTCCGCAACGCCATGCGGTCATGCGCCCGCCTCTCGCCCGCCCACACCAGCCCCACCTTCAGCCCCGGCAAAACCGCCAGCCGCAACCGCCAGGCAGCGACGCATGCCGCGTCGGCCCGTAGATAAGGCGCCATTCCCACATCAGCCGGCGTCAGGCCCAACCGAACCGGCAGGCTCATCAGCGGACAGAAAAAATCGTAGTCCGGATCAGCATCGCCCGGCACCGCTACCGCGGCCACACCATCCAGGCCGGTCATCAGCCGGCGCAGCGGTGGTTCCACTCCCAGAATGACGGTCGCCCCCCGATCCGCGACCCGATGCGCGAACCGACAGAACTGGATCGTATCGCCCAGCCCCTGCTCCCCCACCAGCAGCACAAGCTTGCCGGCAAGATCGGCCCGACCATCCCATTGCGGCGCGGTGAAACCGGCCATCGCCTCCGACCACGGCGGGCGGCGCAACCGAGCCTCATAGGTCGCCCAACCCTCTTGCCAGATGCCCATCTGCAGCAGGCACATCGCGAGGTTCAGCGCCGTATCGGCATCCTCCGGCCGCACCGCGTGCGCATGGCGGCAGGCATCCAGCGCATCCGCATAACGCCCCATTTCCCGCAATGTCGCGCCCCGGTTCGCCAGTGCCGCCGGGTCGTCGGACCGCAGCGCCAGCGCCCGGTCATACAATGCCAGCGCCTCGGCGTAGCGATACTGCTCCTGGAACACGTTCGCCCGATCGACCAGCGCCGAAACATGGCCGGGGTCGAGCACCAGCGCACGATCCAGATCCGCCGCCGCCGCATCCAGCCTGTCCAGCATCCAAAACGCGCCGCCGCGCCCCGCCAAGGCCGCCACATCGTCCGGGTGCAGCCCCAGCACCGCCGTAAAATCCGCGACCGCCTCAGCCACCCGCCCCGCCGCGCACAGCAGTGCGGCTCGGTGCGTCCGCGCCCACTGATGCGCGGGCTCCAGCACCAGCAACCGGTCCAGCCCAGCCAGCGCCGCTTCGAAAGCCGCCGCCGCATCCTGCCGCTTGATGTCATTGGGATCGGTCATCGCGCGGTTATCGCCGTCCGCGACCCGCGTCGTAAACCGCGAACCGCCGCGCCCCGCGCGATCGAGGATAATCCATCCACCACCAGGATCGGGCCAAAACCCCGGACGATCAGGTGACGATCGATCTGGCAACCCGCCGGATTCTGCACTACATGCCAGAAGCGGTTCCTCCGGCTTGATCTCACCTTTCCGCGTTCGGCATGGTCGCGGCGCGGTCATCCGTGTATAGGCTGCCGTTTCTGCTCCCCGGACGGCTCCGGCCGCCCGCCCACGGCCATACGGATTTTGCATGAACGACGCCGCCACCGAAACCCAGCGCGACTACCGCGACACGGTATTCCTGCCCCAGACCAGCTTCCCGATGCGCGGCGACCTCCCGAAGAAGGAGCCGCAGATCCTGGCGAAATGGGATGCCATGGACCTGTGGGGCAAGATCCGGGCGTCTTCCGCCGGCCGGCCGCTGTTCATCCTGCATGATGGTCCGCCGTACGCCAACGGCCACCTGCATATCGGCACCGCGCTGAACAAGATCCTCAAGGACGTCATCAACCGCACCCGCCAGATGGCCGGCTACGACGCCAACTACATCCCCGGCTGGGACTGCCACGGCCTGCCGATCGAATGGAAGATCGAGGAGCAGTACCGCGCCAAGAAGCAGGACAAGGACGCCGTTCCGATCCTGGATTTCCGCGCCGAATGCCGAACCTACGCCGACCACTGGATGGGCGTGCAGGCCAAGGAATTCCGCCGGCTCGGGGTCGAAGGCGCCTGGCGCGACCGCTACGCCACCATGGATCGCCCGTCGGAAGCCGCGATCGCCGGCGAGATCTGCAAGTTCCTGCTGAACGGCGCGCTGTATCGCGGCCTGCGCCCGGTCATGTGGTCGCCGGTGGAAAAGACCGCCCTGGCCGAGGCCGAGATCGAGTACTACGACCACACCTCCACCACCATCTGGGTCCGCTTCCCGGTCGTCAAACCGTCCGTCCCGGCGCTGCACGGCGCCTCGATCGTGATCTGGACCACCACCCCCTGGACCATGCCCGGCAACCGCGCCGTCGCCGCCGGCCACGAATTCGACTACGCGGTCGTTCAGGTCGATGCGGTGGCCGAGGGCTCGCTGGCCCGTCCCGGCGAAAAAATCGTCATCGCCGAAGCGCTGCTGCCGGCGGTGCTGAACGATACCGGCATCACCGCCCACACCGTCCTGGCCACGCTGAAAGGCGCCGACCTGTTCGGCAGCGTCATGGCCCACCCGCTCCGTGGTCGCGGCTACGACCAGGACACCCCCCTCCTGCTGGGCGACTTCGTCACCACCGAGGCCGGCACCGGCTTTGTCCACATCGCCCCCGGCCATGGCGAGGACGACTTTATCCTCGGCCGCGCCAACGGCCTGGATATTCCCGAAACCGTCGGCGACGACGGCACCTTCAACCCCTGGGTCCCGCTGTTCGCCGGCGCCCATGTCTACAAGGCCGCCGATCCGGTCTGCGCCGCGCTGGCCGAGGCCGGAACGCTGCTGGCTCGCTCCAAGATCAGCCATTCCTACCCGCATTCCTGGCGCTCCAAGGCGCCGCTGATCTTCCGCGCCACCCCGCAATGGTTCATCCCGATGGACGGGGCGCACCAGATCCGCGAAAAAGCCCTCGCCGCCATCGCCGCGACGAAATTCGTGCCGGACCAGGGCCGCAACCGCATCGGCTCCATGGTCGCCGCCCGCCCGGACTGGTGCATCAGCCGCCAGCGCGCCTGGGGCGTGCCGATCACCGTGTTCGTGGAAAAGCGCACCGGCGAACCGCTGCGCGATCCCGCCGTCGTCGCCCGCATCACCGAGGCCTTCGAAACCGAGGGCGCCGACGCCTGGTACTCGTCCCCGCCGTCCCGCTTCCTGGGGAACGACTACAACCCGGACGACTACGAACAGGTCATGGACATCGTCGATGTCTGGTTCGAATCCGGCTCCACCCACGCCTTCGTGCTGGAAAAGCGCGGCCTGCCCTGGCCGGCGGACCTGTACCTGGAAGGATCCGACCAGCATCGCGGCTGGTTCCATTCCTCGCTGCTGGAAGCCGTCGGCACCCGCGGCGTCGCCCCGTTCAAGGCCGTCCTGACCCACGGCTTCGTCAATGACGAGAAGGGCCGGAAGATGTCCAAGTCGCTGGGCAACACCACCGCCCCGGACGAGGTCGCCGACAAATTCGGCGCCGACATTCTCCGCCTCTGGGTGATGTCCTCCGACACCACCGAAGACCTCCGCATCGGCCCGGAAATCCTGAAACAGCAGGCCGAACTCTACCGCCGCCTGCGCAACACCCTCCGCTGGGTGCTCGGCAGCCTGGATGGATTCTCCGAATCCGAACGCGTGCCGGTCGAGCAGATGCCGGAACTGGAACGCTGGGTGCTGCACCGCCTGGCCGAGATCGACTCGAAGGTCCGCGCATCGGTGGAATCCTACGACTGGACCGGCGTCTATCCGGACCTGCACAATTTCTGCGCCGTCGACCTGTCGGCGTTCTATTTCGACATCCGCAAGGACGCGATCTACTGCGACCGGCCCGACAGCCTGCGCCGCCGGTCCGCGCGAACCGTGCTGGACCACCTGCACCGCTATCTGTGCACCTGGCTGGCGCCAGTGCTGTGCTTCACGGCCGAGGAGGCCTGGTGCGCCCGCTTCGGCGACGAAACCAGCGTGCATCTGGAGGCGTTCCAAACCCCGCCAGGGGACTGGCACGACGACGCACTGGCCACCAAGTGGGACACGGTGCGCGCCATCCGCCGCCGCATCACCGTGCCGATCGAGGAATCCCGGAAAACCAACGCCATCGGCTCCTCGCTGCAGGCCGCCGTCGAACTGCCGCTGAACGCGGAACACGAACATTTACTGGATGAAGCTGCATGGGCCGAGATCGCGATCGTCTCCTCCGTACGGATCGTGCCGGACACGGACGAACCCCTGTCGAAGGTCACGCCCGCCTCCGGCGACAAATGCGTCCGTTGCTGGAGAGTGCTGCCGGAAGTGGGCTCGAACGCCAGCCACCCCGGGCTGTGCCTGCGCTGCGCGGACGCGGTGGAGTCGGGGCTGGTGTGCAGGCCGGCGGCATGACCCGCTCGAACTTCATGCCGCTGGGCCTGATCGCCGGGCTGCTGGTGCTGGTCGCCGACCAGGCCAGCAAATGGTGGGTCCTGAACGTGCTGAACCTGCCGGATCTGCGCCAGGTCGTGCTGCTGCCGGTGCTGAACCTGACCATGGTGTGGAACCGCGGGGTCACCTTCGGCCTGCTCAACGGTCTCGGAAGCTGGGGCCATGTCATCCTGGCCGCCGTCGCGCTGGCCGTCGTCATCGCCCTGGGCTTCTGGCTCCGCCGAGCGGAAACCCGCATCATGGCGGTGGCGATCGGATCGATCGCCGGCGGCGCGATCGGCAATGTCATCGACCGGGTCCGCTTCGGCGGCGTGATTGATTTCATCCACGCCCATGTCGACACGCCGTGGGGCGATTACTCCTGGTATGTCTTTAATGTCGCCGATGCGGCGATCGTCTGTGGCGTCGCGGTGCTGGTGCTGGAATCGCTGTTCTCCAAGCGCCGTCACGGCGCCGATCAGGTTTCCACCTGACCGCCCGCCGCGCGCGCGGCCCGTGGCGAGACCGCCAATCCCAGGAACACCCAGCATCGCTTGATTGAGCCGCAGTATCTTCGTCGTCCAACCGCCCGACGCGCGCGCCGATCTCGGTCTTGGGGATGGTAGCGATCGTGTCCACCATCAGGCGGCAGGCACCCAGATCTGGATCGGGCGCAGACCCTGCGCGCGCGACCGCTCACGATGTTCCCGCACCTTGACGCGCGAGGGTGTCTGGTCGGAGGCCGACGCCACGGCAAAACGCCAAGTCAATTACATGTAACCGATTATCAGCCACGGCCCCTGGCCAGCCATTCCGCAACCTTGTCGTGCCGCCAACCAAACGTGTCATCGGTGGGATTCGCCCGACCCCAATGCCCCCCAGGCCGTGTTCGGGCGCGTGCGTCATCACCCTGGACCACAAGCCTCAGGCGCTGTAGTGGAACGGTCATCATGGACCGCATCGCGACGATCGACCGCAAGACCTCGGAAACCGATATCTCCCTGACCGTTAACCTTGACGGGACGGGGGTGGCGGACGTCGCCACCGGCATCGGTTTCCTCGACCATATGCTGACCGCGTTCGCCCGCCACAGCCTGATCGACCTCACGGTCCGCGCCGACGGCGACCTGCATATCGACTTCCACCACACCACCGAAGACGTCGGTATCGTCCTTGGCGCCGCCATCGCCCGAGCGGTGGGGGACAAGCGGGGGATCAGGCGATTCGGCCACGCGCTGATCCCGATGGATGAAACGCTCGCCGAAGCCGCGGTGGACATTTCCGGCCGTCCCTTCCTCGCCTGGAACGTGGACTTCACGCGTCCCAAGATCGGCGAAATGGACACCGAATTGTTTGAGGAATTTTTCCGCGCCCTGGCCTTCAATGCCATGGTGACACTGCACATCACCAAACGCGCCGGGCACAACGCCCACCACGTCGCCGAGGCCTGTTTCAAGGCCACCGCTCGGGCTTTGCGGATGGCGGTCGAAGCCGATCCGCGAGTCGGTGATGCCATCCCCTCCACCAAGGGCGCACTGTGAAGATCTACACCGCCCTGCTGAAGCACGACGC
>DATARX010000014.1:0-8383 GCA_036263955.1 Rhodopila sp.
AAGGGCGTCCTGTCATCGCGGCAGGCGCGGTTCCAGATCGTCGACGTCGTGGCGGCGATGCGGCCACTGACGAAGCTGTCGTGCCAAATCGTCTCGCCAACGATGATTCCAACCCTGCTGCGTGATGCGTTCCGCGTCGCCGCGGAGGAGCGCCCTGGACCGGTCCATCTGGAACTTCCGGAAGACATCGCCGCCGTAACCTGCGAGCCGGTGCCGATGGTCCCGCCGCATCCGGTCGAACTGCCCGTGGCCAGCGCGGATGCGCTCGATCGCGCGGCTGAAATGATCCGGCAGGCAGAGCGTCCGTTGCTCATGCTAGGTGCCGCCGCATCGCGACCGCGCTCCTCATCCGACCTCGCGCAGTTCGTGCTGCGCACGCGCATTCCCTATTTCACGACGCAGATGGGCAAGGGCACCGTGCCTGGCGGCACCGAACTCTACATGGGCACCGCCGCGCTCTCCGAACGCGACTATGTTCACGAGGCGATCGAGCGCGCGGACCTCATCATCACCATCGGCCACGACACGGTCGAGAAGCCGCCCTTCATCATGGGCCGGAACGGGCCGAATGTCATCCATGTCGGCTACCAGCCGGCGCATGTCGAACAGGTCTACTTCCCGCAGGCCGAGGTCGTCGGCGATCTTGGTCCCACCCTGCGGCTGCTGGCCGACCGCGTCGAAGGCAAGATCCCGTACGCGCAGGCGCTGCTGCCGCTGCGCGAGGGCATCCTGAACCGGATCGCCGCCCGCGCCACCGAGGACCGGCTGACGCCGCAGCGTCTGGTGCACGATGTCCGGGGCGTCATGCCACCGGACGGCATCCTCGCTTTGGACAACGGCATGTACAAGATCTGGTTCGCGCGAAACTACCGCACCCGGGTCGCCAACACGCTGTTGCTGGACAATGCGCTGGCCACGATGGGCGCGGGGCTGCCATCGGCGATGATGGCGGCCCTGCTCTACCCAGGTCGGCGCGTCATGGCGGTCTGCGGCGACGGCGGCTTCATGATGAACAGCCAGGAACTGGAAACGGCGGTCCGGCTCAAGCTCAACCTCGTCGTCCTTATCATCGAGGACCACGCCTTCGGTATGATCCGGTGGAAACAGGCTCTCGATCAGTTCGCCGATTTCGGCATGACCTTCGGCAACCCCGATTTCGTGCGCTACGCTGAGGCTTACGGCGCAAAGGCGACCCGCGTGGGCGCCGCCGGCGAACTGGCGCCTGCCCTGGAGCAGGCGTTCGCTGGTGGCGGCGTCCATCTCGTCATCGTTCCGATCGACTATTCGGAAAACAAGCGGGTGCTGGTTGACGAACTGGCGCAGCGGCTGCCGGTGACGCAGGAGGCGTGATCGTGTCGCAGCCCCATCAGGTCGCTTTGGACCACACGCTCCTGCGGTCGGATCAGGTTTTGCGGACGTTCCAGAACAGAGTGAAAGAACCAGGCAGGATACCGCTGACATTGCTGCGGTATGCGGTGGCCTGGAAGAACTGGCCCAGCGGGATGTACGGCGGATCTTGCCAGAACTGCAGCTGGATGTCGCGGCAGAGGCTTTGCTGCGTCGCCAGGTCGGGTGCGTCGAACCAGGCGGTGCGCAGCGCGGCCAGTTTCGGATCCGTCGGCCAGCCGACGAAGCCGCCGCGGCCGATCGCGTTCAGCGACGGATTGGTGGCAGGGTTCAGCAGGTCGTAGCCCGCGGTGTAGGTGCAGTGGGCATTCCAGCCGCCTTGCGCCGGTGGGCCGGCGATGTTGCGGCGTTGCGTAACCGTGCCCCAATCGAGGGCCTGATAGTCGAGGTTGAAGCCGGCCTTCTGGAACATGTCGGCGCTGACTTCGCACAGCGCGTTGATCGCCGGGAAATCGGTTGCCGCGATGAAGGTGACCTTCTCGCCCTTGTAGCCGGCAGCGGCGAGATCTCGCTTAACCTGGGCATAATCGGGCTTGCTGGAGAAGATACCGATGCCTGCGTCAGTGGCCAGCGGTGTGCCAGGGGTGAAAACGCCGGCCTTGTCGCGCCACATCGTCGGATCGTCGCCGACGACCGCCTGCATAAAGTCCGCCTGGTTTATCGCACCGAGCAAAGCGTGCTTGATGGCCGGGTTGTCGAACGGCGGCAGCAGACTGTTGAGGCGGAGGAAGCCGATGTTGCCCGCATGGTCGAGGGTTTCGACCACGACGGCCTTGTTTTGGCGAAGCAATGGCAGCAGGTCGGAAGTCGGCTGCTCCCACCAGTCGATTTCGCCCGATTGCAGCGCGGCGGCGGCGGTCGCGGGATCGGGGATGGTATGCCATTCGATGCGCTCGACGTTGGCGCGCTTGGGACCGGTGGTGAAACTCGGTTTGCCGTCGGGGCGGGGCACGTAGCCGTCGAACTTCCGGTAAACGGCGAGGGAACCGGCGACGCGTTCGTTGGCGACGAAACGATACGGGCCGCTGCCGACCATCTCGGTGATCGCCTGCGACGGCGGCGTGTTGGCCAAACGCTCCGGCATCACCGGCAGCATGGTGTTGCTGCCATGGCCCATCGCCAGCGGCAGCATCGCGAACGGTTTCTTCAGGCGGATCTGGATGACCCGGTCCGACGGGGCGGTCATTTCGTCGGTCGCGGCGAGCAGGGAGGCGCCGAAGGCGTCACGCTGCGCCCAGCGCTTGATGCTGGCCAGCGCGTCCCTGGCGAGGACCGGCTCGTTGTCATGGAATTTAACGCCGTCACGCAGCGTCAGGGTCCACAGCTTGCCATCATTTTCGACGGCGTGGCCGGCGAGCATCTGCGGTTGCGGATTGAAGGATTCGTCGATGCCGTAGAGTGTGTCGAACACCATGAAGGCATGGTTGCGGGTGACGTAGGCGGTGGTGAAAACCGGATCGAGCACTGCCAGATCAGCTTGGGGCACGAAGCGCAGCGTTTTGGGATCATCGGCGGCAGAGGCGATTCGCGGCGCGGCGAGGGCGATCGCGCCGGCCGATACTGTTCTGAGGATGTCACGTCGTTTCATGCGTGCGCTCCGGCCTGTTCCCGTCAGCGTAGCATTCCGCGTGCCAGGGCTCATCGCTCGGCGGTGAGTCCGTGGGTTCACGAATCAGATCCTAGCGCCGACCTCCGCCAGGGTTCGTTGCCTTACGCCGCAAACCGTGGCGCCACGAGGCTACGATTCCGTTCGCGATACGTCCAGCACGTGATCGGCGATCGCCAGTGACGCGGTCAGGCCGGGGCTTTCGATGCCGAACAGATTGATCAGGCCAGGGATGCCGTGCACTTGCGGCCCCTGCACGACGAAATCCTGCCCCGGCGCACCTTTCGGCACGATCTTGGGGCGAATCCCCGAATAGCCGGGCTGGAGTCCACCATCCTTCAATCCTGGCCAATACTTGCGCACCGCGGCGTAGAAACCCTCCGCTCGGGACGGATCGACAGTGTAATCGATGGCATCGATCCATTCCACATCGGGACCAAACCTGGCCTGGCCGCCCAAATCGACGGTCAGATGAACGCCGAGGCCGCCGGGCACCGGCACTGGATAGATCAGGCGGGAGAAGGGCGAGCGTCCCGACAGGGTGAAGTAGTTGCCCTTGGCATAATATGCGTTGGGGACGCGATCCTGGGGCATTCCGACGATGCGCTTTGCCAGATCTGGCGCGTGCAGGCCGGCCGAATTGATCATCAGCCGGCAGCGCAATGTCATTGGGTCGGCTCCGCCGACATCGATCTCGATCTGCCGGCCCGTCACGCGGGCGCCCATGACGGGGCTGAAGAACGCCGGGACCGCGCCGGCATTCTCGGCGTCGCCTTGCAGCGCGACCATGTAGGTGTGGCTGTCGATGATGCCGGTCGTGGGCGACAGCAGGGCGCTGGTACAGACCAGATTGGGCTCCAGCGCGATTGCCTCGGCCGCGGTCAGCACGCGCATGCCTTCGACGCCGTTGGTTTCCGCGCGCTGCTTGATGCCCGCCAGCAGGGCGTCTTCCTGGGGGCTGGTCGCCACGATCAGCTTGCCGCAGTTGATGTACGGCACGCCTTTTTCAGCGCAGTATGCGTACAGTTTGCGCCGTCCGGCGACGCAAAACCGAGCCATGAGGCTGTTGGCGGGGTAGTAAATGCCGGCGTGAATGACCTCGCTGTTGCGGGAGGAGGTTTCGGTGCCGATCCCCTCCGCGGCTTCCAGGATGATGACCTCACGCCCCGCCATGGCCAGTGCGCGCGCCACGGCAAGGCCCACCACCCCGGCACCCACGACGACGCAATCGACTTCCTCCACGCCTGATCCCCTCCTGACGACAAGCCTGGGGACGGGTTAGGCTGGGTGCGAAGCGGAGTCCATAGATGCGAAGCTTGCGTGGATGCTGACGCTGCGTTCGGGCGCGTCATCGGTGGTGGTCGCGCCCGCATACGGGGCCGGGCTGACCGGTTGGATGCGCGGCCGCACGCCGATGCTGCGGCGGGCGCTGCCGCAGACGGCGATCGCCGGCGATCCGCATGCGATGGGGTGCTTTCCGCTGTTGCCCTACGGGAATCGGACCGGGTTACGGCGGTTTTGCTGGCGTGGGACTGAGTACGAATTAGCGCCGAATTTCGGCGACCATGCGCACACGATCCACGGTGTTGGCTGGCAGCGCGCCTGGGCGGTGGAGGCCGCGGCCCCGCAATCGGTCCGGTTGAGCCTGGCCCACCGGCCCGATCCGAATTGGCCTTTCGCCTTTGACGCCGCTGTCGCCTACAGCCTGTCGGGCTCGGCCCTGACGATGGCGATCGAAATGATCAATCGTCACCATGCGCCGGCGCCGGCCGGTATCGGCTTCCATCCGTTCCTGCCGAAGACGCATGACGCATCGCTGCGTTTCGATGCCGGCGGCGGCTGGGAAAACGGTGCTGATGCGCTGCCTGATCGGCATCGGCCGTTACGGGCCGATTGGCAGCATGCGATCCCGCGTCCGGTCAGCGAATCGCGGTTGGACAACTGCTTTACCGGATGGGACGGAATCGCCGACATCCAGGCGGGTCCGGCCAGCCTGCGGATCGAGGCGAGCGCGGTGTTCCGCCAACTGCAGGTGTTCACGCCGTCCTGGGCCGATTTCTTCTGCGTCGAACCGGTCAGCCATGTGCCGAATGCGCTCAACCGGCCCGATCTGCCCGCGGATCAGGCGATGCATGTGCTTGCGCCCGGGGAGACGTTGGCGGGGACGGTCCGGCTGATACCGACAGGGTGATCAGCGACCGGTTTCCAGTATCGCCATGGCCGCATCCGGCCCGGCGAGAACTTCCACCAGCCGGGCCTGATCCATCACGGTCAGCCGATCCAGCATGGCGCCATCCTTGATGGCATCCACGGCTTCGCGCAGCAGACGATCATACGTCGGGCCGCTGGCGATGCGCCGGGCCTCGATCTCCAGCATCCGAAGTCCGCGCGCAATGGTTTCCAAGCCTTGGATCGACACCGGATCGGGCGGATTGCCCTGGTTTTGCAGCGGAGCCAGGAATGCCTCCCGCAGGCCCGTGGTGAACCGGGCCTTGCAGGCGGCATCCAGTCGGCGCCGCAGCATGCGCAATTGTTCGCGCCGGCGCGGCATGGCCGCACCCGTGTCGAACTGTTCCAGCAGGGTGGCGATCCGGGCAGCGGCGGCACCGGCATCGGCCAACGTGCCGGCGGCAATATATGCCTCGGTGCCGTGATCGTCTTCGAATTGCCGGAATATCCGATCCTCCGCCTGATCCATGGCGGTTCGGATCGTGGCATTCCTCGGACCGGCGTCCTTGGGCAAGACCAACGGCGCGGCCGCGGGCAGGCGGATCAGCAGAAGCGCGATCAGCATTGGCAATGCAGCGGGATCGTCCGCGGTCATCCCGGTCAGCATGCGGCCGATCCGTTCGGGGTTCGGCGGCAACAAATCGTTGGCGGTTTCGGCGCACAGGGTATCGAGCGGGGCAGATCTGGCCAGCAGCGCGGACACGCTTTTGGCGAGGGGGCGGTACAGCGCCTCGCGCAGGCCGGTCGTTGTCCAGGACTCCGGGATGTTGCCATTACCCAGAATGCGGGCTGCTTCGGGCCAGAGCGATCGTCCCAGGCGGGCGATCAGGCCGGTATCGGCGGTCGTGCTGCCGGCGATTTCGGTCTCGATCGCCCGTGCCTTGGCCCCGAGGGCCTGATGCACCTGTTCCGCCATCGGCATCAGGGCGGTGCGGGGGATCGCGTGGCGTCCTGGCCGCCAGATTGAACCCGGCACGATTAGCGGATCGAGCGGGTGGAACAGCAACCTGCCGAACCGCAGCGGCCGGGGTGGGTGCAGCATGCGCAGCCGCTGGCGCAGCGGTTCGATCAACGCATCGGCGGGCCCGCGCCGGGTCATCGCGTCGACCTTCGCCACGATGCGCCTGACGCGCGGATCCGACGCGCCAGCGATTTCCTGGACCAGCGCACGGCAAATCGGTTGCACCGGGCACAGCCGGGGAGGCATCAGAGGCTCATCGCGCGCAGCGCCTCGTTGCGCTGGATCAGGGCGAAGGCGGCGGCCCCGCTGCGCCAGGCATCGTCGCGGCTGGTCACCCGGCAGGACGCGTCGATAGCCGCCGGCGGGATCGGGACCGCCAGCCAATCTGTAACTTCGCGTGGGAGGACGGGCAGGATCTGGCCTATTTCCAGCAGGGCCGCCCGGCGCGATGCGGTCGAGGCGGCCATGGTCCACAGCAGGCAGGGGCTTTCCCATCCATCCAGCAACCAGTCGCATCGCGAAGCCAAGGCGCTGGCGTCGTCCGGGGCGGCGATCCAGCGCTTCACCAGTGCGAGCGGATCCGACAGCATCCCGCGGATGCCGGCCAGCAGAGCGTGGGATCCGTCGCATATAACTTTCATCGACGCGGTGACCATCTCGCCCAGGCCGCCGATGTCATTGTCCGGGTCTTCAGCCAGCCACCCGGCGATCCCGGCATGGACGTCGCCTAGCGTGCTCATGAGCCGCGGTATGCGCGCGGTCCGATCCTCCCATTCAACCCCGACCGGGGCGAACCGGTCGCCCATCGCGGCGAGTGCGTCGATGAGGTGTTCGGCGGAGCAACCGAAGGACGGGGCGAGCCGGCGCAAGACGCCCTCCGCAAGCTGGTCGAACGCTGGCGTGCGTTGCGCCGGCATCGTGGGCTTCCCACCGGCCGATTCGGCCTGCTCGATCAGCGCGGCAAGCAGGCGGAAATTGGCCAACTCACGGTGGATCGTATCGTTGTCCCGTGTGGTCGTGGCAGAGGCAACGGCGTTGCGTCCGGCATAGCCTTCGGACGCGACTTCCAGCGCGGCGTCGCGGACGCTGGCGGGATCGATGCACGGCAGAAGGGCGAGGCGGTGGATCAGGGTGCGATCATGCAGCGTCGGGTTGCAGAGCTCTCGCACGCCGGCCCAGGGAACGACGTAGATGCCGCGGCCGCCCGAGGGATTCGGCGTGATGAGTTCGATTTCGGATCGTCCGGAGTGGCGCACGCGTGCCCCGGCCAGCAAGGGCGTGGTGAAGGGGACGGCCACTCCCCGGCTTTGGAACGTGACGGGGTGGTGGAATCCGGCCGGCGTGAGGGCGGCGTTTTGCACATCGGGAGGATGGCGGGAATTGATGAATCAAAGGTTACTGAAATTGGGGTTACTGAAATTGGCTCATTCGATGGGCGGTGTTTGGCTTGTATCGCGAAATCATGCACGGAGACAGGTCGAGCCGGTCGGAACGCACGGGAGCGTGTGAACGCGTCCGGTCGATACACGCTGATGCCTGTTGGTCAGGCTTTGCCGGACGGGCTTCAGCGACCGTGGAACACGGGTTTTTCCTTTGCCAGGAATGAGCGGCAGGCGTTCTGGAAATCCTCGGTCCGGGTGAAGTCGCTGCTGGCCTTTTCTTCGCTTCGGGAGATCGGCAGGGGACCGCGCAGGCGGCGGATCGCGGCTTTGTGGTAGCGGGCGGAGAGGGGGGCGCCTGTGGCGATGCGCCTGGCCAAAGCGAGGGCTTCGGTTTCAACGGCCTCGTCCGCGACGAGGCGCGACAAGAGACCTTTTTCGTAAGCTTCCCGGCCGGTGAAGATGCGGCCCTCGATCAACATCTCGGCGGCGACTCCACTGCCGGCGAGGGTGATGATCGGGTCGATTTCGGCGTAGGGATACCAGACGCCGAGGTTGCGGGCGGTAATCCCCAAGCGCATGCCTTCGCCGCCGACGCGGAAGTCGCACATGGTGGCGATGCCGGCGCCGCCGCCGATGCAATAGCCCATGATCATCGCCACCACGGGATGCTGGCACAGCCGGATCGACTGCATGCTCTCGTCCAGTACGTGGGCGTATTCGGCCTCGCGCTCCTCGGTGCCGCGTTCGGCGGCAAACGCGGCAATATCGGCGCCGGCACTAAAGGCCTTGTCGCCGGCG
>DATARX010000102.1:0-6485 GCA_036263955.1 Rhodopila sp.
GGCCAGATGCACTGGGACGACCTGGGCACGTTTTACGACACCTGGGACGACTTGCCCGCGATTGCGTACAACTCGCCGTTCTGGCTGTCGGCGTCGCGTCTGCCCGCGATTATCGACCACGATCATAAGGTGCAGACGTTAAACGGCGTGGCCACAAACAGCACGCTAACGACCGGCGAACTGGGCGACGACGAAGCATACACAGACCTGCAATACGTGCGGATTCGCTGCACGCAAGACCCGACAACCGGCTTCATGAGCGGGCGCCACCGCGAAACGCTGGGCAGTCTGGATTTTATGACCAGCGAAACAATCCTGTCAGACGGGAAATTTGATGTTGACGTGTCGGCGCGCTGGCATTCCGTCACGTTCGCCTTTACGGGCGACATGGAAATGCTGGGCTTTACGCCGACCGCGGTCCAGGACGGGCTAGCCTGATATGCGAATCAATGAACCCCAGTTGCCCGCTCGCGGCAGCGTGGAAGACCTTACGCGAGCCCTCACCCTGGCACTGCGCGCGATTATCGGCCAGCTAAACGCCCTATCGGATGGAACGCTAAATGCCGCGACGACCGCGCAGGCCGCAGCACCGACGACCGGGCAGCACGCACGCGGCGACTTTATACGCAACACGCAGCCCGCAGGCGGGGGCGTGTTCGGCTGGGTCTGTGTCGCGTCTGGCACGCCTGGCACATGGAAACCTGTTTCGATTGGGGCATGAAATGAGCGACCCGATAGACATTAACCGCGCCCGCGTGTCGTATCCGCGTTTTGAACTGGTGACGCTCGCGCAGCTGCGCGACGCCTGGGCATTCGTGCGGCCCGCGCTGGATACGATGGACCGGCCCGACGGCTGGCTACCCGAAGACGTTTATCTAATGCTTCGAAGTAACGGCGCCAGCCTTTACATGATTTACGACGAAACCGGCTCAAAAGCCGGTTTTTTCATTCTGCGGCTACTCCAGGACTTCGACGGCCCGCGCGTGCATATCTGGATTCTGTACGCGCATGACGCGGAATTCGACGTAATGGCCGAATTCGATAAAGACCTGAACGAGATTGCCGCCAAAGCGGGCGCGGTTCGCCTGACGTTCGCAACGAACCGGCCTGGCTGGCACAAGCTCGCGCCGCGTTACGACTTCACGCCGCGCGAAATCATGTATGAAAAACCCGTAAAGGTGGCGTCATGAGTAGCGGCGGCGGCAGCAGCGGAACGCAGACCACAACGCAGGAACTGCCCAGCTGGGCGCAGCCCTACGCCCAGCAGATTCTGCAACAGGGTTCCGACCTCTCACAGCAGGCCATGCCCCAATACACCGGGCAGACTGTCGCGGGGCTGACTGATTCGCAGAACCAGGCTTTGCAGATGATCCAGCAGCAGGCCACGCAGGGCAGCAGCGCGGTTAATTCGGCGAACACCGCAGTAACCGGCATGCTGGACAACGGCGGCAATCCCTACACGGGTTCAACCAGTAACCCGTATGCGTCGCAGACAACCGCCGTGGGCACGAATCCCTACATTGGCCAGAATCCATATCTGGCGCAACAGGTAGCGACCGCGCAGGGGCAGACCGCCGACGCGTACAACACCGGCACGGCGTCGCAGACCATGGCGCAGTTTCGCAACGCGGGCGCGTTCGGCGGTTCGGCCCAGCAGCAGTACACCAACCAGCAGAACCAGCAGCTGGGAACCCAGCTTGGGAACATTGCAACGAACATGTATGGCCAGGACTATGCGAACACCCAGCAGCTGGCACAACAGAACATTGCATTGCAGAACCAGTCGGCACAATCCGACGCGTCGCGTAATGCCCAGTACACGCTGGCAGGCCAGCAGCTGGCCAGCCAGAACGCCCAGTATGCGAACCAGAACCAGCTAAGTGCGGCAGGGCTCGCGCCCTCACTCGCGCAGGGGCAATACACAGGCGCGCAGGCATTGCTGAACGCGGGCCAGGTGCAGCAGACGCAGAACCAGAACGACCTGAACGCGCAATACCAGTCCTGGTACAACTCGGCCATGTCGCCCTATCAGCAGCTGGGCGTTCTGCAAAGCGCGCTATCTGGCGCCATGGGCGCGGGCGCGCAGGGCGTCACCAGCAGCACCGGCACACAGGGCAGCAGTTCGACGCTTGGCGGCCTGCTGGGGGGCGCCACAACCGGCGCCGGTATCGGTTCGCTGTTCGGACCTGTCGGGACCGGCGTCGGCGGCGTAGCGGGCGGTTTAATGGGTCTGTTTTCATAGGGGGCCGCCGTGGGCATTCTGGACGCTTTACAGGGTCTGTCGGCGAACCCCGCCGCGCAGCAGGGACTGCTGGCCGCAGGGCTGGGCATGCTGTCGGCTAATCACGGCGGTAACAACCTGGGGCAGATTGTCGGCCAGGGCGGTCTGCTGGGCATGAATGCCTATTCAAGCGCGAATGAGGAAGCGATTAAAACCGCGATGGCGCGCCAGCAGATGCAGCAGGTAGACGCAGAAACGCAGATGAAACAGCAGCAGCTGGCGCAGGCGCAACGCCAGTTCAACATGCAGCAGGGCATTCTGGAACAGACCGGTTTTTTGCCGCCCGGCACCAGCGCGGCCAGTGGTGGCATGGGCGGCAGTGGTGGCGCCGGAATGCCCGGCATGCTGTCGGCGCCAGCGGCGCCCGCCGACCCGTCAGCGCTCGGCGGCGCCATGGCAGGCGCAGGCCAGGGCACAGACGCCGCACCGATGCAGCCCGCGCAGGGGACGCCGCAGCAGCCCGGCATGGGCGGCATGCAGCAGCAGGCCCAGCAGGCCCAGGGGCGCGGCGTGTTCGCGGGGCTGGACGACAACCAGCGGGCACAGGCCGCGCTTTCCATGGTCGGAATGAAAGACGTGGCCAGCGTGATTGCGCCCGACTTCGAAACGTTGCCCAACGGAATCCAGATCAACAAAAAGACCGGCCAGCCAACGGGCCGCACGTTCCCGGTTAGCGACAGCCAGGGGCATGCAATCCAGATGGTAGCGAACCAGAATGGCGGTTTCGATGTAGCGATTCCGAACGGTTCATTGCAGGCGTTTACCGGATTCCAGAATGCACAGGAAGCGGCGAAAGCGGGCTTTGATTTGGAGAAAAACAGCGACCAGAACGGGAACACCTACTGGACCAGCCGCGCGAATATCCTGCAAAACCTGAACGGCGCACAGCCTGGGCTGGGCGGCGGTAACGGCGGCGGCCAGGGCGGCATGGGCCGCAGCATGGGCGGCCAGCCAGGCGCTGGCGGCAGCGGTTCGCCGATGCTGGCGGGGCTCTCACCCGCGCGCCAGGAATATCTGAACGCGACCGCGAAACAGGACGCGACCGACATGCACGCGCTGGACTCAGCCGCCGACGCAGCACCAACGCAGATGGCCCAATATTCGCAGCTGAAAAACGCGATTAACCAGTTTAACGCGCAGGGCGACACGACCAGTTTGCAGGCGCTACAGGAACGGCTAAAGGGCATTATTCCCGGCTACCAGGGCGGCAGTTCCATGCAGTGGGGGCAGGTAATCCAGAACCTGGGTTCGCAGATGACCGCCGACATGCGCAGCAACCTGGGCATGACGCGCATGACAGACAGCGACCTGAAATACTTAAACGGGCTTGTCGCGGGCGCGGGCACGAACCCGACCGCCGCAGGACAGATTATTGACGCCCGTATGGCCATGCTCCAGCGCCAGCAGATGGTGCGGCAAATGGCCAGCAAATGGGAAGCCAATTACGGCCAGCTGTCGGCGCGCGACGCGAACGGCCAGCGGTTCCAGGACAAGTTACAGGACTGGAATAACCAGTACACGCTGCAATCGCAGATTAAAGCCATGCAGCAGCCGCAGCAGCAGGGGCAGTAAATGGCCACACCTGACGAAATTCGCGCGTTCGCGGCGCAGTATGGACCGCTGGCCGCCGCACAGGCGCAGCGCCTGAACACCACGCCCGAAAATGTGCTTTCACAGTGGGCGCTGGAAACCGGCTATGGAAAATCCATCATTCCCGGTACAAACAACCTGGGCAACATCAAAGGCCCAGGCGTCGCGGCCACTGATAACCAGCTGGGCACGTCGGACCAGTATCGCGCGTATGACAGCCCGCAGGCGGGGGCCGCTGGTTATGGCGACTTGCTCGCGCGCAACTATCCCGGCGTGTCGGGCACGACCACGCCGCAGCAGTTCGGCCAGGCCGTGCAGGCGGGCGGCTATGCGCAAGACCCGCATTACGTCGAAAAGCTCGGCGGCGTAGCGAACACTTTGCAGCGTTATGCTAGCAATGTGCTGGGCGCCATGACGGGCAGCACGAACGCCTATGGCGACACGACGACGCCCGCCCAGCGCGCCTATTCGAACGCGGTCAATGGACCGAACCCGCCACCGTCTGCACGCGCAGGCGCAGCTGGCCAGCGCAAACCGTCCAGCGCGTCAGATGACATTTTCGCCCCGCCACCGTGGGCCGCAAACAATGGCAACCAGACCGGCAGCGGCGGCAGCAGCGACCCCAGCGCGGCAATTTTCGCGGCGCCACCATGGGCACAGCAGCAGGACAGCAGCGACGCGGGCGGCATGGGCTCACCAGCGGGCGCAGGCGGGGCTGGCAGCATGTCGGCAAGCCCGACACCCGCAGCCCCCGCAGCAGCGGCGCCAGCAGCCCCCAGCGGCGACGGCGCCAGCAGTTTCCTGGGCGACCTTGGGCACGCTGTCGGGCTCACTGCACGCCAGGGCGCCGAAGGGCTGGCCAGTGTCGGCGGTCTGGTAATCGACCCGGCAACGGCAGTGCTGAACAAGCTAGCCCCGTCACTGCACATTCCCACAACACAATCCAGCATGTCGCAGGCGCTGGACCGCCTGGGATTGCCGACCGAACAGACCGGAACCGAACGCGTGGTAGGCGACATAAACCGCGCCATGGCGTCGGCGGCGTCGGGCGTCGGCGTCGGGAACGTGCTGGCGGGCGCAGCGGCGCCGCTTACGGCCAGCGTCGGCCAGGCACTGGCCAGCAATGCGGGCGCGCAGGTTGCCAGCGCGGCAGGCAGTGGCGCCGGTTCGGGGCTCGCGCGTGAGGGCGGGCTGGGACCAGTCGGGCAGACTGTCGCGGGGCTTGTCGGCGCGGCCACACCAGCCGCCGCACAGGCCGCCGCCGCAGGCGCGCGGAACCTCGCGGGCGCGGGCGCCAATCTTTGGAACCGCATTACACCCGGATTCTCACCCGAAGCGGCGCAGCAGCAGGCCGCCGACCGCGTTTTGCAGGGAATCCAGGGCGACGTAAGCGCGCGCAATGCCGCCGCCGCGAACACGGGTAATGGCCTGCTGGATGCGCTATCGGGCAATGACGAAGCATTGCGCATTGCGCGCAACATGCAGAATGCACAGCCAATCGTGCCCGGCTCGATGCCGACCGCCGCCGAAGTCGCGGAAAGCCCGACCATTTCGGCTATCCAGAAGGCCGCAGGCAACCGGCCAGAATTCAAGATTCCGCTAACCGAACAGCAGGAAGTCAGCAACGCCGCCCGGCTGGGCCAGTTGCAGAACCTGTCGGGCGCGTCGTCGGGCGGTTCCCAGGCGCTGATGGATGCGCGCAACGCGATAACCGACCCGCTTTATGCAAGTGCCGATGAAACGGTTGTGCCAATCAGCGACACCATGCAATCGTTAATGAACCGCCCCAGCATGCAGGAAGCCATAGGGCGCGCCCGTGCGCTGGCCGCAGAGGAAAGCCGACCGTTTGATTTGACCGACGAAGCGGCGACGATCAGCGGGCGCGACGCGCACCAGATCAAAAAGGGCTTTGACGACATTCTTTACGATTCGGGCCGCACGCTGACGCCGACCCAGCGCGCCGCGATCACGAACACGCAGCAGCAGTTCCTGGGCGACCTCGAAACGCAGATTCCGGCCTATGGCCAGGCGCGCCAGGCGTTCGCAGCGGCCAGCCCGCAGATTAATTCAACGGCCATGGCCGAAGACCTGTTAGGCGACCTGAATCAAGGCGCAATGAACAGCACCGACCCGCAGATAACGTTTAACGGTTTCAAGTCAAAACTTGCCAGCTATCGGCGGCAGCAGAATTTCCCGCTGGACCCGGAAATAGACCAGGCACTCACCAACATACAGACCGATTTGCAGCGCGCCACGCGTGTTAATGCAATCAAGGCACAGGGCGCCGACACGTTTTACAACTCGGCGGCGGATAGCTGGTTTTCCAACATGACCGGCAAACAGAGCGTGCTGGGCCAGGCGGTTGCGTCGGGACTGGGCGCAGCGGGGGCCGGTTCCATGTTCGGGCCAGCGGGCGCAGCAGCGGGCGCAGTTGCAGGGCCAGTCGTCAGCGCACTGACCGGGCGCGGCGAATCGGCCATTAACCGCGAAATAGCGCGGCTACTGCTGAACCCGAACGAGTTTGGTACGGCGCTGGAGCGTCAAGCCCTCGCCCAGCGTAGCAACATCAACCCAGCCGCTGGCGCTGTCGCACCACTCGCGCAACGGCTCGCCC
>DATARX010000109.1:0-4333 GCA_036263955.1 Rhodopila sp.
CTCCCATCCCTGGGCGCGCAGCAGGCAGGCCGGGCAGGTTCCGCAGCCATATCCCCAGTCATGACGATCGGTGCGGTTGCCCAGATAGCAGGTATGGGTTCGTTCGCGAATGACATCCACCAGCGGCTGCCCCCCGAGTTCCGCCGCCAGCGCCCAGGTCGCGGCCTTGTCCAGCCACATCAGCGGGGTTTCCAGCACAAACCGCCGTTCCATGCCCAGGTTGAGCGCCAGTTGCATCGCCTTGACCGTGTCGTCCCGACAATCCGGGTAGCCCGAGTAATCCGTCTCGCACACCCCGGCCACGATACGCCGCAGCCCGCGACGATAGGCGAGCGCGGCGGCGCAGGTCAGGAACAGCAGGTTGCGGCCCGGCACGAACGTATTCGGCAGCCCACTTTGACCCATTTCGATCGCGATATCGGCCGTCATCGCCGTCGCGCCCAGTCCGCCGATCGCCGCGCACAGATCGACGACGTGATCGGTGCCCAGCGCCGCACAGCTAAGCGCTTCGCGCACCGGGCCACGGCAGTCCATTTCCACCGCATGGCGCTGGCCATAGCGAAATCCGATGGTCTCGACATGCCGGTAGCGCGCCAGCGCCCAGGCCAGGCACGTGGTCGAATCCTGGCCGCCGGAAAACAACACCAGCGCGGTGTCCTCGGTCTGCCTGCGTTGCGTCATCGGTCCCCCATCGTCATCAGTCCCCCTGTCCAGCCGCGTCCTGTCACACTATCATCAGAAGCATGGAGCTCGATTTCACGGAAGCCGAAATTCAACGCTATTCACGCCACATCCTGCTGCAGGAGGTGGGGGGCACCGGTCAGGCCAAACTCAAGACCGCCCGCGTGCTGGTGGTTGGCGCCGGCGGCCTCGGTTCCCCGCTGGTGCTGTATCTGGCGGCGGCGGGGATCGGCACGATCGGCATCGTCGACGACGACGTGGTGGACCTGTCCAACCTGCAGCGCCAGATCGCCCACACGACGGACCGGATCGGGAGGTCCAAGGTTGCCTCCGCCGCCGCCGCCGCGACCGCGATCAATCCCGAACTGCGGGTCGAAGCCCATCCGATGCGCATAACCGCGGACAACGCGCTCGACCTCATCCAAGGCTACGACATCGTCTGCGACGGCACCGACAATTTCGCCACGCGCTTCCTCGTCGCCGATGCCTGTGCTCTGGCCAGGCGGACGCTCGTGTCAGCCGCCGTGCTACGGTTCGAGGGCCAACTCTCCGTCTTCAAGCCGCACGAAGGCGGTCCGTGCTACCGCTGCCTGTATCCTGAGGCCCCGCCGCCGGGCCTGGTGCCCACCTGCAGCGAGGCCGGCGTCCTTGGCGCCGTCACCGGCGTCATGGGCACGCTTCAGGCAACCGAGGTGCTGAAGGAAATCCTCGGCATCGGCGACACGATGGCGGGCCGCCTGCTGGTCTGGGATGCGCTTGAGACCCGTTTCCGCACCATCAAGCTGCGTCCCGACCCGGCCTGCGCCCTGTGCGGGCCGGCGGCGACCATCAAGGACCTCGGCGCCCACGGAATACCGGAAGGGTCGGCTTGTGCCGTCTGATCCGGTCCTCGGCGTTTTGCTGCTGTCGGGAGCGCACGACCGCGCCCACTATGCCTTCGTCGTCGCGTCCGGCGCGGCGGCGTTGGGCCGGACGGTCATCCTGTTCGCGACCAACCAGGGATGCCGGGCCTTATGCCGCGACTGGACCGGCCTGTCGGATGCGGGGCGGGATGCCGCGATCCAGTCACGCGGCGTCGCCGGCCTGGACACGCTGCGGGACGCCTGCCTGGAGATGGATGTCCGCATGATCGCCTGCGAGGCCGGATTGCGAGCCGAGGCCCTGGACCCCGCGCTGCTGCTGGCGCATGTCGAAGTGAGCGGTATCGCCACGTTTCTGTCTGCTGTCGGGACTGGACAGGTCATCACGATTTGAGTCATGGGCGGGCATGAACTTGACCCGATTCCGCGCGGTTTGGCAGGGATAACGCATGCGGTTTCCGGTTCGGGTCTTTTTAATATCGGCGTTGCTTCTGGCAACGGGCGTTCATCTGGCGTTCGCCCAGCCGAATCCCCAATCCGGCCCACCAACCGGCACGCTGCAGGCGCCCGCCCACAGGACGCACGAACCGGTGGCGAAACCGCCCTCCGCCGCCCCGCGGGAACCGGTCCACGCCGGTGGTTCGCACACACCCGTGGTGCCGCCGCACGGTTCGGTTCATCCGCACAAGCCGTCCGCCAACGCCACTTCGGCCCCTCCGGCCGCGCCGGCCCAGCCCGCGGCCCCGGCAGCCCTTCCGGCCGCCGCCTCGTTGGAAACCAAGCCTCCGGAAAAACTGGCCGACCCCGAAAAGCCGGAAGGTGCCCCCGCCAAGCTTCCGCGTTTCGCCTCGCTGCGGTCCGATGAGGTGAATATGCGGGCAGGGCCGGGCGCCCGCTATCGGATCAACTGGGTCTACAAGCGGCGCGACCTTCCGGTGGAGATCGAGCGCGAGTTCGATGTTTGGCGCTGGGTGCGCGACCCGGACGGGACCCAGGGATGGGTTCATCAGGCGACCCTGATGGGGCGGCGCAGCTTTATCGTGCAGAAGGCCGATGCGACGTTGCGCGCGGATGCCAGCGAGTCGGCGCGCGCCGTGGCGATCCTGAAACCCGGCGTCATCGGCCGGATCCGCTCCTGCCCGGCGTCGTCCGATTGGTGCGATGTTCAGACCGGGTCCTATCGCGGATACCTGCGGCGCGATCAGTTCTGGGGCTTGCTTCCGGGCGAGGCCATCAACCCCTGAGCGTGCGGCGCGCCCGCTGTTCGGCTGCCATTCCTCGATTTAACGGTTATTTACGGAATAATAGCGGAAGCTGACGCAGAGTTATCCCCAAGCTGTCTTTTTTCGGGTGCATGACTTCACCATTATGTGACGGTTGCCTGGCTAAAGCCGGGTCCGCTCGAAGATGGCACAAAAGGGATGACCATGATCGCCAGCCGGATCTTCTCGCTGGATCACGCTTTTCCGGGGACCACGTCAACCACGCACCAGCGTGCGGTGGTCATCGTCTGTGAAGACCCAGATACGATCGAACAGCTGACGCCGATCTGCGAATTCCTCGACCTCAAGATCGAAGTCGTCGCGGGCGGAGCGGAACTGGATCACGTGCTTCGGGAATGCAATCCGATGGCGGTCGTGGCCGGCGTCGATAATGAAGTCCAGGACGGCTTTCAAACCATGAAGCAGGCCGCGCGCTATCGCCACGACCTGCCGATCCTGCTGCTGACTGCCGGTGATCCGGTCTTGATGGGGGCCGCCGACGCCGTGCAATCGGTTTGGGGGCTGACATCGGTCACCTGCACCGAAGCACGTCCGATCGCCGGCCCGATGATTGCTTTCCTGTTCGATGCCGGTCGTCGCGCCGGCTGCATGCGCCTGATAGCAGTCTGATACCGATCGGCGAAAAGACTGACCTGTCGGGACGTTGCCGGGACCGCGCCCGGCCCTGACGGGCAATGATACAGCCTGATGCGAATCGCGAAGCGACCTCAGGCTGATGAAATTGCTCGACAAACATGAGCTGGCGCGTTTCCGCTCAGGGTAGAAGCCCTCTAAAGCGCCTGCGTCCACGTCTGCACTGCCAGGCTCGACACCGCCACCACGAACCATGTCACCAGGCCCAAAACCAGGGGCCGGCTGCCGGCGCCGACGAAAGCCCGCCAATGGCCCTGCAAACCGACCGCCGCCAGCGCCACCACCATGACGATCCGGCCCAGCATCTGAACCTGCATCGCGTGGGAGCCGATCAATCCCGCGGTATTGGCGGCCGCGGCAAGCACGAAGAAGACGATGAACATCGGCACCGCGGCATAAACCCGCTTCGCCAGCGACTGCGAACCCGAGTCATCCTGGCGGACCAGGAACGGCAGCGCCAATCCGAACCCCAGCACCAAAGGGATGATCAGCGTCGTGCGCGTGAGCTTGACGATCGTCGCGGTGGTGCCGGCGGCCTGGCTGAATGCGAACCCGGCGGCAACCACGGCCGACGTGTCGTTCACCGCCGTCCCGGCCCAGATGCCGAAACCGTTGTCGCTCAGGCCCAACAAGTGCCCAAGCGCCGGAAAGGTGAAGACCGCCACCATGTTGAAGAAGAACACCACGGTGACCGAGTAGGCGATTTCCTCCGCCTTGGCGCGGATCACCGGGGCCAGCGCGGCGATCGCGGAGGCGCCGCAGATCGTCGTGCCGATCCCGATCATGCAGCGCATCCGCCAGTCGATGCCAAGCGATTTGCCCAACCATAAGGCGCACACCAGTCCCGCCGTCATGGTGACCGCCAGCAAGGGCAGC
>DATARX010000195.1:0-1508 GCA_036263955.1 Rhodopila sp.
TATCAATTCATAGATGAATGGATCATGCCGGGCCTCGGTATTGGACGGATCGATTTCCCGTTACCTACCGTCGGGCGACATGGTCACCTGTGTAGCGAACCCACAAAGCGGGCATCGTCGTGGCAGTTCGGGCTTCCGCGGGATCACCATCGCGCTGTTTTGCGCCGGACTGGCGATCTTCACCGCGCTGTACGCGACCCAGGCCCTGCTGCCCTCGCTCAGCGACGCGTTTCACCTCTCCCCCGCCGCGGCAAGCCTCGCCGTGGCAGTGGCCGCCGGCGGGATCGCGGTGGGTGTCCTGCCGCTTACCGCCCTGTCCGAGACCCTCGGGCGCACACCGGTGATGACGGTCTCGCTGTTCACCTCGGCCGCCCTGTCGCTGCTCATCGCTGTCAGCCCGAACTTCACCGTGCTGCTGGTGCTTCGCGGTTTACAAGGCCTCGCGCTGGCCGGCATCCAGGCGGTGGCCATGTCATATCTCGCCGAAGAAGTGCACCGCGATTCGCTCGGCTTCGCGTCCGGCCTCTACGTCGCGGGCAACGCGTTCGGCGGGATGGTCGGCCGGTTGCTGGCCGCGCTCGTTGACGATGTAGCCGGGTGGCGCTGGGCGCTGGCCGTGGCCGGCATGGTCACACTGGCCTGCGCCATCGCGTTCCGCTGCACCATCGTCGCGTCCGCCGGTTTTCACCCGCGCCCGCCGCGCATCCGGGAATTGGCCGCTTCGATCGGCCGCGCACTGACCGACGCCGGCCTGCTGGGTCTGTTCGCCGCCGGCTTCCTCCTGATGGGCTGCTTCGTCACCGTCTACAACTACCTCGGCTTCCGGCTGCTCGGCCCCGGCTTCGGACTCTCCCGCACCGTGGTCGGCCTGATCTTCATGGCATATCTGGCCGGCTTGTTCTCCTCGGCGTACGCCGGGCGTCTAGTGGACCGGTTCGGCCGGCCGCGGATGTTGTGGATCATGGCCGCGATCACCCTGGCCGGCCTGCTCCTGATGGCCACGGCCAGTGTCGCCACAGTGATCATCGGGCTCCTCGTTACCACCGGCGGGTTCTTCGCCGCGCATTCAGTGGCCAGCGGATGGGTCAGCGCACGATCGGCCAGGCTGGGCGTGCAGGGCTCCGCCGTGTACGTGTGCTGCTACTACCTCGGTTCCAGCGCGGGCGGCACCCTCGGCGGCCTAGCATTCTCGGCCGGCGGCTGGTCAGCTGTCACCTATTACACCTGCGCGTTCATGCTCGCCGTGCTGACCATCGCCATCCTGCTGCGCAAGCTGCGACCGGCCGCGCCCGATGGCGGATACTCGCTGATGGACACGAAGGCGGCATCACGGCGCGCAGCCACCCGTCACCAACGCGGCATTCACACCGAACGAAAACCAGATCGATTGGGCCAGAAGGTATGACCGCGGACCGTAAGGGCAGACACATGGAGACCCAAAGGAGTGATGTCATGGTAGTACCGCAGTACGGCGATTATCAGGAAGAGATCTATCGCAACGGCCTTGA
>DATARX010000210.1:0-4096 GCA_036263955.1 Rhodopila sp.
GTCGTCGCCGCCTGCCGTCCCGCGCCATCCTTCACCATCGTTCCGGCACACGACGAACTCGGCTCCAACGCCGTACTCTGCGCCCCGCCTTTCGCCGTCCCTCTCCGCTTCGGCGACGACAGCTACTTCCCCCACCTGGCCGCCGCTCGGACTCAAGGTATCGAGCCCACCATCGTTCGCCTCCCCGGCATCGGCATGGACATCGATCACCCGGCCGACCTGCGCAGCTTCATGGCCGCCATGCCCCGCATGCCGACCCGCACCCTGGCGCTGCTCGAACAGTTCGGACTTTAGAAGAAACGAAAACCAGCCGCGGATGGCCCGAGCCCAAAGCGGTCCGTGTTGCCGGTGCCATGCCGGGGCCCTTGACGTAACTCTTGCGGTATCGTTACGGCCGGGCGCCTGCCGCAGGCGCCCGGCCGTAACGGCGTTATCCCAACCTGCGTGGCTCCTATCGTGTGACCTGTGGACGCTATGTCCCAAAAGTAATCAAGCAGAAACCGAGTTGCGCCGAGTTCGCTCGGAGTTTCGTAAGGTTGCGCAATACAAATAAATCGCACCTGACCCAATGATTTGTCCCGCGGGGAGTCAGGTGTGAAGCAGGTCGGTGAATCGGTTCCAAGGGTGGAACATAGTTCTACTCGGCGAACCTCCATGTGAACTCGGTGCGACTCCGTGTCCGATTGATTACTTCCTTTTTTAGCGCACCGAAGGTGGTCGTAGCCGGGCGAAGTCGCGGCCATCCATCCCGGAACCGTTACAGGTCGTCGGAAAATTCGACGACGGCGACGCGCATTTTCGGCCGCCCGATCACTTGCACCGCCCTGCAGTCACCCGATCTTACCTCCGTGCTCGGTCGCAGCCTCGATCCCATCGGCACCTTCATGCCGCCGCCGATGCGGATCGGCGAAGGCTTCGCCCGGCATGGCCAGATCCTGCGGCAGGTCGCGACGCGCGTCGATGCTGAGCGGCGCAAACCGCTGCGTGATCCGGCCCGCTTCAGCTTCGATACCTGATAAGGAAACCCCCCGTGACCAGTGAAATCGCCGTCGTCGCAATCGCCGAAGCCAAGCCCGGCCTGGAGGCGGAGGTGGAAGCCGCGATCCGCCCCTGTGTTGCCGCGACACGCAACGAAGCGGGCTGCCATCTCTATACCGTCCACACCGAAATCGACCATCCAAACCGCTTCGTCTTCATCGAGCGTTGGGCCAGTCGCGCAGCCCTCGCCGCCCACGAGAAGGAGCCGCATTTCCTTGCCATGGCGAAAGCCTTCGAGACCCGCCTCACGGCGCCGCTGCAGGTTTTGATCCTGCGCGAACTGGCCTGATCCTGCGCGAACTGGCCTGATCCTGCGCGAACTGGCCTGACCGCCAACCGCGCGCGGCAAGATCCCCCGCACAAATGATGAGAGGCTTGCGTGCGATCGCTTCAACCCGAAGCCATCGCACGCAAGGCGCCAGTCCGTTCAGGGAAGATGTCAGCGCAGCGAGCGGGGTAGCAGCGGTTTCCGCTGCTCAGGCCGCCGGCGACAGCACGTGAATCACCCGGCTGGCGATCAGATCCTTCGTCTTCGCCCCGTAGGCCGCCATATGCGGCGACGCCGCATGCGCCTTCAGATGATCCAGGCTCTCCCACTTCTCGATCACCAGGAACGTGTCGGGGCCGAACTTTGTCTGGAACCCACCAACGCCCTCCGCATCGACCGCCGGTCCGTATTCGATACAGCCCGCCTCGGCATGCACCGCCGGCATGTTGGCTCTGAATGCCTCCAGGATCGCCTCGCGATTGCCCGGCTTGGCGGTGATGATGGCGACGACGTGGATCATGTCTTACTGCTCCTTGGGTTCGGTTCGCGCGCTGACGCTGGGTTCAGGTCGCGCCCAGGCGCGCCGCCCCCATGATGGGCCAACTCGCCACCGGCGCGAAGCCCTGGGGCAGGGGCGTCCCCAGCCCCATACCGCCCGCACCCTCGGACGTCACCCAGCCGGGAGCGTCCCCGAACCCGGTCAGCCGGCGCCGACACCCACCATCAACCGCGGCACCGCCGCCGTCGCAACCTCCGCGAACATCACCCCGAACGGCTGCAGGAAACCATCACGCCCAAGACATGACTCGAACCCGCTCCCTTCCATCAGGACCCCCATCTCCGCCAACCCGGCACCCAACGCAACCGCCCGATCGGACAGGTTGAACACCGCCAGCACGCGCTGCCCCTCATGCTCCCGCACAAACCCCACCAGCGGCGCCGGCAACGCCACCGGCCGCAGACTTCCATGCACCAGCGCTGGCACTGCCCGCCGCCAGTGCAGGAATCGGCGGAACGCATGCAGCAGAGACGACGAATCCGCTTCCTGCGCCTCCACCGCCGTCGCCCGATGCGCCTCCGGCACCGGCAGCCACGGCGTCCCCTCGGTAAACCCGGCATGCGCCGCATCCGAACGCCACGGCATCGGTGTCCGGCTGCCATCCCGCCCGCGGAACTCCGGCCAGTAGGCAATCCCGAACGGATCGCGCAGATCGTCCTCCGCCAGCTCCGCCTCCGTCAGCCCAAGCTCCTCGCCCTGATACAAACAAACACTGCCACGTAACGAAAGCTGCAGCGCCATCAGCAGCCGCGCGAATGCGGGATCGGGCGAGGCCGTCCCGCGCGCCGGGTTCCACCGGCTGACCGCTCGCTCCACGTCGTGATTGCTGAATGACCAGCAGATCCATCCCTCCCGGCCGATGCCCGCCAGCTCCCGCAGCAGCGCATCGACCGTCGGCCAGTCGAACCCGCCGCGCAACGGCCGCAGCGTATAGGCCATATGCAACCGGTCCAACCCTTCGGTCGCGCCAAGCACCCGCGCGAACGCCCCCGGCTGGCTGGAGATCTCGCCCAGTGTCGTCGTCCCCGGATAGCAATCCATCAATCCTCGGATCCGCGCCAGCAACCCCATCGCCTCCGGCTGCAGCATGTCGTGCAGATGCTGCTGCATGCCGAACAGCTTCGCCGGCACGCCCGCCTCTACCGGCGCCGCCGGGTTGGATCGCAACGCCTTGTCGTGCAGCATGAAATCGATCGCATCCAGCCGAAACCCATCCACGCCGCGTTCCAGCCAGAACCGTCCGGTTTCCAGCAGCGCGTCCATCACCGCCGGATTGTGCAGGTTCAGCGCCGGCTGCTGCTCCAGGAAATGGCGTAGAAAATACTGCCGCCGCCGAGGCTCCCACGTCCAAGCCCCGCCGCCGAACACCGACAACCAATTATTCGGCGGCGTCCCGTCCGCGCTCGGATCCGCCCAGACATACCAGTCCGCCTTTGCCCCGCTCCGCCCGGACCGGCTCTCCAGAAACCAAGGGTGCCGATCCGACGTATGGCTCCAGACCTGGTCGATCAGCACCTTCAGCCCCAGCCCATGCGCCCGCGCCACCAGTGCATCGAAATCCGCCAAGGTCCCGAAGATCGGGTCGACCGCGGTATGATCGCTGACATCGTATCCGAAATCCCGCTGCGGCGAGACGAAGAACGGGCACAGCCAGATCGCATCCACACCCAGGCCCGCCACGTGCTCCAGCCGAGCGGTGATCCCAGGAAGATCGCCGATTCCGTCGCCATTGCTGTCGAAGAAGCTCCGCGGATAGATCTGATAGATCACCGCGCCACGCCACCAGTCGGTCATCCTGGTTCTCCTCACGTGTCTGTGTATGGAGAATCAACGACCGAATTCAACCACAAACTCACGAAAACGCGAGCACAATAACCGGAATTAACCACCCGATCATCATACCCAAAACAAACGCCAATTGGCAGCCGTCACGCCGAAGCCAAATCGCCACCACACCCCGCCTAACGCGGAAATCCTTCGCTGCGAGCTCAAAAACGCGGTGATCTCTGCGCAAAAAGCCCGAGCCCAACCCACACCCAAGCCTCACCAATCCCCCAACGCCGCATCATGCCTTTCTAAACCCACCCGAACTCGCTAATCACCGGCACGCCCACAGAACCGCGAGCACCCCATGTCGAATGCTTCCACCGTCATCCTGGTGCCGTTCATTCTGGCCTTCCTGATTTTCATTCTGCGCTTCTACGGGCGGGAGCACGCCGCCTCGATGCGCA
>DATARX010000032.1:0-11395 GCA_036263955.1 Rhodopila sp.
GCTAAAAAATTCCCGATCCCGCGAACGAAGCGGCGCATGATGCGTTGCGGTGGGTGGACCAAACGCCGGGGCCTGCGTATATGTCGCGCCATGAATATCGGTACATGGCTGTTCACCAAATTCAAGGGTCGCCGGGTCGGCACCGATGCCGCCGGCAACCTTTATTTCGAGGAAAAGCGGCAGCGGCCGGGCAGCCTGCGCAATCGGCGCTGGGTCGACTATGCCGGTCCGGTGGAGGCCAGCGCCATTCCGCCGGAGTGGCACGCCTGGCTGCACTACACCACCGACGCGCCGCTGCCGGATACCGGCCGCAAAATCTGGCAGAAGCCGCATATCGCCAATGCCACCGGCACCCCGCTCAGCTACCGGCCCCCGGGTCATGACTATGAGGGTGGGCACCGTGCTCGCGCCACCGGCGATTACGAAGCCTGGACCCCGAGCTAGCATCGCGATGAGTCGTCACGGCGTTGCCGAAACCCTGACCGGCGCGGTGGTGCTGGTCGTGGTGGCTGCTTTCCTTGCCTACGCCGTCGCCCATTCCGGACGTTCGGCTGGCTCCGGTTATTCGCTTCAGGCGCGCTTCGATCATATCGACGGCCTGAATGTGGGCAGCGATGTCCGCATCGCCGGCGTGAAGGTGGGCACCGTGACGGATGAGCAGCTCGATACCAAGAGCTTCGGCGCAGTCGTCACCATGACGGTGCGCGACGGCATCGACCTTCCCAAGGATACCGGCGCCTCGATCACCAGCGAGAGCCTGCTCGGCGGCAAATACATCTCGCTGTCGCCCGGCGGCGACGACGCCACCCTGAAACCCGGCCAGACCATCACCGTCACCCAGTCTTCGGTCAGCCTGGAAGAACTGCTGGGCAAATTCATCTTCAGCGTCACCAGCCTGAACAGCGCCAAATCCGACGGTAAATCCTCCAACAGCGGGCAATCCCCCAACAGCGGGCAAAGCCAGGATGGCACCGATGGCGGCAATACCGGGGGCGCCAGTACCGGGGGCGCCAATACCCAGGGCGGCGGTCTGGCGCCGTTGCCGAAATGATCCCCGCGCCGCCCACCAACTGGCCCGGACTGGACGGCAATGCCGTCGGCTGTCGCGAAAAGCTCAAAATGCTGACCGAGAACTACCAGGAAGTCTCCCAGGTTCTCCGCGACGCCTTTGAGGATGCGATTCTGATGGGCGTCGAGGAAGCCGCAATCCGCAAGATCCTGGGCGACATCGTCGCCGGACTGGACTCCCCCAAAAGAGCCGCGGGATGAAGCCGCTCTGGCTCGCCATGGCCGGCCTGCTCGTCAACGCCGCCGCCTGGGCTCAGGACCCCTCGATCCAGTCGGCGCCGCTGCCTCCGCTGCAACAGCAATGGCAGCAACAGGGCATCCCGCCGGTACAGCGACCCGCGCCTTATACCCCGGACCAGGGCCAATCCGCCCCCGGACCAGGCGGCCAAGGACAATTCGACCAGGGACAAGCCGCTTTCGGTCAAACGCCGCCGGGTCAAATTCCACCCGGGCAAGCCCCAATCGGCCAAACCCCGACCGGGCAAACGCCAATCGGTCAAATCCCACCCGGGCAAACGCCAATCGGGCAAACCCCAACTGGTCAAGCAGCCGACGGTCAGCCCCCGCCACCCGCGACATTCGATCGGCCGAACACCTGGCTGCCTGCCACGACCGTGAAGCTGCAGGCCCTGGACAAGGTGAACGCCCAAAGCACCGCCCTGACGATCAAGGTCGGTGCATCGGCGACCTTCGGCTCCCTGACCATCATGGCCAAAGCCTGCGTGGTTCGTCCCGCTGATCAGCCAGCCGACGCCGCCGCCTATCTGGATGTCACCGACAGCCACCCCGACGCACCACGTTTCGACGGTTGGATGCTGAAAGACGAGCCCTCGGTTTCCATGCTGCAGCATCCGATTTACGATCTGCGCGTCATCGGCTGCACCTAGTATGCGATCGCAGAGAAGCGTGAGTCGCACGGCGACCACGATTCTCTGCGTGAATCGGATACTGCAAGCGCAACACGACCGAAGTTCGCTGCATCCCGCGGCGGATGCAGGGGATCAGTAGGCCACCGAAAACAAAGGTCCGGAACCATGGACACCTTGCCGCCCTTCCGTCGCGCCGCGCTGTTGCTCGATATGGACGGCACCCTGATCGACCTCGCGGCCACGCCCGACGCCGTCGTCGTCCCCGCTGGCCTGCCGGACACCCTCGCCACCCTGCGAGACGCCCTCGGCGGCGCCCTCGCCATCGTCACCGGCCGCCCGATCGAAACCGTCGACCGCCTGCTAGGCAACGCCCCTGGCGCCGTCGCCGGCGAACATGGCGGCGCCATCCGTCACCGCGCCGGCGCGCCGATCGAGCGTCCCGATCTCCCAGCCCCGCCGCGCGCCTGGCTGGACACCGCCGAATCCCTGGTCCGCCGCTACCCGGGCGCGCTGCTGGAGCGCAAAGCCCGCGGCTTCGCGCTGCACTACCGCCAGGCGCCCGAGGCCAGGGACATCTTCCGCGCCGCCCTGCAGTCCCTGATCGACGCCGACCCCGCGTTCGACCTCCACCCCGCCCACATGCTGTGGGAAATCCGCCCCCACGGCGCCGACAAGGGCGGGGCCGTCGCCACCCTGATGCGGCACGCGCCCTTCGCCGGCCGCCTGCCCATCTTCATCGGCGACGACGTGACCGACGAAGACGGCATGCGCGAGGCTCGCAAACACGGCGGCGCCGGCTACCGCGTCGACGCCGTCTTCCGCGATCCCGACGGCGTCCGCGCCTGGCTGCAACGCGCCGCCGCACGCGGCGATTGGGAGGAGCTGCCATGAAACTGTCGGATTTCCAGGCGCTGACCTTCGATTGCTACGGCACCCTGATCGACTGGGAGAGCGGCATCCACGCTGCCCTGGCACCTCTGCTGAACCGAACCGCCCCCCACGCGGGCCCCCACCAGGCCGGTATGGGCCTGGCCCGTTCTGGCATCGAGCTGTCCCGCGACAGCGTGCTGGAAGCCTTCGCCCGCCTGGAAGCCAGGCAGCAGGAAAAAACCCCGGACATGCTGTACCCGGACGTCCTGGCCGAGGTGCATGGACAACTCGCCATCGAATGGGACGTCGCCCGCGACCGGAACGAAGACGCCGCCTTCGGCCGGTCGATCGCCGACTGGCCGCCATTCCCCGACACGGTCGAAGCGCTTCATTACTTGAAGCAACACTTCCGCCTGGTGATCCTCTCCAACGTCGACCGAGCCAGTTTCCACGCCACAAACCAACGCCTGGGGGAGCCGTTCGACGCGATCTACACCGCCCAGGACATCGGCTCCTACAAACCCGACCTGCGCAACTTCCACTATCTGGTCGACCGGCTGAAAGAGCAGGGGACATCACAAGAAAAAATCCTGCACGTCGCCCAGAGCCTCTTCCACGACCACGTGCCCGCCAACGCGCTCGGTCTCGTCTCCGCCTGGATCGACCGCCGCCAAAACGCCGCCGGCAGCGGCGCCACCGCGCCGGTATCGCCCGGAGTCCGCTACGATTTCCGCTTCGCCAGCTTAGGCGCCCTGGCCGAAGCCCACCGCTCCGGCGGCTAACCCGCAAGGCCGATCACGTTAACCCGCGATTAAGCATTCTCTGGCTTGATGGGTGCTGAACTGCGGACTCGCCCAGATCATGTCCAACTTGTACCGTCTCATTTACTGCAGCCGTAGCGCCCTCACGGGTTCTCCGCCCGAACTCGAGGCAGAAGTTCGCAGAATCCTGGCGTCGGCACGGCAGAACAACCGCGCGGCGGGCGTAACCGGCGCCATGGCGTTCAATGACGATTGGTTCGCCCAGGTCCTGGAAGGCGGGAAAAGCGAAGTCTTGCAGATCTTCGGGAAAATCTCCCGTGATCCGCGCCATCGCGCGCTGCGGATCTTACAGCAAACGACCCCGGCAACACGGTTGTTTCCGACCTGGTCGATGGCTTACGCGGAGACTCTCGACCATCAAGGGCGCCATCCGCTCGCCCATTTTCAGTTCGAGCCAGCATTGAATAGCGACTCGTTGCCAGAAGCCCAAAAACTTCTCGACGTCCTGCGCCGAACCGTTACGGAACTAGCCAATCTCTGACCAGCGCCGGCCGCGTCGTCCGCGAAGCGCTGCCGCGCTTCGCTGCATTGACATCACGACCCCAACCATGCATCTAACCCGCATGTGCAACGCATCTCGCCCTTCCATCGCCGCAAGCCGACGCCGCCGTCCCAAAACGGGGGTGGAACGTCTGCGCGCGCTGTAAGCGAGTTCTGTAGACCAATCACGAAAGCCCCCGTCGATCGCGACGGGGGCTTTCGTGCGTTCAGGGTCCCCGTCGCTCCACACCACCCAGGAGCCGACAATGACCAACCCATTCCACGCCGTCATGCCGATCACCAGCCGCCCGCCCATCGTCTTCACGGAAGGCAAAGGCTCATGGCTGACCGACACCGAGGGTCGCCGCTACCTCGACTTCATCCAGGGCTGGGCCGTCAACACCCTTGGCCACGCCCCCGAACCGATCCTGCGCGCGCTGTCCCAACAGGCCGAACGCCTGATCAACTGTAGCCCCGCCTACTACAACGACCAGATGATCCGCCTGTCCAACCTGTTGGCGCAACACAGCGGACTGCACCACGTCTACCTCGCCAACAGCGGCGCCGAGGCCAACGAAGGCGCCGTCAAGCTCGCCCGCAAATGGGGCGCCAGGCACCGCAACGGCGCGTACGAGATCATCACCATGGACCACGGCTTCCACGGTCGCACCCTGGCCATGATGTCCGCCTCCGGCAAATCCCAGTGGGAGCACCTGTTCGAACCCAAGGTCGCCGGCTTCATCAAAGTCCCGCTGAACGACCTGACCGCCGTCAAGGCCGCGATCACCAGCCGCACCGTCGCGATCATGCTGGAACCGATCCAGGGCGAGGCCGGCGTCTTCGAAGCCACCGAAACCTTCCTGCGCGACCTCCGCAGCCTCGCGAACGAGAAAAACCTGCTTCTCATCCTGGACGAAATCCAGACCGGCATCGGCCGCACCGGCCGCGTCTTCGGCTACCAGCACGCCAACATAACCCCCGACATCATGACCCTGGCCAAGGGTCTCGGCGGCGGCGTCCCCCTGGCCGCCCTGGTCGCCCACCGGGACGTCAGTTGTTTCGACCAAGGCGACCAGGGGGGCACCTTCGGAGGCAACCCCCTGATGGCCGCCGTCGGCTGCGCGGTAATGGAAGAAATCACCAGGCCCGACTTCCTGGCGCACGTCACCCAGGCCGGCGCCACCCTGAAAAACCACCTGCAAACCCTGTCCCAAAAGCACAATTGCGGCGAGGTCCGCGGCAAAGGCCTCCTGCAAGCCCTGGATCTGCAGCGTAACATCGCCACCGCCACCGCCGAACGCGCCCGGTCCCAAGGCCTGCTGATCAACGCCCCGCGCCCCGACTCACTTCGTTTCATGCCCGCCCTGAACGTCACCGATGCCGAGATCGCCCAGATGATAGCCATCCTCGACAACGTCCTGACCGAAACCACCGAAGCCTGACCGGCAGGGAAGGGGACTCGTATGCGCCTGCACGGACAATGCCTATGCGGCGCGATCGCCTACGAGGTCGAACAACTCGATGGCCCGATCGTCCATTGCCACTGTAAAACCTGTTGCCACTGTAAAACCTGGCGCAAGGCACATGCGAGCGCCTTTGCCTCCACCGCCCGCGTCATGCGCGAAAACTTCCGCTGGCTGAAAGGCGAGGCAACCGTCCGCCCCTACGCATCATCGCCCACCAAAAACCGCTGGTTCTGCCCCCTCTGCGGATCTCACCTGATGGCCGAACGCCCCGTCCAACCCCACGTCATCCTGCGCGTCGCCACCCTGGACGAAGACCCAAGAACCCGACCTGCAATGCACATCTGGACCGCGCACAAAGTCCCCTGGCTAACCGCCCCGCCAGGCACCCCCCACTTCCACGAGACCCCCGAATAACGCCCGGAATCGCCTCGCCCCTCCCAAAAACCACACCAGGCCTCGCATCAAGCCCCGAAAACACGACTCCGTCCTCTCGACGTCCTCAATCATCTCCGTGCAATAATCGGTAGGCCGATCCAACCCCCAACCAACAAACCAAACCCACAAAACCCTAAAGAAACTTCAAAGCCAAAAACCCGCCGATCACCCCAACCGCCAGCGCACTCGTAACCAAAGTCAACCGCCGCTCGATAAAATCCCGCACCGAATCCCCAAAGAAGTGCAACAAAGTCGCCACCAGGAAAAACCGTGCCCCCCGCGTCAGCAAACTCGCACCCATGAACGTCAGGAAATCGAACCGCGCCGCGCCCGCCGCGATAGTAACGATCTTATAAGGAATAGGCGTCAGCCCCTTGATCAGAATGATCCACAACCCGTATTCCTGAAACTTCGCCTGGAACGCCGCATAAGCCGCCCCATACCCGTAAAGCTGCAAAATCGGCTGCGCCACCTGGTCGAACACGGCGAACCCGATCAGATACCCCAACGCCCCGCCCACCACGCTCGCCACGGTGCAGATCGCCGCGAACCGCCACGCCGCCCGCGGCCGCGCCAGCGCCATCGGCACCAGCAGGGCATCCGGCGGAATCGGGAAAAAGCTGCTCTCGGCAAACGCGATCAGCGCCAGCCACCAGGCCGCATGACGGGAGCCAGCCAGCGCCATCACGCGCATGTAGAATCTTTTCAGCATACTCGCCCTTTAGAGCATGATCACGCTGGGCAGACTGTCCGAAGCGTGTGAATCATGTGACCAAACAAAGAGGTAGACCATTTCCAGGCTGTATGGTCAGCCCGGAGATGGTCTAGCAGCCAGGGCCGTTCGGGTCACGTGTCGGTTGCGCACCACCGAACCAAACCGCTCCCCACTCGTTCCTCATCGACAAGCCGCCGAAAAGGAACGTCCAATGGCCATCGAACCCCAGCCGCTGCCACCGGAACTGCCAGGTCCCGGCCAGGATACCCCACCACCGGAGGTACCCAGCCCGACCGACCCGATTCCCAGCCCCGGCCAACCGCCCCAGGCCTAAGCCTCCCAACCGCGAACCGCAAACCCAGGCGCCCAGGAAAATGACCACCCAATTCGATCTGGACCGCTTCGTGGACGCCCAGCAACCGGTCATGGCCAGCGTGCTCCGGGAACTGACCGAGGGCAAAAAATGCACCCACTGGATGTGGTTCGTCTTCCCCCAACTTGCCGGACTCGGCCACAGCCCCATGGCGCAACGCTATGCGATCAGCACCCTGGCCGAAGCCCAGGCCTACCTCGATCACCCTTACCTCGGCCCCCGGTTGATCGCCCTGACCGAGGTGGTGAACCGCCTCGCCGGCCTCTCCATCCACCAGATCTTCGGCAGCCCCGACGACATGAAGTTCCATTCGTCCATGACCCTGTTCGCCCTGGCCCGCCCGCGGGAACCTGCCTTCCGCGCCGCGCTGCAAAAATATTTCGATGCCAGACCAGACCCGCGAACCACCGAAATGCTCCGATCCCAGGCCGATCCGAGCTAGCCTGTCCCACCCCCTTTCGACACCAGCGCGATCATTTCATCCACCTTCGAAAGAAACAGCCGCAGCACCGGCGACGCGTTCGCCCGATGATAGCCCAGCACCAGGTCGATCGTCGGCGCCTCTCCCGCCAACGGGCGGCCGACGACTGACCAGGGAAGGAAGTTCAAGGCATAGGCCGGCAGCAGCGCCACCCCGCGCATCGACGCCACCAACGATATCGCCATCGACAGAAAATCCACCTCATGCGCGGCAACAAGATCCATCCCGGATCGTTTCAGGAACTCCTGGATAACCAGCCGCAAAACCGGCGCCGTATCCGACATCCCGATAAACGTCTCGCCCGCCAGGTCCCGCACATCGACCGCCTCCCGCCCAACCAGCCGATGATCGCTCGGCAACACCACGATCAGAGGTTCCGCCCGCAAGACCCTGTAGTCCAGGTCAGGCATATTCTCTTCACGCCGAAGAAACGCCACATCCAGCTTGCCGCGCAAAAGACCGTCGGCAAGCGCCGGTGAATACTTGCTGGAAATATTTACCTCGATATTCGGCAGTTCTTCGCGCAAGACATGCATCGCCCCAGGCAGCCATTCCAGCTCGTGCCCGGTCAGGAAACCAACGGAAAACACCGTGTTCGCGGAGTGCGCCACGCGCCGGGCGGCCTCCCCCGCCGCCTCCACCTGCGCCAGCACCAGCCGGGCGTGATCCAGGAACACCCGCCCCGCCGCCGTCAACGCCACCCCCCGAACGCCGCGCGTCAGTAGCTCCGCCCCGACCTCGATCTCCAGGTCTCGGATCTGCCGGCTGAGCGAAGGCTGCGCCGTATGCAACCTCTGCTCTGCCGCAACCGTCAGGCTGCCCGCCTCCGCCACCGCAACAAAATAGCGGAGATGCCGCAGCTCCATTCGATGCCCCCTTTGGCCATGCCCTGCAAGTATACCCCGCAGCCTACAAAGTCTTTTTCCCAGCCGCCATCCGGACCTACCTCTCCGCCACGATCAACAACCCAAGGACCCCCGTTATGAGCACGCAAACAGCCCTGGTCACCGGCGCGCTGACCGGCATCGGGCGCGAAGCGGCGATCGCCTTTGCCCAACAGGGATACAACGTCGTCGTCGCCGGCCGCCACCAGGCCGCCGGCCAGGCCTTGGCCGCGGAACTCCGCGCCGCCGGCGCCGAGGTCGAATTCATCGCCGCCGACGTCCGCCGCGAAGACGACGTGCGCGCCCTGGTCGACCAGGGCGTCGCCCGCTTCGGCCGGTTGGATGCCGCCGTCAACAACGCCGGCACCGAAGGCAAACCCGGTCCGGTGACGGAACAGACCGCCGAAAGCTACGCCGCCACCTTCGACACCAACGTCCTCGGCACCCTCCTCAGCATGAAGCACGAACTGCGCATCATGCAGGCGCAGGGCAAAGGCAGCATCGTCAACATCGCCTCCACCTACGGGCATGAGGGCGCACGCGGCGCCGCGGTCTACGCCGGCAGCAAGCATGCCGTCGAAGGCATGACCAAATCCGCCGCCCTGGAAGCGGCCCCAAGTGGCGTCCGCGTCAACGCCGTTGCTCCCGGACCGACCGACACCGGAATGCTCAACCGCTTCACCGGTACCGCCGAACGCAAAGCCGCCCTCGCATCCGGCGTTCCCCTCGGTCGCATCGGCGAGCCGCGGGAGGTCGCCCGCGCCATCGTCTTTCTCGCCTCCGACGATGCCTCGTTCGTAACGGGCCAGATCTGGACCGTCGACGGCGGCAAAACCGCCGGCTGACCCCACATGCAAGGAACCCACGTCATGACCGGTCTCTCAGGCAAACCCGCCCTCGTCACCGGTGCCTCGCGCGGCATCGGCCGTGCCACCGCGCTCGCCCTTGCCAGGGCCGGCGCACCGGTCCTCGTCCACCACAGCAGCGGCGAATCCCGAGCCCGAGAGATATCGGTGCATACGTAACTAGACCCGGCGGCCGAGCCCATGCGGTCGCGGCCGGTCTCGCCGCGCCCGACGGCCCGCATAAACGCGCCGGGCAGCGCGCCGGCCGTTGCCCCGCCGGCGGCAACCGGTTGCGCGCGAACGTATCGACATGCGCCGGGGACCCCAGCATCCTGTCCCTCCGGTGCCCTGGCCTTGTCCGGAGCAAAACGCCAGACGTATAACACACCTACCGGGGAACACTGTCAGCGAACCGAATTGCCGGCCGCCCCCGCAACCGGAGACGCACCCAAGATGACCACGACAACCGTCGCCCGCCTGCTCGCGGACAGCCTCGAAGCCCACGACGTCGACCAGATCTTCTGCGTCCCCGGCGAAAGCTACGTCGGCCTCACCAGTGTCCTCACCGAACGCAACTCGATCCGAATGATCGTCTGCCGGCATGAGGGCGGGGCAGGGTTCATGGCCGTCGCCGACGGCCGCCTGCGCAACCGCGCCGGCGTCTGCATCGTGTCCCGCGGCCCCGGCCTGTCCAACGCCATGGTCTCGCTCCACTCCGCCTACCACGACGCCACCCCCATGGTGATGCTGGTCGGCCAGGTCGAGCGCAAGGATTTCGGTCGCCTGGCGTTGCAGGAACAAAACTATTCCAAACTCCTGTCCGACATCACCAAATCGGTGATCGAGGTCAACGAACCCGAACAAGCCTCCGAAGCCATCGCCCGCGCCTTCCACCTCGCGGAAAGCGGCACGCCCGGCCCGGTCGCGGTCATTCTCCCGGAAGACATCTTCGACGAATCCACCGACGCCGAACTCAACCATCCGCGCCCCCGCGTCATCGCCGGCCCGCGCACCGAGGACCTGCAGCGCCTCGCCGCCATGCTCGCCAAGGCCGAACGTCCCCTGATCCTGGCCGGCGGCGCCCTGCTGCATGACAGCCTGCACGACAAGCGTGTCTACGCCGACCTGCAACGCCTGGCCGAGGAATGGGTCCTGCCGATCAACCCCACCCATCGCCGCCCGCAACTGTTCGACGCCCGCCATCCGAACTACGGCGGCTACATGGGCATCCGCGTCCCCCCCGCGCTCATCGGCGAAATGAAAAAAGCCGACCTGATCGTCGCCCTGGGCGAGCGCCTGACCGACACCGTCACCCAGTCCTACACCTTCCCCGCCGCCCCCCAGCCGCAGCTCCCGCTGGTCCACATCTGGCCCGACGCCAACGAAGTCGGCCGCGTCTGGCGCGCCGACCTCGGCATGCCCTGCGACCCGTACGAAGTGATCAAGGGTTTGCTCGCGCTGCAAACCCCGCCGGACGCACCGAAACGCCGCGGCTGGGTCGACGGCCTGCACAAAATCCACCGCTCCCTGCTGGAAAAAACCTGGGAGCCCACCTCGGATGGTATCAACTTCGCCGCCATCGTCTGTGAGATCGACAAACACCTCGCCGACGACGCCGTCATCACCTCCGACGCCGGCAATTTCGGATCGTACATCCACCGCTACATCGGCTTCAGGCCCGGCCAGGAATTCCTGTCCTCCGTCGTCGGCGCCATGGGTTCCGGCATGCCGATGGCCGTTGCCGGCTGCCTGCGCCGCCCCGGCAAGCAGGTCGTCGCCTTCATGGGCGACGGTGGCGCGTTGATGATGGGCAACGAAATCGCCACTGCCTGCCAGTACGGCGGCAATCCGATCGTCATCATCTCCGACAATTCCATGTACGGCACGATCGGCATGCACAGCTACGTGCGCTACCCGGATCGGAAATTCATGGACGCCACCCGCCTCACCAACCCCGACTTCGCCGCCTGGGCAAGGTCGTTCGGCGCCGAGGGCATCACAATTCGGGAAGAGTCCGAAATCGCCGACGGCATCGCCCGCGCCTTCGCGGTAAAAACCAAACCCGTCGTCGTCCACTGCCTGACCTCC
>DATARX010000238.1:0-13913 GCA_036263955.1 Rhodopila sp.
CTCACGGTTGCCCTGGCCCTTGTCGCCATGACAGGCCACGCAGTTGTCGGCAAAGATCTTCGCACCCGCCGACACGTCCTGAGCGGCGGTGGGATGGCCGTAGAACGTCGCCTGCACATAGTCCGCGACCGCATCGATCTCCGCCGGCTTCAGCATGCCGTCGGCGCCGAACCGCGGCATCGCGCTCTGCCGGGTATCCGGGTCGGCGCTGCGGATGCCGTGCGTGATGGTCTGCTGGATCTGGTCCAGCGTGCCGCCCCAGATCCAGGCGCCCGCCGCCAGCGCAGGATAGCCCGGATTGCCGCCGCCGCCCGGCCCGTGGCAGGGCTGGCAGTTTTCCGCGAAGGTGATGCGGCCGCTGGTCAGCGCGACCTCCATCAACGCCGGATCGGCCTTGATGGCGTCAAACGACATCGCCGCGATCCTGTCCATCGCGCCCTTCCGTTGCGCCACCAGCTTGCCCACCTCGGCATCGACCATGGCGCGCTGCGAATACCCCAGCAGCCCATGGAAATAGCCCGTGCCATAGGGAATCGACGGATACAGCACGAACATGCCAGCGCCCCAGACGATGGTCGCCAGGAATACATACAGCCACCATTTCGGCGTCGGGGTATCCAGTTCCCGGATGCCGTCCCATTCGTGCCCGGTCGTTTCCCGCCCGGACACGGCGTCCTTTTCGATCTTGGTTGGCACTACACGTCATCCTCGAATGGAATGCGGCCTTGCTGCTCGATGGCTGCCTTGCGCCCCGGCCAGAAGGTGGTCGCAACGATCCCGACGAACAGCACGGCCATCACCACGACCAAATAATGTTCAAGCCAGAGCGCGATGCTCATTGCTGCAGCCTTTCCGTGTTGGTGTCGGCGAAGTTCACCAGCGTGCCGAGCATCTGCAGGTAGGCGACAAGGGCGTCGGCTTCGGTGACCGTGTGTCCGTCACCGGGCACCACGTTGGCCTTGGGGTAGCGCGCCAGCAGCTTGGTGCTGTCGGCGCCGGGATCGGCCTGCGCCGCAAGATCGGCCTTGGCGTTGGCGATTTCCGCGTCGGTATAGGGCACGCCGACGATCCGCAGGGCCCGCATCCGCGCCTGAATGTCATCGGTGTCGAGCGGTGTTTCCGCCAAAAACGCGTAGTGCGGCATCAATGACTCGGGCACCACGGCCTGGGCATTCGTCAGGTGCGCATAGTGCCAGTCGCTGGAGTATTTGCCGCCCACCCGCGCCAGGTCGGGACCGATCCGCTTCGATCCCCACTGGAACGGATGGTCATACATGCTTTCCGCCGCGATGGAGTAATGGCCATAGCGTTCCACTTCATCGCGCAGCGTGCGGATCTGCTGGCTGTGACACACATAGCAGCCTTCCCGCACATAGATGTCGCGCCCGCGCAGTTCCAGCGGGCTGTAGGGTCGCATGCCTTCCACATGTTCGACGGTTGTTTCAATTGTAAACAAAGGCACGATTTCCACGATCCCGCCGATCGCCACCGTCACCAGGGTGCCAATCAGCAGGAAAATCGCGTTCTTCTCGAAGAATTCGTGACGGATGAACATTGTCTCAGGCTCCTGCCACGCCAAGAGCGGGCAACACGGGCGAAGCGACGAGGCCTCGGCGCGGGAGCGCCGTGGTTGGGCTGGTGACGGTTCGGATCATGTTGTAGACCGCGATCAACGCGCCGATCAGGAAGAGCACGCCGCCCAACAGGCGGATCACCATGAACGGGTGCACCGCGACGACCGATTCGACGAAAGAGTATTGCAGGAACCCGAACTTGTCGTAGGCGCGCCACATCAGGCCTTCCATGATGCCAGCGACCCACATCGAAACGATATAGAGGACGATGCCCATCGTCGCGATCCAGTAGTGCCAGGACGCGAGGCGGACCGAATACAACGCTTTACGGCCCCAGAGCACCGGCACCAGGTAATACATCGCGCCGAAGGTGATGAACGCCACCCAGCCCAGCGCACCGGAATGGACATGGCCGATACCCCAGTCGGTATAGTGCGAGAGGGCGTTTACCTCGCGCACCGACATTACCGGCCCCTCGAACGTCGCCATGCCGTAAAAACCCACGGCGGTGACCGAGAAGCGCAGCCCGGGATCCGTCCGCAGCTTATCCCAGGCGCCGGACAGGGTCATGATGCCGTTTATCATGCCGCCCCAGGACGGCATCCACAGCATGATGGAGAATGCCATGCCCAGCGTCTGCGTCCAGTCCGGCAGCGCGGTCCAGTGCAGGTGGTGCGGGCCGGCCCAGATATACATGAAGACCAGAGTCCAGAAGTGGACGATCGACAGCCGGTAAGAGTAAACCGGCCGCCCTGCCGCCTTCGGGATGAAGTAGTACATCATGCCCAGGAAGCCCGCGGTCAGGAAGAAGCCGACCGCGTTGTGGCCATACCACCATTGCACCAGCGCATCCTGCACACCCGAATAGGCCGAATAGCTGTCCGCGGCGTAAATCGAGATCGGGATCGCCGCGTTATTGACGATGTGCAGGACCGCGATGGTCACGATGAACGCCAGCAAGAACCAGTTCGCCACATAGATATGCGGTTCGGTTCGTTTGAGAATGGTGCCCAGAAAGATCAGCAGGTAGCAAACCCAGACGATCGTCAGCCACAGGTCGATATGCCATTCCGGTTCGGCATATTCCTTCCCCTGGCTGAATCCCATGACGTAGCTGAGCGCCGCCATGACGATGAAGAACTGATATCCCCAGAAGACGAAGTTCGCCAACGCCTCCCCGCCGAACAGCCGTGCTCGGCAGGTGCGCTGCACGATATACATCGACGTGCCCAGCAGCGCCGATCCGCCGAACGCGAAGATCGCCGCGGAGGTGTGGACCTGGCGCAGTCGGCCAAAATTGGTGAACGAGAGCCCAAGGTTGAGCGACGGCCACGCCAGTTCGGCGGCGATATAAACCCCGACGAGAAAGGCGACGACGCCCCAGAACATCGTGGCGATGACGAATTTCTTCACCACGGCGTCATTATACACGACGGGATACACGACCGGATACACGACCGGATACATGACGGCCCTGTCGGCCATAACGGTGTCAGACATGGGAACGGACCCGTGCAGCGGCCCTTGCTTCGTCGTGCCGATCGTAATGGCTCTTCAGCAGGCCAAAGTTGAAACAAACAGCAAACCCGCTCAATGCGAGTCCGAATACATACATCTCGGCATCGGCGGCGCCGGCGACGAGAAAGAGGCCGATCAGGCCGAATACGGCCATCATCAGCCCGACGATGAAGTCACCCACGTTGCTTTCCATCAGCACTCTCTCCTGTGCGGCGGAGGCAAACATGCGACGGCGACGATGAATTAACATTGATCCACATCAATGCGGCCCGGCGCGCCATCGGGCACCGCTGGGTGATGATGGAAAGTCTCCGTTGGCTGGGCGGGCTGTGCACATCCGGGAGTGCGCTGCAGGACGGAATGCTGGTCGGGTTGTTTGCCGCCGGCGCGGCCGGGAGCGTGGTACATTGCGGTCCGATGTGCGGCGGATTCATTCTTGGCCGGGTGTCGGAGCGTATGGTCCGGCTACCCATCGAACGGCTGTGCGAATTGCAGCGTATCGGTAACGGCTTATTACTTCCCTATCACCTGGGGCGGTTGACAACCTATGCGGGCCTGGGTGCACTGGCGGCCGGTTCGGCGGCGGTCGTCGGGCAGCGTCCGTGGTTCAGGGATTTCTCGGCCGCACTGCTGGCGGTCGCCGCGTTGCTGTTCCTGGCGCAGGCCGCCCGCCGCTTTCTGCCGGCGATGGGCGTCATCGATCGGGCGCCCCGGTTCTGGGGCAAGCGGATTGCCGCGGTCACCCGGCGGATCCCGCGCGGCTCGTTGTTCGGCGAATACGTCCTTGGCGGCGCGCTGGGGTTTCTGCCCTGCGGCTTTCTTTACGCCGCGATGGCCGCCGCTGCGTCGTCTGCCCGCCCCGCGATGGGGGCGGCTTCGATGCTCGCGTTCGGCCTCGGAACCGCGCCGATCCTGATGATGATCGGTGTTGCCGGGCATGCGGCCGGCCGGCGGTGGAACCAAGCAGTGACGCAAGCGGGGCCGGTTCTGATGGTCCTGAACGCGATCTTGCTGCTGATGCTGGCCTGGCAGCGCCTGGCGTGACCAGGCGCCCGCTTGAGTATCCAGCCTGGGCGCGAAGCCCCCGGGGCCCGCTTCAGTCAGAAGCGGTAGCCGATACCCATACCGATCACCAGCGGATCGAGCGCGGTGTGTGCCTTCACCGTCGTGCCCAAAGCATCGACATGCGCATCGGTGTTGACGAAAATCTGCTTCACGTCGAAGTTGGCGAACCAGTGGCCGGAGACGTTATAGTCGATACCCGCCTGTATCACCGGGCCGACATTGTTGCCGAAACTCACATGCGTGACAGCCGGTCCGGCGGGCTGCGCGCCATAGAAGACCATCAGGTCAAAACCGACACCGACATACGGGCTGAACGCGGCGTGCGGCAGGAAATGGTATTGCACCGTCAGTGACGGCGGCAGCGCCCATACGCTGCCGACATCGACCTTGCCGCCCTGCGCCAGGCTGCTACCGGACGCCGACACCTCGTGCCGCGTGGTCGCGGCGATCAACTCGAAGGCGATATTGTCGGTCAGGAAGTAGGACAAGTCGAGTTCCGGTGCCGCTTGCGCGGTCGCGTCTACATGCCCGCCGATCACCGAAATGGAACTGGAATTGTTCTCGGGGATCACGCCGATCGCGCGGGCCCGGACCATGAACGTGCCGGCCTGCTTGCCGACCAGCGGCGCATTCATGTCCAGCGGGCTTTGTGCGTTCGCAGTGAAGCCGAATGCCAACGCGCTCAACATCGTGCCGGCGAATAGGACCCGTTTCATTCTCTCTCCTCGCGCCGAACCGCGAACGGCTCGAACGCTTCATAATCCCGGCACTGTGCCGGTCGGGCGGAGAAGAGTATTGCGTACAGGAAACAGCGTTGATGTAGATCAATCGAGCCAGACCATGCCGGGCCTGTGTTGCGTTTTAGCTACAGTAATGAATCACGAACTGAAGCTGTCCGACTCCAGCAGGCTGATGCGGGACAGGTCGGCGGTGGAATTGCCCCTCTCGTCCTGCATCACGGCGTCGGCGAAATGCATGCCGAACCGGACATGGGCGGGGGTATAGCTCTTCACATCCTGCACCGTCGCCGCCAGCGCCTGGTCGCGTGCCTCGACGGTCACGATGATCCTGGCGTCGGACGCGGCCAGGGTATCCGCATCATAGCCATGCAGCGGGCTGCTCTGGTCGATCACATGGATCAGCGTCCACGGCATGGCGAAAATCGGCAGGTGTGACTGCAGCAACGGCAGATCGCGGACGCGCCGAAAGATCGCCCCCTCGGTGGTGCGCTCCGCCAGCAGCACGAACAGCCGGACGTTGGTGCCGGTCAGGAGCGATATGCGTGCATTGGCGAGCCGCAGCATCAACGTCGGCGTGCCGTTGCGCCTGGTGACCACGGCATCGTCGGCATAGAGGATCTTTGCCTTGGGGCGAGAAAATCGGACGAATAGCAGGCCGGTGACGATCGCCGTGAACGCGGTACCGGCCACGATCTCCGCCGCCGAAACGATATGGCCATACAAACTGGCCGGCGCCATTACGCCGTAGCCCACGGTCGCCAGTGTTTCGATGCTGAAAAAGAAGACGTCGCCGAACGATCCGGGCCGGGCATTGGCGATGTCGCCGGGGCTGATGACATAGAGAAGGGCGAAGATCACATTGATCGCCAGCCAGATCCCGATCATCACGGCGACAAAGCCGAACCACGGAAGGCTGATCGCCAGGTGATAGGGGTCGCGCAGGTCGAAGCGCTGCACGCCCAGCTTCCACAACCCAAATTCCTCTCGTCCGACGGGGATCGGCTTTTGCATTCGATGGTGTTTTCGGTCCGTCATGCCGGGGAGCGTAGCCGGGCAGGGCGGCCGGCGTCACCCGTGGCCCGACCGGCGGACACGGGCGAAGCAGACCACAACAATGCGAACGGGCGGCAGCCCGGGGGAGGACCATTGATCAGGATCGGCACCGCGGGCTGGACCATCCCCAAACAGCATGCCGCTGGATTTCCCGCCGATGGCACCCACCTTCACCGCTACGCGCGGCGGATGCACGCGGTGGAAATCAACTCCTCTTTCTACCGCCCGCATCAACCCGCCACCTATGCGCGCTGGGCCGCCAGCGTCCCGCCGGATTTTCGTTTCGCGGTCAAGATTCCGCGCGAAATCACCCACGTCCGCAAACTCGTGTCCGCCACCGACGTGCTCGACCGCTTCCTCTCCGAAGTCGCGGCACTGGGCGACAGACGCGGTCCGCTTCTCGTGCAACTGCCGCCCAGCCTGCGCTTCGACCCTTCCGTCGCCGGCGCATTCTTCGATGCGTTCCGCGCGCATTTCGACGGCCTCGTCGTCTGCGAGCCGCGCCATGCATCCTGGTTCACCGCCCCCGCCGAGGCATTGCTCTCGGCGCACGAAATCGCCCGCGCCGCGGCCGATCCCGCCCCGGCGCCCGTCGCATGTCGCCCCGGCGGCTGGTCCGGACTGGAATATCGCCGGCTGCACGGCTCGCCGCGCATGTACTATTCCGCCTACAGTGCGGAACGTCTCGACGAGACTGCCAATCTGATGCGGCTAACCGCCAACACCGCCCAGGAAAGCTGGTGCATCTTCGACAACACAGCCCTCGGCGAGGCCACCAGCGACGCGATCGGCTTGTGGCGGCGGATAAGCCGGCACGACTACGGCGAGGGGACCGGAAGCGACGACGAATGATGATGCACGATCAGCCATTTCCCGTGCACCGGCGCGTAGATGAACGTATAGCGCGCCTTTTCCAGCTTGCGGGTATTCGGCTGGTCGCCATCCACCGTGAATGTGTAAAGGCCGATGTCATAAGCGATATTGCACCCGGTATGGATCACCCGGGTCTCGACCTTGGCCTGCGGCGACAACGTGACGAAGTGCGCGAAATACCCCCCGATTGCCTCCCGTCCGATCAGCGGGCCATTCTGCACCGTCGGCAGCAGCGTGGCGTCGGGCGCGTAGGTGGCGACCACCTGGTCCACCTTTCGCGTGGCAAGCGCCTGGTTCCACCGGTCGAACAGCCCAATGACCTGTTGGCGGGTGATCGTCTGGCAGGCCTCCGCAGTGCGCGCGACCGCGTTGGGTGGTAAGGCAACGGTCGCGGCCAACGCGGCAAAAACGCCAATGAGACCGGTTCGCTTCGTGATAGCTTGCACCTTGCTTCTCCTTAATTCGAATGCTCCGCGCGAACGCCGGCAAAAGCAAGCCGGACGATCGCAACATTACGGGATCAACGGGTTGGGTGTGACGATCTTCCGCGGTAGATCCCCGGTCGTCCATCCGCCGCCCAGCGCCTCGATCAGCGCCACGCTCGCCACCAGCCGGCTCTGCTGTATGGCCAGCAACGCTTGTTGGTCCGACAGCAGCAGGGTCTGTTCGGTGATCACGCTGGTGTAGGGAACGGTTCCGGCTTTATACTGGTTGAGTGTCGCGTCCACCGCCTTGCTGGTGGAGGCAACAGCGGTGGTCTCCGCCGCGGCCTGGAGTTCCAGAATGCGCAGGCTGGACAGCGAATCCTCCACCCCCTGGAATGCCGTCAGCACGGTCTGGCGGTAGGTCGCCACCGACGCGTCATAGCTGGCGCGCGCCGCGGCCACGGACGCGCTGCGTAGCCCGCCCTCGAACAGGGTTTGCGACGCCGACGCCCCCAGCGACCAGATCTCATTGCTGGTCGTGAACAACTGCGACAGCGGGGTGCCGACGAAGCCGCCCACGGTCGAAAGCGATATATCCGGGTAATAGGCGGCGATCTGCACGCCGATCAGCGCATTTTCTTCCTGCATCGCCCGCTCCGCCGCGGCGATGTCAGGACGACGCTCCAGCAGCGCCGAGGGCAGGCCGGGCGGTATGACCGGCACGGCGGTCGCCAGCGGCGCGGGCGCGATGGTAATTTCGGCGGGGGCATGTCCGGTCAGCATGGCGATCGCATGCTCGAATTGCTGCCGCTGCACCCCGACCCCGACCAGTTGCGCCTGGGTCGACTGCAGCTGTGCCAGTGCCGTTACGTAATCGATGCTGGCCGTGGTGCCCGCACGATACTGATTCTCGGTGATCTGCATCGCCCGCTGGTACGCGGCGACGGTTTCGGTCAGCAACTGGGTGAGCGAATCCTCGGCCCGCAAGTCAAAATAATCGGTCGCCAGCGTCGCTTGCGCCGACAGTTGCGCGTTCGCCAGATCGGCCGCGCTGACCTGGGCCGCGGCCTTGTTGCTTTCGACCTGGCGGCGGATGCGGCCCCAGATGTCGGGGTCCCACGCAACGGTGCCGGTGACACTGTAGATCGTGCGGTTGCCGCCACTGCTGCCACCCCCGCCGGTGACAACCGAGGAGCCGGCGGTGGTCTGGACCGAGGACGTACCGCCGCCGCTGGTCCCACTGCGGGTGACCTGTGGCGCGACGCTGACGGTCGGGAAAAAGCCGGCGCGCGCCTCGGCGACCAGGGCGACGGCGCCGCGATACTGCGCCTCGAACGCCTTTACCGTCTGGTTGGACACGTTGACCATGCGTTCCAGACGGTCGAGTTCCGGGTCGTGATACACCGACCACCACGCGCCCTTGTCCATCGCGTCCGCGGGCTGGCTGATCTTCCATCCCGCGAGTTCCTTGAACGCCACCGCCGTCGGCGCGGCGGGACGTTTATAGTCGGGCCCGACCGTGCAACCGGCCAGGATCACGCAAAGCCAGACGTAGCGCATTACTCGGCAGCCTCCGGCGTCGCGGTGTCGGGAAAGGCACGCTGCCATTGCCGCTTCGAAAACAGCCGGAGGCGATCCAGGTACAGGTAGACGACCGGCGTGGTGTAGAGCGTCAGCACCTGGCTCACCATCAGCCCGCCGACGATGGAAATCCCCAGCGGCTGACGCAGTTCGCCGCCGCTGCCGATGCTGAGCGCCAAGGGCAGGGCCCCCAGCATCGCCGCACTCGTGGTCATCATGATCGGGCGGAAGCGCATCAGGCAGGCCTGGAAGATCGCGTCACGCGGATCCAGTCCGCGCGTTCGTTCTGCGTCCAGTGCGAAGTCGATCATCATGATGGCATTCTTCTTGACGATGCCGATCAGCAGGATCACGCCAATCAGCGCGATGATACTGAATTCGGTGTTGAACAGGATCAGGGCGAGCACCGCGCCGACGCCGGCCGAGGGCAGGGTGGAGATGATGGTGATGGGATGGATGTAGCTCTCATACAGCACACCCAGAACGATATAGACAGCGATCAGCGCGGCCGCGATCAGCACCGGCTCGTTTGCCAGGGATTGCTGGAACACCCGAGCGGTTCCCGCGAAGGAGCCATGGATCGAGGCCGGCATCCTTATGTTCCGCATCGCCTCATCAACGGCCGCCGTGGCGTCGCTGAGCGACTTGCCGGGGGCAAGGTTGAAGGAGATCGTGCTGGCGACGAAGGGGCCCTGGTGATTCACCGCCAGCGGCGTGTTCCCGGGCCCGAAGTGGCTGATGGCGGACAGCGGGATCATCGTTTCCTGGCTGGTACTGACCGCGGCGGCGGACGATGCCGTGCCGTTGCCGACATTCGCCAGCGCATTGGTTGCGGCGTTGCGGGCGGAGCTGGCCGCGATGGTCGCGGCGGTCGTCGTGGTGGTTGTGTTCTTGCCCACGACGGTTCCCACAACGGCGTTCGTGGTTTCTGTCCCTGACGCCGTGCCGCCCGAGGTGCTAATGTAGATATCCTTCAGCGTCTGCGGGCTCTGCCAGTAGCGTGGCGCCACTTCCATGACGACGTGGTACTGATTCTGTGCGCTGTAGATGGTGGAGACCTGGCGTTGTCCGAACGCATCGTACAGCGTGTTGTCGATCTGGCTGGCGTTGATCCCCAGCCGGCTGGCGGTTGCGCGATCGATCAACAGGTCGGTTTCCAGGCCCTTTTGCTGCTGATCCGAATTGACGTCGCGCAGCACAGGGTTGTGCTCCAGCACCGCGAGCAGCTTGGGCGCCCACTCGTACAGCTCCGATGCGCTGTCGGCCTGCAGGGTGAACTGGTACGCGGCGTTGCTGGACCGCCCGCCGACGCGGAAATCCTGCACCGGGACCAGGAACAGCCTGGCGCCGGGCACCACCGCCAGCTTGCGGCGCAGCCGGCTCATGACCATGTCGATGCCGTCACGTTCGTTGATCGGCTTCAGCGCCACGTAAACCGAACCGGTGTTGGTAGTGCCGGCGCCACCGCCGCCGCCGGTGCCTGTGAACCCGACCACGGTCTGCACCGCCGGGTCATGCTGGACGATGCTGGACAGTTGCGCCAGCTTCTGCCGCATCGCCTGGAAAGAGATGCTCTGATCGGCCTGCAGACCCCCCATCATGCGGCCGGTATCCTGCTCCGGAAAGAACCCCTTTGGCACGATGATGAACAACGCGACGTTCAGCCCCACGGTGACCAGCAGCACCAGCATGACCAGCAAGGGATGGCGCAGCGACCAGACCAGTGTCCGCCCGTACAGCGCCTGCGCCCGGTCGAACAGCGTCCGCCGCTTCGGCTTCGTCTTGTCGGGCGGCTTCAGGAACAGCGCGCACATCATCGGCGTCGTGGTCAGGGAGATCGCCAGCGAAACCAGGATCGCCAGCGACAGCGTGTTCGCGAATTCCTGGAAGAACCGTCCGACGATTCCGCCCATCAACAGGATCGGCAGGAACACCGCGATCAAGGAGATACTGATCGATACGACGGTGAAGCCGACCTCCTTGGCACCGATCAGGGCCGCCTGCACACGGGGCATGCCCTCTTCCATGTGGCGGGAGATGTTTTCCAGCACCACGATCGCGTCGTCGACGACGAAACCGGTGGCGACCGTCAGCGCCATCAGCGACAGGTTGTCCAGGCTGTAGCCCAGCAGGTACATCATCCCGAACGTGCCGATGATCGAAACCGGCACCGCCACCGCCGGGATGATCGTCGCTCGGGCGCTACGCAGGAACAGGAACACCACCAGGGTCACCAGCCCGACGGCGATCAGCAGCGTCATTTCGGTGTCGTGCAGACTCGCCCGGATGGTGGTGGTGCGGTCGTTGGCGACCAGCAGATCCATGTCCCGTGGCAGCGCCGCCATCAACTGCGGGATTGCCGCCTTCACGTTGTCCACGGTGGAAATGATGTTGGCGCCGGGCTGGCGGAACAGGATGACCAGCACCGCCGGCTTGCCTTGCGACAAGCCGGCATTGCGCAGGTTCTCGACCGAATCCTGCACCTCCGCCATGTCGGACAGCCGCACCGCGGCGCCGTTGCGGTAGGCGATGACCAGCGGCTTGTAGTCCGCTGCATGGGTGGCCTGATCGTTGGTGTAGAGCTGATAGTGCAACGAGTCGGTATCGATGGAGCCCTTCGGGCTGTTGGCATTGGCCGACGCCAGGGCCGCGCGCACGTCCTCCAGCCCGATGCCGTATTTGAACAACGCGGTCGGGTTCAGCTCGACCCGCACCGCCGGTAGCGCCGCACCGCCGATCATGACCTGGCCGATGCCATCGACCTGCGACAGTTTCTGCGACAGCACGTTGGTCGCCGCATCGTACATCTGGCCGCGCGTCAGCGTCTGCGAGGTCAGCGCCAGGATCAGGATCGGCGCGTCCGCCGGGTTGACTTTCCGATACGTCGGATTGCTGCGCAGACTGGTCGGCAGATCAGCCCGAGCGGCATTGATTGCCGCCTCCACGTCGCGCGCGGCGCCGTTGATGTCGCGGTTGAGGCCGAATTGCAGTACAATCCGCACCTGGCCCACCGAACTGGTGGAGGTCATTTCGGTCACGTCGGCGATCTGCCCGAGGTGACGCTCCAGCGGCGCGGCGACGCTGGTGGCGACGGTGTCCGGGCTGGCGCCGGGCAATTGCGCCTGCACCGAGATCGTCGGGAAATCCACCTGCGGCAGCGGCGACACCGGCAGCTTGAAAAAGGCGAAGATGCCGGCCAGCGCGATGCCGATCGTCAGCAGCGTGGTAGCGACCGGACGCGCGATAAAGGGCGCCGAAATGTTCATTCGGCCGCACTCGGGGCGGACGGGCTCGCATCGGGCGTGCCGCCCTGGTGGCCGCGCAGCCGCACCGCGAGGCGATCGAACATCAGGTAGATCACCGGGGTGGTAAACAGCGTCAGCACCTGGCTGACGATCAGGCCGCCGACGATGGCCACGCCCAGCGGCCGGCGCAGTTCCGACCCGGTGCCGTTGCCCAGCATCAGCGGCAGCGCGCCCAGCAGCGCGGCCATCGTCGTCATCAGGATCGGCCGGAAGCGCAGCAGGCAGGCCTGGTGGATCGCCTCACGCGGCGGCTTGCCTTCCTCGCGTTCCGCCACCAGGGCGAAGTCGATCATCATGATCGCGTTTTTCTTCACGATGCCGATCAGCAGAATGATGCCGATGATCGAAATGACGTCGATGTTGTCGCCGGCGATCAGCAGCGCCACCAGCGCGCCGGCGCCGGCCGAGGGCAATGTCGAAAGGATCGTGACGGGATGGATGAAGCTTTCGTACAGCACCCCCAGAACGATGTACATCGTCACGATCGCGGCCAGCACCAACAGCAGTTCGTTGGACAGCGATGCCTCCAGTGCCGACGCCGCGCCCTGGAAGGCGGTGACGAAACTCGCCGGCAGGCCGATATCCGTCTCTGCCTGGCGCACCGCGGCCACGGCGGCGCCGAGCGACGATCCCGGTGTCGTATCGAATGAAATCATCGTCGCCGGGAACTGCGCGAGATGGCTGATCTGCAGCGGCCCGGGTTTTTGCACGATGCTGACGATGGAACTCAGCGGCACCTGTCCGGTGGTGGAGGCGGACGACGGCAGGTAGATCGCCGACAGCGCGGACAACGAGTTTTGCAGCGCCGGATCCGCCTCCATGATCACGCGGTACTGGTTCGACTGGGTATAGATCGTGGAGATGATGCGCTGGCCGAACAGGTCATACAGCGCGTTGTCTACCGTCGCCGGGGTGATCCCGAAGCGGGCCGCAGTCGCCCGGTCGATCACCAGGTTGACCGTCAGCCCCTGCTGCTGCAGGTCGCTGGCGACGTTCATCAGATCGGGCGATTCATTCAGTTTCGCCACCAGCTTCGGCACCCATTCGGTGAACGCCGAAAGGTTCGGGTTCTCCAGCACGAACTGGTACTGCGTGCGGCTGACCGAGGCGTCGATCGTCAGGTCCTGCACCGGTTGCAGATACAGCGACACGCCCTGCACATTGGCGGTTTCGTCCTGGATCCGGCGGGCGATTTCGGTCGCATTCAGCGTGCGGTCGTCCTTCGGCTTCAGGTTGATCAGGAAGCGGCCGGTGTTCAGCGTGGTGTTGCTGCCGTCCACGCCAATGAATGAACTCAGGCTGACGACGTCAGGATCTTTCAGGATCGCCGCCGCCAGCGCCTGCTGGTGTGCCGCCATCGCGCCATAGGATGTGGTTTGCGCCGCGACCGAGATGCCTTGCAGCACACCGGTATCCTGCACCGGGAAGAAGCCCTTGGGCACGAAGGTATACAGCAGCACGGTGACACCCACGGTCACCACGGCCACCAGCAGGGTCAGCGCCTGATGGTTGAGCACCACGTTGAGCGCGCGGTCGTAACGGCCGATGATCCAGTTGAAGCCGTGCTCGGCTTTCAGGTCGAACGTGCTGCGCGCGCTCTCCGGCCGGTGGCGCAGCAGCTTGGCGCACATCATCGGTACCAGCGTCAGCGACACGATGGCGGAGATCACGATCGTCACCGCCAGGGTGATGGCGAACTCGTGGAACAGCCGCCCGACCACGTCCCCCATGAACAGCAGCGGGATCAGCACCGCGATCAGCGAGACGGTCAGCGAGATG
>DATARX010000041.1:0-7510 GCA_036263955.1 Rhodopila sp.
ACCAGCGTCAGCGACACGATGGCGGAGATCACGATCGTCACCGCCAGGGTGATGGCGAACTCGTGGAACAGCCGCCCGACCACGTCCCCCATGAACAGCAGCGGGATCAGCACCGCGATCAGCGAGACGGTCAGCGAGATGATGGTGAAGCCGATCTGCTCGCTGCCCTTCAGCGCCGCCGCCAGGGGCGATTCCCCGGCCTCGACGTAGCGGGCGATGTTCTCGATCATGACGATCGCATCATCCACCACGAAGCCGGTGGAGATCGTCAGCGCCATCAGCGACAGGTTGTCCAGGCTGAAGCCCAGCAGGTACATCACCGCCAAGGTGCCGACCAGCGACAGCGGCACCGACAGGCTGGGGATGATGGTGGCCGGCAGGTTGCGCAGGAACAGGAAGATCACCGCCACGACCAGCGCGACCGCCAGCCCAAGCTCGAACTCCACGTCGGAAACCGAGGCCCGGATGGTCTGCGTCCGGTCGGTCAGCACCGCGACATCCACCGCCGAGGGCAGGGTGGCCTGCAACTGCGGCAGCAGGCGCTTGATGGTGTCCACCACCTGGATGACGTTGGCGCCGGGCTGGCGCTGGACGTTCAGGATGATCGCCGGCGTGGTGTTGGCCCAGGCGGCCAGCTTGGTGTTCTCGGCCCCGTTGACGACGGTTGCGACATCCCTCAGCCGCACCGGATTGCCATTGCGATAGGCGATCACCAGGCTGAGGTAGTCTTTCGGGTCGGTAATCTGGTCATTGGCGTTGATCGTCGTCGCCTGCGCCGGCCCGTCGAAATTGCCCTTCGGCGTATTGACGTTGGCATTGCCAAGTGTGGTGCGCAGATCGTCGATGTTCAGCCCATAGGCTGCCATGGCACGCGGATTGATCTGGACGCGCACGGCTGGTCTTTGGCCGCCGCTGAGGCTGACCAACCCGACCCCCGGCTGCTGCGATATCTTCTGCGCCAGCCGGGTGTTCGCCATGTCCTGGACCTGCGTCAGCGGCAAGGTCTTGGACGTCAGCGCCAGTGTCAGGATCGGCGCATCCGCCGGGTTGACCTTGGCATAGATCGGCGGCGCCGGCAGGTCCGCCGGCAGCAGGTTCCCCGCTGCGTTGATCGCCGCCTGCACTTCCTGTTCCGCCACGTCCAGGCTGACATCCAGGCTGAACTGCAGCGTGATCAGCGACGCCCCCGCCGAACTGGTGGAAAACATCTGGTTCAGGCTGGGCATCTGCCCGAACTGCACCTCCAGCGGGGAGGTCACCGACGACGTCATCACCTCCGGACTGGCGCCGGGATAGAAAGTCTGCACCTGGATAGTGGGATAATCCACCTCGGGCAGCGCGGAGATCGGCAGGAAGCGGTATGCGACGAAGCCGACCAGCAGGATCGCCGCCATCAGCAGCGTGGTGGCGACCGGCCGCACGACGAACGGGCGGGACGGACTCATGCCTGCCGCACCTTACGTCCGCGCCCGCCAAGGATACCCATCCCGAGGATATGTATCATTGTGCTTGCGGCTGACGGTGGTGCCCGTGCTGCGGCCTCGGTCCCGCCGGCTGGTCCGGCGTCGCTTCGCCTGGTGGCGTTGCCTCGGTCGGAGGCGTCGTCGCCGCGGGAGAGGTCCCGGCCGCCGTCGCACCAGCCGCGGCCGCTGCTTTATGCTCGGTTGGCAGCGCCACCTTGGCGCCGTCGCGCAGGCGATCGGTCCCGTCGGTCACCACGCGGTCACCCGGATTCAGTCCGGACAGCACGGCTTCATAGTTGCCGTCGGTGGGGCCCACCTTGATCGGGCGCACCGAGACCGTGTCGTCAGCATTGATCAGATAGACGAATGTCCCGGGTTCGCCCCGCTGTACCGCCGGCACCGGGACCCGGACCGTGTCCTGCATGGTGTTCACCAGCAGCCGCGCATTCACGAACTGGTTCGGATAGAGCATCTCGTCCGGGTTGGCGAACATCGCGCGCAGCTTCAACGTGCCGGTGGTGGTGTCGATCACATTGTCCAACGTGCCGAGTTCGCCGGTCGCCAGCAGCCGGGTGTTGGTGCGGTCATACGCTTCCACGCTCAACGTCGCGCCGCTTCGGGTGCGCTGGACAATGTCCGGCAGGTTGTCCTCCGGTACCGAGAACAGCACGGAAATCGGCTGCATCTGGGTGATCACCACCAGCCCCGTGGTGTTGGAACTCTGCACATAGTTGCCGGCATCGACCAGCCGTAGCCCGACCTGGCCGTCGATCGGCGAGACGATCCGGCAATACGCCAGGTTGACCTTTGCGGCGTCCACCAGCCCTTGGTCGGTCTGCACCGTGCCGGTGTATTGCTGCACCAGGAAGCGCTGGTCATCCAGTTGCTGCTGCGCGATCGAGTCCTGCCGTCCCAACGTCTGGTAGCGCTTGAGGTCGGATTGCGCCTGTGCCAGCAATCCCTGGTCCTTCGCCAGCGTACCCTGGGCCTGTTCCAGCGCCGCGACATATGGGCGCGGGTCGATTTGCGCCAGGAAGTCGCCCTTCTTGACCACCTGGCCTTCCTTGAACCCGATCTCCTGCAACTGGCCGTTGATCTGGGTATAGACCGTTACGGTGTCGAGAGACGTCACCGTGCCCAGTTCGTTCAGGATGATGCGGATATCGCCCTTGTCGATCGTCGCGAAACCGACCGGTTGCGGCGCGCCCTGCCCATTACGGCCGGCGGTGAAGGTTCTTGGGGCATGGCCGGACTGCGGATGCGACCACAGATACCAGCCGCCGCCTGCCAGCCCCGCCGCGATCAGGCCGGTCAGGACCCAGTACCCGGTGCGCGAACGCGGCGGCGCCGGCGTCGCCCGCGTCATCGGATCGGGCGCGACGCGTGGGGCCGATCTGTCTACACGTTCGTCCATCGGCGATTTTTGTCCTTCGTCGGTTCGGGGGCGAGTGGCGACCCGCTCCTCGGATAAAGCACCGGCCGTCGCGCCAACAAGCCACGGCCACTGCAAGTTACGCTAATTTTTGGTTCGTTACATGGGGACACGGCGCCGTGAGGACGGCCCGGGGACGCTATATCGCGTTCCGAACCGGCATTGCGAGGTCTGCAACGCGATAGCCGAATGATGCCAGCCGATATTGACGGCGACTCCTCGTATCCTTCACGACGGGGTATCCTTCACGACGGGGTATCCTTCACGACGGGCTATCCTTCACGGCGGGCTATCCTTCGCGACGGGCTATCCTTCACGGCTGGCCGCGGTCCCGGCGGCCCGCTGTGGAAACGTGGGTGCGCGGATTGGCTGGGACTGCGTCTGGCCCTGGTAGGGACCGTCCGTACAGGTCAATCCTTCCATCCCAGTACAATGTGGCGGAGCAACGTGAATTCGGTGCTCTTTTCATGGCCGAGGCGTAACATGCGCGACTGGCAAGATCCGATCGTAACTAAATCGATATCAAACCGCCCGCCGCTCATCGTTCCCGCTCATCGTTCCCGCTCATCGTCCCCGCTTATCGCCCCCGCTCGTCGTCCCCGTTCGTCGTGCGCACGCTCATTGCATCGAGGATCGCCCGGGCCAGTGGCGTCTGGCACAAATCCGACACGTCGATCCCCAACCGCCGACGCCAGTTCGGGCGCTCCCTGTCGGTGCCGGGCAGATTGACCCCAATGGTTTCGCCGGCCAGGTCGTCGGCCTGCACCAAAGCCAGGAGGGATGGGGTGGCGGAGACGAAGGCGTGGATCGCCGCCGCCAGGGCTACCGGCATCGGCTTGTCGGGGTCGACATCCTCCGTCAGCAGGCCTTCTGCCCGCAGCAGCCCCAACAATTCGAGTTTTTCCGCCGCTCGGTCTGCTTCGGCGTTCGGGTCGTCCAGCAGCGACAATGCCCGCTTCTCGGCGATATCAGCACCGGCCCACCACCCCGCCAACGTCGGCAAATCGTGCGTGGACACACAGGCCGCCGCGAGGCGACGCCATTCGCCTGGCCGGCGGAGATGACCGTCACGCCGTTCAAACCACAGCACGCTGTAGGATAGGATATTGCGCGCGGCCAGTGCCGCGGACATGCCCTCCGGCACGGTACCGAGATCCTCGCCCACCACAAGGCACTTGGCACGCTGGCTCTGCAGCGCGACCTGTCCGAGCAGGTCCTCCATCGGATAGGTCACGTAGGCGCCGTCGATGCCGGCGGCGCCGTCCGGCACGACGAACAGCCGGCGCAAGCCCATGACATGGTCGATCCGCAATGCCCCGGCGTGCCGCATATTGGCGACCAGCAGGTCGTTGAACGCCTGGAATCCGTCCCGCCGCATGGCGACCGGGTCCGGTGGCGGCAGGCACCAGATTTGCCCCTGGGCGGAAAACGGGTCGGGCGGCGCGCCCACCGAGACGCCGTGCATCAGCGTATCCTGCGCCGACCACGCCTCCGCGCCGTCGGGCGCCGCCCCGACCGCGAGGTCACGATAGAACCCCAGCGATAACCCGTCCCGTGCTGCCGACCCGGCGGCCGCGCGAAGCTGGCTTTCGGCGAGATCCTGCAGAAAGGCGTGGAACCGCACGAGGTCGCGGTGCGCGCGCGCGAACGCCGCCACCGCGGCGCTTTCCGGATGGCGCAGTTCGGTGGGCCAGGCCTGCCAGTGCGGCGTGCCGAGAACCTCGGCGATCGCCTCGAAGGTGGCGAACCGCCGCAGCCCATCGGGAACCACGTCGTCGGCCACGGAGGTGAAGGCGGCTTGCAGAACGGCGCGCTTGCGTGCCCACACCGCGGAATAGTCGACCGGACCGGGCGGCGAGGGGAGGCCCGTCCCGCCGGGGAAACCGGCGACGTCGATATAGATCGGATCCACGAAGCGGCGGTCCGATGGGTTGTACGGGCTGGCCCGGCTCCGGTCATGCGGGAACAGCGCGTGCAGCGGGTTCAGCCCGATCGTCGCGGCCCCGTTCCGCGCCGCTTCGGTGGCAAACCGGGCGAGGGTGGTGAAATCGCCGATCCCCTGATCTCCGTGCGAGCGCAGTGAATACAGATGCGCCGCGATCCCGAAGCGCCGAGCCCCCGCCGCCGAACCCGGCGGCAAATGAGCCCCCGCCGCCGAACCCGGCGGCAAGCCAAATCCCGCTGCCAGATCGGGCGGCAAGCCAAATCCCGCTGCCGGACCCGGCGGCAAGCCAAATCCCGCCGCCGGATCCTGCGGCAAGCCAAATCCCGCTGCCAGATCAGGCGGCAGGTAACACGCCGCCGGCGCGACGGTCAGCGAACACCCCCGTTCCCAGCGCTCCTCATTCAGCAGCCGATGCCGCCCAATTGGCTGCGGCGGCAGCACCAACTGATCGCCGTCGGTGCGAAACCGCTCCAGGCTGCCATCCTCGCGGACCAGCGTTACCCAGGCGGGGCGCGGGCGGCCCATCCGGATCGGGATCGGGGCCCCCACACCGATGGTCAGGGCAGGCGGCAACGCCGGCTCGATCGTCAGCCGCGCCAGGCTGTCCCTGATATCCGCGCGTGTGGCGGTCGGCAGGCGCATCGCCGCCAGCAGAGCCCGTTTCGTGTCGCCACCGACATTATGGTAGCCGCCGCCGACATCCCACCAGAACGGGTTGATGCCGGCCTGTTGCGCCAGTTGGTTCAGGTCCTCGTCCGGCACGCCGGTCCTTCGTTCAGGTGCAATCGAGGGCCGTTCAGGTGCAATCGAGGGCCGTTCAGGTGCAATCGAGGGCCGTTCAGGTGCAATCGAGGGCGCCTCGTCCCGGATCGGCGCGCCGTCCGCGGCTTTCTCCTCGAACACCGTCACCGATCGGGGCGCGACGATCAGTCCGTCGTGCGTCCCCGCGCTGTCCAGCACGCGCCGCCACGCATATCCGGACCGAGGCGTCGGCAGACCGATCTCCACCGCCGCCGCGTCGGCATGGAACACCAGCGCTGCCCGGACATCCTCGGCGAACAGGACGGCGACCAGCGTATGGTTGCCACGTTCGTTCCAGTCGATCGGCTGCCCGCTCGCGTCCAGCCACGCGACATCCGGCACCACCGCGGCGTCCACCGGCTGGCCTCGCAGCACACGCCCGTCGAACAGCGGCGCCAGCGCCCGGCGCAGCGCGATCACCGCGGCGGTGAAATCCGCCAGCCCATGATCCGCCGCACCCCAGTCGATCCAGGACCCGGCGTTGTCCTGCGCATAGGCATTGTTGTTGCCCGCCTGCGTCCGCCCGAGCTCATCGCCCATCGACAGCATCGGCGTCCCGCGTGACAGCAGCAGGGTCGCCAGCAGCGCCCGCAGGTCGCGCGCCCGAGCCGCCATTATCGCGGGATCGGCGGACGGACCCTCCATCCCGTTGTTCCACGACAGGTTGTCGTTTGACCCGTCGCGGTTGTCCTCGCCGTTCGCGTGGTTCCGCTTTGCCTCGTATGCGACCAGGTCGGCCAGGGTAAAACCATCATGCGCCGTAACGTAGTTGATACTCCGCGATAACGGCCGCCCCGCGAACACATCCGCCGAACCCGCGAACCGCGTGGTGAAGTCGCCCAGCATTCCGGCGTCGCCGCGCCAGAATTGTCGGACCGCGTTGCGGTAGCGGTCATTCCATTCGCCCCAGCGCGCCGGAAACGCGCCAAGCTGGTAGCCACCCGGTCCGATATCCCAGGGTTCCGCGATCATCACGCAGCGCGACAGGACCGGATCCTGCTCGATCGCCGCAAGAAATGGCGCCGCGCGGTCGAAGCCGCTGTCCCGCCGCCCAAGCGTCACCGCCAGATCCAGCCGGAACCCGTCGAATCCGCCATACAGCGCCCAGGCCCGCAGCGCATCCATGCCCAGCCGCAGCGCTAGCGGCCGGTCCATCGCCAGCACGTTGCCGCACCCCGCGTCATCGACGTACCGCGCCCGGTCCGCCGCCAGCCGGTAGTACCCGGCATTGTCCAGCCCACGCAGCGACAGCGTCGGGCCAAGTTCATCGCTTTCGCCCGAGTGGTTCAGCACCGCGTCCAGGATCACGTTCAAACCGGCGGCGTGCAGCGCATCGACCGCCGCCCGCACTTCCGCCCAGCCGCCCGGCGCCAGCCGAGGATCCGGCGCCAGGAACGCGATCGGGTTGTAGCCCCAGTAATTCGACAGCCCCAGACCCGGCAGATGCCTTTCATCCACCCACGCCGCGCTCGGCATCACCTCCACCGTGGTGACGCCCAGCCGCTGCAGATGCGCGATGCTGGCGGGATGTCCCAACCCCGCGAAGGTACCTCGAATGCCAACCGGAACCGCCGGATTCGTCATGCTGAAGCCGCGCACATGCAGCTCATAAATCACCTGGCGATCCCAGTCGAATACCGGCCGGTCGCCGGCCGCCACCACCGGCGGCTGTCCGACGATCGCTTTCGGCATCAGGGCCGCGGTATCCTCCGGGCGCGGCGTATCGCGATCGAACAGCAGCGGATCCAGCCGGAACGGTCGGTCGATCGCGGTCGCCCACGGATCCATCAGCAGCTTCGATCCGTTGAACCGCAGCCCGTTCCCAGGATCCCAGGGCCCGTAGGCCCGTAATCCGTAGTGCGCGCCAAT
>DATARX010000288.1:0-18401 GCA_036263955.1 Rhodopila sp.
GGCACCGATCTCGCGGCGATCCGCCAGCGCGGCGAGGAACTCGCCGAAGCCAACCCGATGCTTGGCCATCGCGGCTGCCGCCTGGGCATCGCCTTCCCGGAAATCTACGAAATGCAGGCCCGCGCGATTTTCGAGGGCGCCATCGCCGTCGCCAAGGAAACCGGCAAGGCACCGGTCCCCGAGATCATGATCCCTCTGGTCGGCATGAAGAAGGAACTGGAGATCACCCGCGCCCAGGTGGTCAAGATCGCCTCGGAGGTCTTCGCCGAAACCGGCACGACGATCGAGTACAGCGTCGGCACCATGATCGAGCTGCCCCGCGCCACCCTGATCGCCGACCAGATTGCCGAGGTCGCTGATTTCTTCAGCTTCGGCACCAACGACCTGACCCAGACCGTGTTCGGCCTGTCCCGCGACGACGCCGGCAAGTTTCTGCCGCACTACGTGGAAGCGGGAATCCTGCCGAAGGACCCGTTCGTCTCGATCGACGTCGAGGGCGTCGGCGCCATGGTCCGCATCGGTGTCGAAAAAGGCCGCACGACGAAGAGCAACCTGAAACTCGGAATTTGCGGCGAGCACGGGGGGGATCCGGCATCCATCGCGTTCTGCGAGGAGGTTGGCCTGGACTACGTCTCCTGCAGCCCATTCCGCGTGCCGGTCGCTCGGTTGGCCGCCGCCCAGGCCGCATTGGGCGTTGCATCCGATCGCACCACATAAGAGATCCGGGTAGCCTGCTCCGGCACGTTGAGGGGCCGGAGCAGGCTACCCGTGGCGCAGGAGCGGGGGCAGGGCCGACGTCCGTGTCAATCTCAGTCTAATCTGCCTTCCGCGCCCGTATTTCGATGACATTGTCCCCCGCGCCGATTGTCGCTGTCGGCGCAGCGTCCAGAACGTCAGCCACCTTGCGCGCCAGTTGCTCCCGCTTGAACGGCTTGCTCAGCAGGTACACTCCGTCGTCCAGCCGCCCGTGGTGCACGATGGAGTTCTCGGTATATCCCGACATGAACAGTACTTTCACCTCGGGCCGCATCGCCGTGATCCGCTCCGCCAGTTCACGGCCACGGACTTTGCCCGGCAGGACCACATCGGTCAGCAGCATATCGATCTCCGCCGCGTGGGCGCCGAAAACCCGCAACCCTTCGTCGCCGTCTGGCGCCTCCAGTACGCGATAGCCAAGGCTCCGCAGGATCGCCACCGCGATCTCCCGCACGCCCGCCTCGTCCTCCACCACCAGGATCGTCGCTGACCCGTGCGGCAGATCGGCGGGCACACCGCTGCGCTGGACGGGCTTCATGGCTCCCACAGCCCGCGGCAGATACATCTTAACCGATGTCCCCTCGCCGGGCTCCGAGTAGATCTTCACGTGCCCGCTCGATTGTTTGACGAAGCCGAACACCATAGCCAGCCCCAACCCGGTTCCGCGGCCCTCGGCCTTCGTGGTAAAGAAGGGCTCGAACACCCGCGCGACGACGTCGGGCGTCATTCCATGACCGGTGTCGGACACCGCAACCATGACGTAGTCACCGGCTACCACCTCGGCATGGGCCCGGGCGTATTGCTCGTCTAACACCTTGTTGGCCAATTCGATCGTCAGCCGCCCCCCGCCGGGCATCGCGTCACGTGCGTTCAGCGCCAAGTTAAGCACAGCACTCTCAAGCTGCGCCGGATCGGCCATGGCGGGCCACAGCCCGGCGCTGTCCACGAAGCGGACATCGATGTGCTCGCCCAATGTGCGGCGGAGGAGCGGCACCAAGTCCGGCAAAGTCGCTGCCAGGTCGATGGGCGCGGGTGCCAACGGTTGCTTGCGCGCGAAGGCCAGAAGCTGGGCGGTCAACGTGCCGCCGCGCTGTGCCGCCCACAGCGATCGTTCGATGTGCGCTGCCAGTGGACTCTGCGCGTCCAGCTTGAGGCGCACCAGTTCCAGATTCCCCAGTATAACCGTCAACAGGTTGTTGAAGTCGTGTGCGATTCCGCCGGTGAGTTGGCCAATCGCCTGCATTTTCTGCGACTCGCGTAGCACGGCCTCGGATTGGGCTCGTTTGGTCATATCGGTAATCGTCAGGACGAAGCCGTTATCGGGCGTTGGGGTGCGGCGGATCTCAAGCTGGTGGCCGTTTTGATGGGTCCGTTCGTAGACGATCGGCTCGCCGTGGATTTGTTGACCATGAGCAATTTGCTCTTCGCTCTCCAGAAAAGCCTCTCCAGTTGCGGCGAGATGTTCGATGAAAGCGGCGTAGGGAGTCCCGGCACGTACCATCGCCTGCGGCAGATCCAGCAGAATGCGGAAGCACTCGTTCCAGTGTCGCAGTCTGTGGCCGGGTCCAAACACGCCAACGCCCTGGCTGAGGCTGTCGAGCGATGCGTGCAGCCGCGTAGCCAAGGTCCGCTGTTCCGCCTCTGCGCGATAAGAACGGGAATGAGCCTTGTTGAGTAAGCGAGCGGCCCACAACAAACCAAGAATCGCGATGGCCGTTGCCGCGGCAACTAAGTTTCGGACAAGGTCGCCGCGGCTGTCCGCTTGTTCGATCCGGCTGGAAAGAAGTCTTTGCTCCTCCGCCGTCATCGTCGCGAGGGTCCCGTCGATCTCCTTTATGGTTTCCTGGCTAATCTGATCGTCAAAGCTTTGCACGGCGGTCTGAAGTCCGGCGTCGTGCCGGACTTGGATCGTCTGCGCCAGCCACTGCGAGCGGCGTTGCCAGGCAGGCGTTAAGGTTTGCAGGCGCGCCTGTTGGCCTGGGTTGTCGGCAGTCAGCCGCTTCAGGTCGCCCAGCAGGTTCGAACCGCGGCTCAACGCGATATCGTACGACGTCAGGTACTCGTGTTTGCCGGTCAGCAGATAGCCGCGCTGATCGGATTCGGCGTCCCGCATCGCAATCTCAAGGTCGCGGATCGACCCAAGCACATCGTAAGTGTGCTGGGTCCACCGACTGGCGGAGCGAGCGGCGGAAAACCGGTCCCAGGTCGTGAACCCAGTGACCACAAGGAAAGCGATCAGAACGCAAAAAACCAGGAGATTGGCTTGGGAGACAAGAGTCTTAGACATTTGCAACCGGATCTCTCAAAAAGGCAGAACCGCGGGCCAAGGCCGAACTTGGGCGGGAGGATCCACGTCCCATTTTCTCCTGCGGCGTTGGGTGAAAGTCCATTCACGCTAAGGTGGAATATCCACGCGGTGCGTTGAGTCCCTGAAACAGCGAGGCTATCGTATCGTATGGCCCGACTTAGCGTAAATTTGAATAAGATTGCCCTACTGCGAAATTCCCGCCGCACCGGTGTGCCGGACGTCGTCCGTTTCGGCCGTCTGGCGCTGGAGTCAGGGGCAAAAGGACTGACGGTTCATCCGCGACCGGATGAGCGACATATCCGGGCTGCTGACGTGCCGCTGTTGGCGCGCCTGCTGCAACCACTTCGACCAGGAAGCGAATTCAACATCGAAGGTTACCCGGACGACCGGCTGATGCGGATCCTGCAAGACAACCGCCCGGAACAGGCGACACTGGTCCCCGATGCGCCGGATGCGTTCACTTCCGAGGAGGGCTGGCGGCTTGACAAGGCCCAGTCCGCGTTGGCAACGCCCGCGATCGCTGCCATGAAAGCGTTGGGCTGCCGGGTCGTTTTGTTCATCGACCCGGACCCAGGGGTGATCGACCGCGCCCGCCAGGTCGGCGCTGACGGAGTCGAGATTTACACCGGCGGCTATGCCGCTTCATTTCGCGACGGCGGTCATGAATCTTTGCTGAAACTGATCGCCGCGACCGCCGCCCGCGCGCGCGATGCCGGACTCTTGGTCAACGCCGGCCACGACCTGAACCTGCACAACATTCCGCCGCTTATGGCCGCCGTGCCATTTCTGGCGGAGGCGTCGATCGGCCACGAACTGACCGCGGATGCACTGGAACGCGGTTTCGCTGCAACCGTCGCCTCGTACGCCCGCGCGCTGCAAGGTTAGGGCGCTGCGGGCGGCTGAGGTCACGCCGGCTGAGTGGGATCGTCAGCCGGCGTTCTGCAATCATCTATCCGCCGGGTCTTGGTGCGCTGATGACAGGACCGCCTTTAATACCCGGGCATCTCGTTCACGCAGACCACGCGCCACCCGTCGGGCGTCCGCTGCAAGCGGCTGAGCGACAGGTTCTGGATCGACATGTGCAGTGCATTGTCAGGCCCGATCCGCAACGCATGCGCAATGGCCCCGCGGATCGCGCCGCCATGGCTGACGATCACCACATCCTTGCCCGCGTGCGTTTCCGCCAGCCGCTCCATCGCCGCGCCGACCCGCGTGATGACCTCCGCCATGCTCTCCCCGCCAGGTGGCTTCTCGTTCCCCGCCAGCGGCCAAAAGGCGTGCGCGGGACGCATCAGCTTCGGAGGCAGCTCATGGTGTGGAAGTCCCTGCCATGCGCCGAGCGACTGCTCGATCAGGTCCGGCTCGACACCCAAATCAGCCCGCGGATAGCCATGCGCGAAGATCGTTTCCGCGGTGAGCCGCGTGCGCGACAGCGGGGTTACCAGCCAGTCCGCCGGACGTGGCAACCGTGCGGCGAGAGAGCGGTACATCGGCGCCTGCTCTAGCAACGTCGGTTCACACAGCGGCACGTCCATCACGCCGTACAGAACGGCGCGGGCGTTTTCCGCCACCAGCGCATGGCGGATCAGCCAGAAAGAAGTCTCCATCATTCACCAATGCTTATCAGGGCGCCGCTGACCCGGGCTGCGTGGAACTGCCGCGTGAACAGCACCGCGGCGGCCACCAGCCATACCATATTCAGCGCGAACGCGGCAGCTAGATGATCCCACCGGACCACGCCTTGCAACAGAGCCGCCCGCATGCCCTCAAACACGTGCGTCGTCGGCAGCGCGTAGGAAAACGGTCGGATGAAAACCGGCAGCACGGAAACCGGGTAGAATACCGCCGAAAATGGCGCCACTCCAAACAGGAATGCCCAGGCCAGTGGTTCCGCGCCGGTGCCGTGGCGCAGAACCAGCGACACGACGCCCAGGGCCACCGCCCATCCCATGATCATCAGGTTGATGAAAAACACCACGAGGACCGGCCCCATCGCGAACAGATTGAACGCATAGAACGCCCAGGCCAGCAGGATCGCCGGCCCCACCCCGAGCAGCATGCGAATGACCGACATCCCGATCAGCGCCAGCACCATCTCGAACGGGCGCAGCGGGCTCACGAAAATGTGGCCGAGGTTGCGCGACCACATTTCCTCCAGGAAGGAGATCGACACCCCCATCTGGCTGCGCAGCGTCACTTCCCACAACAACACCCCGCCCAGCAGCGTGGCACCGGCCATGAGCGCCGGATTGCCCATCCGAGCGGACAGGAAGTTGGCGGTAAATCCCCAGATGCACATTTGCAGGATCGGCCAGTAGCAAAGTTCCAGCAAGCGCGGCCAGGAACGACGATACAGCGCCACGTGGCGGAACATCATGCCCCAGATACGGCGGACCATCGGCTTCATGCCTCGACCGCCTGCCTGCGATCGCGGGCAATGTCCAGGAATACGGCTTCCAGATCGTGCCGGCCGTACCGCATCAACAAGTCGTCCGGGCTGCCGCGATCGACCACCTGACCCTTTTTGAGCATCACGACGTGGGAGCACAGACGTTCGACCTCAGCCATGTTGTGGCTGGCCAACAGGATCGTGCAGCCGCTGTCAGCCCGATATTGCTCCAGCCATGTCCGCACCAGATCGCCGGTGTCCGGGTCAAGGCTGGCGGTTGGCTCGTCCAATAGCAGCACGTCCGGCCGGTTGATCAGTGCCTTTGCCAGGGCCACCCGGGTCTTCTGGCCAGCGGACAACTGGCCGGCCGGCCGATCCAGGATCGTCCCCAGATCGAGCTCGCGCGACAAATCGGCGATACGTTGGTGCATCTGCGGGACATTGTAGAGATGCCCGTAGACCTGCATGTTCTCACGCACCGTCAGTCGCGACGGCAAGGCGACATAGGGCGAAGAGAAGTTCATCCGCGCGAGGGCGGCGAAACGGTCCTTTGCAATGTCATGACCCAAAACCGTGATACGGCCGGAGGTGGGAACCAGGAGGCCCAGCAGCATGGCGATGGTCGTCGTCTTACCAGCACCGTTACCGCCCAGCAGCCCGACCGTCGCTCCGGTCGGTACCCTGAAGCTGATGTCATCCACTGCTGCCACCGAACCATATCGTTTCGAAAGACGTTCTACTTGAATTGCGTTCATGAGGGTCCGGATAAGGTGATCGGCGGCATTCGCCAAGAGACGATTGGCGGGAACACGATGTCAGTTCTACGTTATGGGACTATGATCGAGCTCATACCCGCACCCGCCGCCCTGCCACCCGGAGAGCGTGTCTACGCTGTCGGGGACATCCATGGCTGTCTGGATCGCCTGGTCGCCTTGCATGAGATAATCGCAGAAGACATCGCCGTTCGTCCGATGGAACATATCACTTTGGTGCACCTCGGCGACTACGTCGACCGCGGCGCCGACAGTGCCCAGGTGGTGGACTGGCTGATCAACCGGCCACCTGTTCCCGCTGACACGATCGTTAACCTGATGGGTAATCACGAACACATGATGCTGTCCGCCGTCGCCGGCGCGGACGTCGAGGCGCCCAGCCAATGGTTGATGAACGGTGGCGCGGACTCATTGCTCAGCTGGGGGATTTCACGGGCCGTGCCGGCGAGCGAATGGGCCGCCCGGATCCCGCGCCAGCATTTGCTGTTCCTGCGCGACCTGGCGATCAACCACCGCGTCGGCCCGTATTTCTTCGTCCATGCCGGCGTTCGACCCGGCGTGAAACTGGATCAGCAGACCCGGCAGGACATGATGTGGATCAGGGAGCCGTTTCTTTCCTCGCGCGTCGATCACGGGGCGGTGGTTGTGCACGGTCATACGCCGAAGCGGGAACCGGTCGTGCAGCCGAACCGCATTGCCATCGATACCGGGGCGGTGCTGGGGGGGGCGTTGACCTGCGTCATGCTGGAAGCGGATAAATTGGCGTTCATACAAGAGTAGGTTCGGCGCCATCGGGCAGACCTTGGCTAATTTCGCGACCACTCTTGCTTGTTTGCGTCGCGCTACGCGAAGATGCTCCCTCCTTCAAGAAACCCCGGTTACGGCAGGTTGAATGAACCAGATAACCCCTGGATCCGCTCCGCGTCCGGATGAGCCCCAGCCGGACCTCGCCGCGGCGGTTCGGCGGCTGGCCCACACCAACGTGCTGGTGATCGGCGATGTGATGCTCGATCGCTATACCTATGGCGAGGTGACGCGCATCAGCCTTGAAGCGCCCGTGCCCATCCTGGCGATCGAGCGGGAGGTCGCATTGCCCGGCGGCGCCGGGAATGTGGTTCGCAACCTGACCGCGCTTGGTTCCGCAACGGCGTTCATTTCGGTCGTCGGCGATGACCAGGCAGGATCGGATCTGACCGGCCTGGTCGGCGGCCAACTGAACGTGGAACCATGGCTGCTGGTCCAGGGCGGCCGCACGACCACCCTGAAAACACGGCTGATCGCGGCCGGTCAGCAATTGCTGCGCGCCGACCGGGAGCAGACCGACCCGATCCACCCAAAACTCGCGGATCGGCTCCTGCGTATCGCGATGGACGCGATGGCGGCGACAAGCGTCACGGTCCTGTCCGACTATGGCAAGGGCGTGCTATCGGCGGACGTGCCGGCCAGGCTCGTGGAGGCGGCACGCAAGACAGGCCGCAAGCTGATCGTCGATCCCCGCGGCAGCGACTTCGCGCGCTATGCCGGTGCCGACGTGGTCATGCCGAACCGCCAGGAACTCGCGGCGGCGGCACGCATGCCGGTGGATACCGAGGCGGCGATCGTCGCGGCAGCCCAATATCTGCGGACGCAACACGGGTTTGGCGCGGTGGTGGTAACGCGGGGCAATGACGGGATGACGCTGGTGGACTCCAGCGGCTCCCAGCACTTTCCCGCGGAAGCGGCGGACGTATTCGACACGTCCGGGGCAGGGGACACCGCGCTGGCCGCATTGGGCGCGGCGCTCGCGGCGCAATTGCCGTTACCCGTGGCGGTTCGGCTGGCGAACCTCGCAGCGGGGATCTCTGTCGGCAAGGTTGGGGCATCGGTGGTGCGGGAGGCCGATATCCTGGCCGCTCTGACTCCCCAGCACAGCGCATTGCGAAAGATCGTCACCCGTGAGGAAGCGGTGGAGCAGGCGGAACGCTGGCGGCATCGCGGCTGGCGGGTGGGGTTCACCAACGGCTACTTCGATCTGCTACACCAAGGTCATATCCAGTTGCTGGAGCAAGCCCGCGCCGCCTGCGACCGGCTCATTGTCGGATTGAACGCGGATACCAGTGTGCGGCGCCAGAAAGGCCTCCCCCATCCCGTCCAGCCCGAAGCCGCTCGGGCCGCTGTGCTGGCCAGTTTCGCCTGCGTCGATCAAGTGTGCCTCTACGAAGAAGATACGCCCGAGGCGCTGATCGAGGCGCTACGGCCCGACGTGCTGATCAAGGGCGCCAATCACGCCGCCGAGGATGTGATCGGCGCCGATCTGGTTCGTGGCTGGGGCGGCAGGGTCCTGCAGATCGATCTGTTGCAGGAGCAACTTCCCCAGGCAGGCCTGGCGAGCCTGCCGCGCTGACCGCCTCTCGTTCGCCCGCCTTTCGCCCGCCCGCCTCTCGCCCGCCCGGCCTTTGTTCGCCCGCCTCTGGCCCTTCCGTCAGGGCTGCGGCAAAATCACCCGGTTCGAAGACGTAGAGGAAACGCCATGGCCAAGATCATTATCAGCTGCGCCGTCACGGGTGCCATCCACACACCCAGCATGTCGGACTACCTGCCGATCACGCCGGAGGAAATCGCGCGCTCTTCGATCGAAGCGGCCGAGGCCGGCGCGGCGATCATCCATCTGCACGCACGCAACCCGGCCGATGGGTCTCCGACGCCCGATCCGACGGTGTTCATGAAATTCCTGCCCGTGATCAAGCAGAGCACGGACGCGGTGATCAACATCACCACCGGAGGCGGGCTGACAATGACTCTGGACGAACGTCTGGCGGCCCCCCTGGTCGCCAAGCCGGAGATGTGCAGCCTCAACATGGGCAGTATGAACTTCAATATCTCTCAGGCCGGCAATCGCATCAAGGAATGGAAGTTCCCGTGGGAAAAGCCTTACCTGGCTGCAACCGACAACTTCATCTTTCGCAACACCTTCAAGGATATAGAGGGTATCGTTGAGAAATTGGGGAAGGGTCACGGGACAAAATTCGAGTTCGAATGTTACGATATCGGACATCTCTACAACCTGGCATATTGCCTGGATCGCGGCATCGTCGAGCCGCCGCTGTTCGTGCAATCCATTTTCGGAATAACCGGCGGGATCGGCGCGGAGGCGCGGAACCTGTTGTTCGCCAAGGAGACGGCGGACCGCCTGTTCGGGGACCAGTATGTCTGGTCCGTGTTGGCGGCCGGGCGGCACCAGATGGCCTTCACCACCATGGCCGGAATCAACGGCGGCAATGTCCGTGTGGGACTGGAGGACAGCCTCTACATCGGCAAGGGGCAACTGGCGAAATCCAATGCCGAACAGGTGGCGAAGATCCGGCGGATCCTGGAGGACCTGAGCCTCGAAATCGCGACGCCGGCCGAAGCTCGGCAGATGCTGAACCTGAAGGGCGGGGATCGCGTTGGATTCTGACGGCCCGTGTCCGCCGAACCGTCCTGCGTCTTCACGTCGCGGTTGATGGGGGGAGACCTTTGTTTGGATACAACCCGGAAATAGCTCTGTAACAGAACCCCATTATCATGCGGCATGTCATTGAATTCTCGGGCAGGAGGTTTGAGATGTCCGCTCTGAAGCGTCTAGGATCTGTCGCCGCGGTCGCCGGGTTGGCCGCAATCGGCGTCGCGGCGATGCCGCGTGATGCCAACGCCTGGTGGCGCGGCGGATGGGGCATTGGGGTTTGGGTGCCGCCGGTGGTCGTGGCTCCGCCGATCGTGGTCGCCCCGCCGGTCTACGCGCCGCCGCCGGTCGCCTATGTCGCCCCGCCGCCGGCCTACTATCCGCCGCCGCGTCGCGTCTGGGTGCCGCCGCATTGGGAAGGCCCGTACTGGGTACAAGGCCACTGGAGCTAAGCCGGGCGGTAACCAACGCGCGGTTGACGACGCGGCCAACACGGTTCACCGCTAACCCGATGTTGCGCCGCTTCGAAGCTCTGCTGGATCCCACCACCGGCACACCAGCCCCGCCGCCCAATGCGGGGCTGGTCCGGTTCTACTGGTTCTACGTCCGCCAGGTCACTGGCCTGACCATCGCGTTGTTCATCTGCGGCGGCTTGATCGCGCTCCTCGACACGATGATTCCGGCCTTCATCGGCCGCCTCGTCAGTCTCGTATCCGTCCAGACCCCGGAGACATTGTTCCACGACAACGGCCTGGCCCTGCTGGGCATGGCCGCCGTTTTGTTGGTGCTGCGGCCACTCAGTTTTGTCGCTCACAACATCCTGGTGAACCAGATCGTCAACCCCGGATTGTCAAACATGATCCGGTGGCAGAACCACTGGCATGTCGTGCGGCAGAGTTGGACCTTCTTCCAGAACGACTTTGCTGGCCGCATCGCCAACCGGGTGCTGCAAACCGGTCCAGCGCTGCGCGAAAGCCTGGTCATGGCATTCGACGCCGCTTGGTACATCCTGGTCTATGGCTCCAGCGCCCTGATCCTGCTGGGCCGGCTGAACTGGCGCCTGATGCTGCCGATGGCGGTGTGGTTCATCACTTACGCCGGCATGCTCCGCTTTTTCGTGCCCCGCCTGCGCGATCGGTCACGCCGCGTATCCGAGATGCGCTCCACCCTGACCGGGCGGGTGGTGGACAGCTACACCAACATCCTGACTGTGAAACTGTTCGCCCGCGCGGCCGATGAGGATGCGTTCGTCCGCGATGCAATCGACGACCACACCGAGGCGTTTCGCGATCAGACCCGAATGACCACGGCGTACACCTCCACGTTGGTAATGATGAACGCGGCCCTGATCGTGTCGATGGCCGGAGTCGCGCTGTGGCAGTGGTCCGCCGGCCACATCGCCATAGGCGCGGTCGCCACCGCGATCCCGCTCGCCTGGCAGCTGAACAATATCGCCGGCTGGGTCGCCCGCAGCATCACCTCGATCTTTGAAAATATCGGCACCGTGCAGGATGGCATGCGCTCGATCGACGTGCCGCGGCAGATGCCGGATCCGGATGACGCGGTCGAATTGCTTGTCACAGGCGGTGAAATCCGCATCGAAAACCTGCATTTCGACTACGGACGCGTGCGCGATGCGACCGCGACGTCGTACCCGGCCGTCCTGCATGGAATCAACCTGACCATCGTACCGGGTGAGCGGGTCGGCCTGATCGGCCCGTCCGGCGCCGGTAAATCAACCCTCGTCAACCTGCTGCTGCACTTTTACGACCCTGCCGCCGGCCGCATTCTGATCGACGGTCAGGATATCGCGGGCGTAACCCAGGAAAGCCTGCGCCGGCATATCGCCATGGTGACGCAGGATACCTCGCTGCTGCACCGGTCGATCCGGGAAAACATTCGCTACGGCCAGCCCCAGGCAACCGAGGCGCAGATCATTGCCGCCGCGAAGCAGGCCCAGGCGCACGACTTTATCCTTGGGCTGGAGGACTGGCACGGTCGAACCGGGTACAATGCCCATGTCGGGGAACGGGGCGTGAAACTGTCCGGCGGTCAGCGTCAGCGGGTGGCACTTGCTCGTGTCATTCTGAAGGACGCACCGATCCTGATCCTTGACGAGGCAACCTCGGCGCTGGACTCCGAAGTCGAAGCCGCAATTCAGGAGCAACTCGACTCCCTGATGGAAGGGCGCACAGTCATCGCCATCGCCCATCGCCTGTCCACCATTGCGCGGATGGATCGTCTGATCGTGCTGAATGAGGGGCGGATCGTTGAATCCGGCTCGCACGCCGAGTTGCTGCGAAGGGACGGGGTCTACGCCAAGCTATGGCGGCGCCAGTCAGGCGGATTCGATGCCACGAACATACGTGAAGGCATCCCGGCCAAGTGACATTCGCATCGCCTCTGCGGTGTGCGCGCGGGCTGGATGGCAATCTATGTAATCGGCGCGCTGGTCCAGGCCGGGTCGGCGCCTGGTTCGGGTCAGGCGGCCCGGAAACAACGATCGCTGCGCAAGCCTTCGGCACCTCCGCGCGCTTGCCCTCATTCAGCAGGGACACCGCTTCATTCTGGCTTGCCGCCGGGTCCGCGGCCATGGCTACGCCAACCGGCCGCAGCAGGATGACCAGCGGCAACGCCCATCGCGAAGACGCGCCCGCCCCTTGTTCCGTCCGTCCGGTCCCACACACGTCGCCGGTCCCACGCACATCCTATGTGGCCAGGCAGCGGGAAGGGTAGGGAAAACCGATGCGATTGCGGTCAGAACCGCTAAAGCTGCCGGCTGAGCTTGCGGGCGAGCAGCCACCCGGGCAACGCCGATACCGGCGCGCCCGGCAGCAGCAGGAACCAGCCCCAGGGTTGCCCATTCACAACAAGGTCCAGTCCGATGCCCAGCATCATGCCGCCTACCAGGCTGCCGATGACGCCGGAGGCAATGCCCAGCCAGATGATGTCGCCGCGTGTGATCATACGGGGTTGCTAACGACGCCACGAATGTTTGACAAGCGACCGGATGGACGCCTATACGCGCCGCTCTTCACGGCCGGGAACGTGGACGGACCCCCAGGGAATCTGGCGTGGCCCGCGCCCGCCCATTGATATGAGATCAATGGGCCTACCGGTGCAACAACAGGACCGAAAAGGGCTACGCGCCAATGACCAAGCGCGCCGAGAGTAAGTACAAGATTAACCGCCGCCTGGGGATCAACCTCTGGGGCCGGCCGAAATCCCCCGTCAATAAGCGGGAATACGGCCCAGGCCAGCATGGCCAGCGCCGCAAGAAGCCGACCGATTTCGGCACCCAGTTGATGGCGAAGCAGAAGCTGAAGGGCTACTACGGCAACATCAGCGAAAAGCAGTTCCGGAAATATTATGAGGAAGCCGTGCGCCGGAAGGGCGACACGTCCGAGAACCTCATTGAGATCCTGGAGCGCCGGCTGGACGCGGTGACTTACCGCCTCAAGTTCGCCGTCACGCCGTTCGCCGCCCGTCAGTTCGTCTCCCATGGCCATCTGCTGGTCAATGGCAAGCGGGTGAACATCCCGTCCTATCTGGTCAGGGACAACGACGTGATCGAGGTGAAGGAGAAATCCAAGCAGCTCGCCGTGGTGCTGGACGCGACCCAAAGCGCCGAACGCGACGTGCCGGAATACCTGGAAGTCGACCATCGTGCCATGAAGGGCCGCTTCGCCCGCGCCCCGAAACTGTCCGACGTGCCGTATCCGGTGCAGATGGAACCGAACCTGGTGGTCGAGTTCTACTCCCGGTAAACACTGTTTAGGGGGAGCCGCACCGGCTCCCCCGTCCCGCGCGTCCATCCACCATCCCACCCATGTGGGCGGCCGCCTGAGCGAACGCCGTTTCCCAATCGGCATCGGCGAATACTTGTCCGCCCGCCGAGGCGATGCTGATGTAGATCATGACGTTCTGCAAGCAGGCCCGAGAATGCACCGGGAGTCCGTCGGGATCTCGCATCGTTCCGGAGGAGCCTCCCTTGGCTCCAGGTTCCGCGGCAAGCAGCCTCAGCTCAAAGGTTTTTTCGAAATAGTCCCGCACCTTGGCCGGATAGTCCCTAGGGTCGCTGGTCCATCCCGCGATCGGCTTCCCGAGTGCGCGCATGTAACCGATCTCGAACGCCGTGCCGGGGTCCATCTCCGGCGAACGCCGAAACCCGTCGAGGCAGAACAACCCGCCATCGAGCCGATCCATCAGTTCGACGTCGGCCTTTGCGATTCGCTCCAGCAAATCCCGGTCGGGCGCCAGTCCCTCCAGACCAATCTGGTTGTCGAGCGGCGAGACACCGTCCAGCCCATCCGGTGAAACACCGGTTCCGGGTCCGGATGGAACACCATCGGACCCGCCAGATAGATGCGATAGGGAAGCCCGCGATCGGCGGTCATTCCAGGATCATCCTCGCTTTGGCGCAACGCCGCCACGGCAAGGTTATCGCCGGCTGCGACGGAACGTCGAGGCTGACACGATTTCGCAGCCTTCCAGTTCGTCGAGCGTCGCAAGATCGGCGTTGCGAACCCCCCGGATATCCAGTCGCCGCAGCGATTTCAGCCGTAGCAAAGGCGAAAGGTCACGGATCGCGGTATCGCCCAATTCCAGCACGCGAAGCCGCGACAACCCTTGCAGTGGCGCAAGGTCGATGACAGGCGTACTCGATATTTGCAGGCTCTGTAGCGCCTCGAGCCCAGCCAGGGGGGACAAGTCGGCAACACCGGTGCCGCCCAGGTCAAGGCGGGTCAGCGCCTTCAGGTTCGCCAAAGCCGCAACATCGGCAACAAGACTTCCGGTCAAATAAAGGCTTTGCAGTCGCCGAAGACCCGCCAACGGCGCCATATTCGCGACCGGCGTGAAAGACAGGATCAGGCTTTCCAGATCCGTCAGCCCCGCGAGCGGCGTAACATCGCTCACGCGTGTCAGCCGCAAGCCGAGGACGCGCAACCGGTGTAACCCTGCTAGCGCCGAAAGGTCGGTGATGGGCGTTCGGGTCAGGAACAGCCGCTCCACATCGTTCAGCAAGTGCAGCGGCGGCAGATCGGACAACAACATCCGTTCGAGGCGCAGTTCCTGCGTGTTCACGTCGCCGCCTTGTTCACTCCGCCGCCATCAAGGGTGGATCGACCATGTCCGTCGCCCGTGCCAGATCAACCGACAGCAGCCGCGAGACCCCACGTTCCTGCATCGTCACCCCGTACAGCCGGTCCATCCTGGCCATCGTCAGGGGATGGTGCGTCACCACCAGGAAACGAGTCCCAGTTTCGCGCACCATATCCTCCAGCAGAGTACAAAAGCGATCTACATTCGCGTCGTCCAGCGGAGCATCAACCTCGTCCAGCACGCAGATCGGGGCAGGGTTGCAGCGGAACACGGCGAATATCAGCGACAAGGCAGTCAGCGCCTGCTCGCCGCCTGACAGCAGCGACAAGGCCGCCAGTTTCTTGCCCGGCGGCTGCGCATAGATTTCCAGCCCCGCTTCCAGCGGATCGTCCGACCCGACCAGCGCCAGATGCGCCCGCCCGCCACCGAACATCCGGGTGAAAAGCTGCTGGAAATACGTGTCGACTTCGTGGAAGACCTCGTTCAGCCGTTCGCGTCCCTCGCGGTTCAGATGCCCGATCGAGCCACGCAATTTGGCGATCGCCGTCGTCAGTTCCTCGCGTTCCGTCTCGATCGTCGCGATCTGCTTTTCAACGTCGTCGGCCTCTTGTTCGGCACGTAGGTTGACCGGCCCCATCTCCTCTCGTTCCTTGAGTTGCCGTTCCAGGCGACGGCGCGCCTTGTCTTCGCTCTCCTGCGACACGTCGGAAGGCGGGTCGGGGAGCGTCGGATTGGCGCCCAATCGTTCTAGGATGCGTTCGACCACGGTGCCCCAGGCATGGTTGGCCTGCTGCAATCCGCCCTCTGCCCGTACCTGGTCCTCACGCCGGCTCGCGAGCGCTGACTCAGCCGCCCGCGCCGCTCGGTCGGTGTCGGACGCCAGCGCCAAGGCGACTGACAACGCTTCAGCCGCGCGGCGATGGGCGTCCTCGGCAGCCGAAAGCGCGTTCAAGGCTTCGGCGCGCCGAACAGCGATCTCGGCCGGGCGGGCATCCAGGGCTTTCAGCGTGGCTTCGGCCTCGGTCTGTCGGGCCGCCAGGTCGGTGACCCGATCAGCTGCATCCTTGGCCCGTTCGGCCCATCCGGCGCGTTCCGCCGTGATGACCTTGCGACGGTTGATCCTGGCGGTGTGCTCGCGCGCCAGCGAGTCGCGTTCGCTGCGGGCCGCCGCCTCGCGGGAGCGCACCGCCGAGAGCGCCGCGCGGGCCCGGTCGACGGCGGAGCGCAGTTCGGCGATGTCGGGCAGGGCGGTCTGTGCCGCTCGGACTTGGACCAGCGCCGCGACCGCTTCGTCGCGTTCCGTGGTGATCCGGGCCAATTGGTCATCGGCGGCGGCCAGTCGTGCCGTGGCGGTAGCCGCCTGGTTGCGCAAAGTGGAAAGGCTTGACCGGGCGCGCTCAAGCTTCTGCTCCCAGTCCCGTCGGCTGTTCCGCGCCGTCTGCTCCGCCGCCACCGCCGCCTGGGAAGCCGCTTCGGCGGAGGTTCGAGCCGCGCGCGCCGCGGCCGCATCCTGTTCGGCCGCAGCCAGCCGGGTCCGCAGCCCATTCAGCCGGTTGCGTTGCTGCAACCGGACAGCGGCCTGTGTTGGTGTGCCGGCCCGAATCGTATAGCCGTCCCACCGCCAGATGGCGCCGGAACGCGAAACCAATGACTGACCGGGCAATAAATTGGACTGCTGGTCAGAGCCGTCCTGCTCATTCTCGACCAAGCCGATTTGCGACAGCGAACGAGCCAGGGCGGGCGGCCCCTGCACGAACCCCGATAGCGCCTGGCTGCAGGCGGGTAACGCCGGTACCGGATCGAACGCGGGCAGTTCCCGCCAATGCCGCGCCGCGCCGGGATTGAGCGCGGAGGTCAGTTCCTCGCCAAGAACCGCGCCAAGTGCCGCTTCCAGTCCGTCCGCCACGGTCAGCGAGTCGATCATCGGCGGCCAGCGCTCGCCGTCTTTGACGGACAGCACCTCAGCCAACGCCTGTGCCTCGGCGGCCAGCCTGGCACGCGCCGAATCGGCCGTGGCCTGCTTTTCCCGAGCCGCCGCCAGCGCCGCCGCGGTCGCGGTCCGTGCTTGTTCGGCCTGCTCCACGGCACTGCGGGCGGCCGCAACCGCCGCCTCGGCTTCGGTCGCGTCGGCGGTGGCTCGCGCGATAACGGCGGGATCGACCTGCTGGGCGGCGACTCGCTCCCGCTCCTGGCCGATCGAGCGCGCTTGTTCGTTCAGCCGATTCGACCGGTGTTCCGCCTGCGACAGAAGCTGCGCCGCGGCCTGAGCGCGGGCATTGGCTTCCGCCGCCGCCTCAGTCGCCCGGTTTGCCTCGGCTTCGGCGACCCGGACAGCGTCCGCGCCCGCGATCGTCGCGGCTTCCGCCGCGGCCACCCGTTCGTCGTGGCCCGCGTCGGCTTCCGCCAAAGCCGCCTCTTCCGCCGCCAGCCGCTGATCGGCCGCCGCCGCGTCGCGCTGCAACTGATCGGCGTGCGCGAGGTCCTTCCGCAGTTGGTCAATCCGCCGCTGCGCTTCGCCCAGCGCAACGCGCGCGGCCTGCTCCTCGCCGGCGATCTGCTCCTGCGAGACGCGATGGCGCTCCAGTATGGTCCGGGCGTTCGATTCGGTTTCCCGCAACGGGGGCAGGGCGGTCGTCGTTTCGGCCGCATGGGCGCTGGCTGCCGTCGCCGCGTCACTCGCCGCCGCAACGGCAATTTCCGCCTCATGCAGGGCCGCCGCCGCCTGAGCCCGGACAAGGTCCACCCGCGCGCGCTGAAGCGACAGAAGTTCGGCTTCGGCCTCGCGGATGGCGCCGGAGATATTGCGATAGCGGCTGGCCTGGCGCGCCTGGCGCTTCAGGTTGCCAAGCTGGCTCTCAAGCTGCCCACGCAGATCCTCGGCGCGCGCCAGATTGGCTTCGGCCGCGCGCAGCTTCAGCTCCGCCTCGTGCCGTCTGGCGTGCAATCCGGTGATATTGGCCGCTTCTTCCAGCAACTGCCGGCGGTCTTCCGGCTTTGCCCCAACCAACGCGCCCACGCGCCCCTGGCTGACCATGGCCGATGCCCGCGACCCAGACGCCAGGTCGGCGAACAGCGTCTGCACATCCCGCGCCCGCGCGTCCTTGCCGTTGATGCGATAGGCGGATCCGCTGCCACGCTCGATCCGCCGCACGATCTCCAGTTCCGGCTGCTCATGGAACGGCGGCGGCGCGCGCCCCACCGCTTCATCCACGAACAACGTCACCTCGGCGATATTCCGCGACGCCCGGCCAGCGGTACCGGCGAAGATGACGTCCTCCATCTCTCCGCCACGCAGGTTGCGCGCGCTGCTTTCGCCCATCGCCCAGCGCAGCGCCTCGACGACATTGGACTTGCCGCAGCCATTGGGTCCGACGATGCCGGTCAGTCCTGGCAGGATCTCCACGCTCGTTGGTTCGGCAAAGCTCTTGAACCCGGCGATGCGAAGGCGGCGAAAACTGACCGGCAATGATAACTCCTGCTGGGGTTACGCGGGAATCAGCTTACGAAACGCGTCGTAGCTCATTTCCCCAGCGTATTTCTGGTTGTTGATCACGAAGCTCGGAGTCGAGTCGATTTTCCACTCGTCCGTGTCGGCCTTCTGTTGCTGGACGATCCAGTCGCGCAGGCCGGTGTCGCCGATCGCCTTGTCGA
>DATARX010000331.1:0-9256 GCA_036263955.1 Rhodopila sp.
GCCGGAGTGGTGGCTCCCGCCCGCCAATGCCACCATGCTCGCTTGGTCATAGGTTCCGGGGGCAGAGAAGCCGGTGACGACGCCGCGGTTGGCTCCGGGGTCGGAGACGGTGCTGGCGTGGTGGTTGGTGTCGAGATCGTGGGTTTCCTGAATTGCCACCAATGGCGCCTCGGAGCCGTCTCAACGGGTGGTGGCAACGGCGCATCGGCTTTCGGCAGCGGACAGGCCGTTGGCGAACCGGTCGCCGGAGATCGCGCAACTCCCGCTCCGCCGCATCCTCGCGATGGATCTCGGCGTCGTTCGCGTCGTGAAACCCCACATACCAAAAGTGCGGGTCTGCAAGCGCCGCCGGCGGTAGCGCCGCTCGGTCCAGCACAATGCGGACCTCCCATGGCCGCAGCGCAGCGGACCCGGCCAGCGGCACCGGAGCCGGTGGAGGTTCCATGCCTTGCTGCGCCTGCGGGCGCGCGATCCTACGACGGAAATTGAGCCCGGCATAAGCCTCGTACTCGGCGAATGACCGAGCAGTGCCGCAACCGAACGATCCGATTTCCGGATCCGAAAGGAAGCGGCGAACCTTTTCGCGGCTCGCGGCGTCACGGGTGTGCCACATCTGTTCGACCCCTACGCCCGCGACATGATCGTCCCAGTGCTTGGTGCGATACGCCCGCGAGTATTCATGCCACAGGACATGCTCCGAAGGATGCAGCAGCGTGTATCCGTGCGTGAACGCCCGAATCGACAGCGTAATCTCCTCGCCGATGAAATACAGCGATGGATCGTACGGCACCTCGACCGCGAACGTTCCTGGAGCGAACAGGAAATGCCCGGAGACGAAACGGGCGCGCAGTGGCCGCCCGGATCGCGCGCCCTCAGGAATCGCGCGAGAACGAAAAACCACGATGCCATCTTCAGTAAAGCGATCGAAATCCATCTGCATCGGATCGGCAGGCCCACGAACGCCGGTGCCGGGATCGTAACCTTGCACATACGTGCTCAGCACCGGCTTTTCCGCGCTGCTCCGCTCCATCTGCGACAACAGGATGGCATCCCAACCCGGAACGAAACGATGGTGCGAGTCGATTTGCAGAAAGAAGTCCTCGCCATCCCAAAGCTTCATGATCTCCGCGCGCGCCCAACAAGCGCCCTTGCTTTCACGCCAGGGCACCGAGATCACGCGGAATCGCCGGTCGCCAAAGTCCGCGGGTACTGCTTCATCGTCGCCGTGCTGCCAGCAGATCCCGAAACAAAGCGCGTCTGGGTAGCAGGCCTGGTTGATGCAGTCGCGAATCGTCGGCATCAATTCGGGGTCCCGATATGACGCGATCGAGACCAAAATGGTCATACCAGCACACTCGGTTCGCGCGAGCGGCGACCAAAGACAAGACAGGGGATCCAGGCACAGTGGACCGAACCGGCCACAATCGGGACCGTTGGCGGAACAAGCCCTGCCAGCGGCGCGAATTTTTTGCTCACCACACAACCCCGAGTAGGAAATTGGGATGTAACGCACTTCCTTCTGATCACGCAAGTACGGGCAGCCGCACAGCCCCGGCGTGGATCAGGCATCGTTTTTTGGTCGTTCGACCCTGTGCTTGTGTATTCGTGTCACCTGATGGACGCCCCGAGCTGGTATCTGGACATCTGCGTTCAGATGCCGGGGAAGCAGTGGGCTGTTTTGATGGATGAAACGAGCAAAAGTTCGGACTATGACCTCGCCATTATCGGCGGGGGCATCAACGGCTGCGGCATCGCCCGGGATGCGGCAGGGCGTGGCCTGCGGGTATTTCTGTGCGATCGGTCAGACCTGGGATCCGGCACCTCCAGCGCCTCCACCAAGCTGATCCACGGTGGTTTGCGCTATCTGGAACACCACGAATTCCGGCTGGTGCGCAAAGCGTTGATGGAGCGTGAAGTGCTGTGGGGTATCGCCCCGCATATCGTCCGGCCCTTGCGTTTCGTATTGCCGTACCAGCGGCAACTGCGCCCGGCGTGGCTGCTGCGACTTGGCTTGTTCATCTATGACCATCTAGGTGGCCGCCATCGGCTGCCAGCCACGCGCACATTGGACTTGCGGAGCGACCCCGCCGGCGCGGTGCTCAAGCCCGAATTTGCCCGCGGGTTCGCGTATTCGGATTGCTGGGTGGACGATTCACGCCTGGTCGTGCTCAACGCGCGCGATGCTGCGGACCATGGCGCAACGATCGCCCCACGCACCGAATGCGTGTCCGCCCAACGGGCCGGTCGGGTGTGGAACCTGTCGCTCCGTGATCAGACGACCCAGGCGCACCTGACTATCCGCGCGAAGGCGCTGGTCAACGCGGCTGGGCCTTGGGTCGCGGCGGTTGCTGAGTCGGTTATTCGTGCCGACGTGCCGATCGGCGTCCGGTTGGTTAAGGGCAGCCACATAGTCGTAAAGCGACTATTCGAGCACGATGCCGGCTATATCTTGCAGAACGCCGACCGACGGATCGTTTTTCTGATCCCTTACGAGCGCGATTTCACGCTCATCGGCACCACGGATCAGGATTTCACCGGGGATCCGGCCGAGGTGCGGGCCACCGCGGCAGAGATCGCCTATCTCTGCGACTCTGCCAGCGCCTATCTGGGAAAACCAGTCACGCCGGACATGGTGGTCTGGTCGTATTCCGGGGTGCGGCCGCTGTTCGACGACGGGTCAGCTGATCCGCGGCAGGTGACCCGCGACTACGTGCTGAACCTCCATGCGCCGCTCGGCGTACCGGCCCTCCTGTCGATCGTCGGCGGCAAAATCACGACCTATCGACGTCTGGCCGAGGCGGCGCTGGCGCTGCTGCAACCGTATTTGCCTGCGATGTCCGGCCGGGCGGCCGGCTGGACCGGACACACGCCGTTGCCTGGCGGAGACTTTCCGGTGGATGGGTTCGATCGGGAGGTGGAGTCAGCCGCGGGGCGCTACCCGTTCCTGCCCGAAGCGACCCTGCGCCGGCTGCTGCGTGCCTATGGTACGCGGATCGATCGGCTGCTGGGTGACGCGGCCTACATGGCTGATCTCGGCCGCACGTTTGGCGCCGATCTGACAGAGGCCGAACTGCGCTATCTGGCGACAGCCGAATGGGCCCGTACTGCCGCGGATGTCGTCTGGCGCCGATCCAAGCTTGGGCTGTGGCTGTCCGCTGACCAGATTGGGGCCGTCGAGGACGCGATGCGTTCCATGATGCGTGACGGGGTTGCCGCGGCGTGAGCATGATCCGATTGTGTCAGCCTTAGCCCGATTTGGCATGTTCGACTCCCCGGCCGGCCTGGGCCAGCGCCCCACCCGGGTGAGCCCACGCATCAAGGAACCCACACGCCATGGCGCGGCATATTCTCGTTATTGATCAAGGAACGACGTCCACTCGGTCCATCGTGTTCGACGCTTCGGTCGCGCCCGTGGCTACGGCGCAGCAGGAATTCGAACAGATCTATCCCAGGCAGGGATGGGTCGAGCACGATCCCGAGGAGATCTGGGAGACGGCGCTGGCCACCGTTCGGCTGGCGCTGGCAAATGCCGGCCTCAGCGCATCGGACGTGGCAGCGATTGGCATCGCCAATCAGCGGGAGACGGCTGTGGTCTGGGATCGCCTCAGCGGCCAACCGATCCATAACGCCATCGTCTGGCAGGACCGCCGGACCGCCGATAGCTGCGAACGCCTTGAGAAGGCCGGGCACGGGGCGCTGATCGCCGAACGCACGGGGCTTCGGCTGGATCCGTATTTTTCGGCGACCAAGATCGCCTGGTTGCTCGACAACGTCGCGGGCGCACGCGCGGCGGCCCAGGCCGGATCGCTGGCGTTCGGCACAGTGGACAGCTTCCTGTTATGGCGCCTCACCGGCGGCGGCGTCCATGCGACCGACGCCACCAACGCCTCCCGCACGCTGCTGTTCGACATCCATCGTGGCGATTGGGACGATGAACTGCTGGCGCTGTTCGACATCCCGCGCGCGATGCTGCCGGATGTGCGGGACAGTGCGGGCACGTTTGGTACCACGGATCTGTTCGGCGCCCCCATCACCGTTCGTGGCATCGCCGGCGATCAGCAGGCGGCCCTGATCGGACAAGCCTGCTTTCACCCGGGCATGGTCAAATCCACCTATGGCACGGGCTGTTTCGCTCTGCTCAACACAGGGCGGAAGGCAATCACCAGCCGCCAGCGCCTGGTTACCACCATCGCCTATCAACTCGACGGCGTGCGGACCTACGCTCTGGAAGGATCCATCTTCGTCGCCGGTGCCGCGGTGCAGTGGCTGCGTGACGGGCTTGGGTTAATCGAATCGGCTGCCGAAACCGGCGCCCTCGCGGCTGCATCCGACCCGTCACAGCGCGTCTACATGGTTCCCGCCTTCGTCGGTCTCGGCGCGCCGCATTGGGACAGCGAAGCGCGGGCATTGCTGGTCGGTATGACCCGCGGCACCACAAGGCGGGAACTGGCGCGCGCGGTGCTGGAATGCGTCGCCTACCAGACCCGCGACCTGTTGGACGCGATGCGGGCGGATCTGGGTGCCGAATGGTCCGGCGATACGGTCATCCGGGTCGATGGCGGCATGAGCGCGAGTGATTGGACGATGCAATTCCTCGCCGACATCCTCGCAGCACCGGTGGACCGTCCGGCTTTCCACGAGACAACCGCACTCGGCGCCGCCTACCTGGCCGGCATGGCGGCTGGCTTGTATCCCGACATCGAGACGTTCGCCGCACGTTGGACCGGCGAGCGGCGGTTCGAACCGGCGATGGCCGACCATCAGCGCGCCGAAAAGTATCGCGGCTGGCAGGACGCGCTGGCGCGGAGCCTGTTGCGGCCCTGACACACCCGAGTTCGCCGGATCGTTATGGTGCGCCCGGTAGGACTCGAACCTACAACCGAGCGGTTATGAGCCGCCAGCTCTAACCAATTGAGCTACAGGCGCGCACCACGCCTTCTTAATGCCCGCGCCCGCCATCCCGCGTCAACGCAAGCCTGTGCCCTTGCACCGTCGTCTCCGTCATTGTCGCACTCCTGATCGGAGGCACCGAGGCTCTCCTCCTGCTGGTCGACCCGTTCGGCCTGCAAGGCAGTGTCTGGTCGATGATATCAAGAGTGAACACAAATCCGGCCAATCCTGGCCGGCCGGTCGACGCGAACGCCGGCTCGCATCAGGCGCCGTCACGTGACCTACAGACGGCCGCCGTCAACCACCCATAGCTGTGCGCTGCACATCCGGCTGTCATCCGACGCCAGCCACAACACCATCCGCGCGACATCTTCCGGCACCAGCTTGGTCTTCAGGCACTGCGCGCGCAGTAGGTTGGCCTCGGCTTCCGGCGTCAGCCACAGGTCGATCTGCCGCTGCGTCATGATCCAGCCTGGGATCACGCAATTGACGCGGATTCCGAATACCCCGAGGTCGCGCGCCATGCCCTTGGTCAGTCCCTCGACGCCCGCCTTGGCGGTCGTGTAGGCCGGCATGTCGCCATGATTGGTGTGCCAGGAAATCGAGCCGAAATTGACGATCGACCCACCACCGGCTTGCCGCATCATCGGCGCCACTGCCTGGATGGCGAAGAACTGATGGCGCAGATTGTTCGCCATCCGCTCGTCCCAATATTCGACGGTCACCTCCTGCCAGTCGTGCCGCTGATCGTTCGCGGCGTTATTGACCAGCACGGTGATCGGGCCCAGCCGACGGCCGGCTTCCTCGATTGCAGCCTGCAGCGCGGCGATGTCACGCAAGTCGCAGGGCAAATACAACGGCGCCGGCAACCCTTGCCGTTGCAAAGCTTCGATCAGCCGCGTCGCCGCGTCGTCGGCGATATCCAGGAAAACAACCTTCGCCCCCTGGCGCGCGAACTGGGTCACCTCCTCGGCACCGATCCCACTGGCCCCGCCGGTCACCAGCACGACCCGGTCTCGCAGGCTGGGATAGACGGCGAAAACCCCGGTCATGACAAACGCTCCTGCAATTTGCGCATCGCCTCGGCGATGGTCGCCTCCGGCTCGCTATCGATGTCCACGATAATCGGGTGCTCATCCTCGCCGGGTTCCTCCAACGTCGCGAACTGGCTGTACAGCAACGCCGGCGGCATGAAATGCCCTTTTCGCGCCTGCATCCGGTGCTCAATCAGCACCTTGGAGCCGCGCAGATATACCAATAACGTATCGGGTCGGCTGCCGATCAGGATATCGCGGTATGTCCGGCGCAACGCCGAACACGCCACGATGGCCGATTGTCCGGCCGCCCGCAATTCATCCTCCCTGGCGCCGATAGCCTGCAACCAAGGCCAGCGGTCCTCATCCGTCAACGGTATGCCCGCCTTCATCTTGGCGATGTTGGCTGGAGGGTGAAACGAATCACCCTCCAGCAAGATCCAACCGGCCTGACGGGCTATACCGGCGGCGACGGTCGTCTTGCCGCTACCGGACACGCCCATTACAATAACGATCGTCACGGGACGATGGTCACTTCTTGCCGGGCTCGACGTGCCCGCCGAAGCCGAACCGCATCGCCGACAGCACTTTTTCCGCGAACGTGTGCTGCTGACGCGACCGGAATCGCGTGAACAGTGATGCCGCAAGGACCTCGGCCGGCACAGCCTCCTCGATGGCGGCTTCGATCGTCCAGCGGCCTTCCCCGGAATCCTCGACTTCGCCGGAGAAGCCGTCCAACTTGTCGTCCTTGGCCAGCGCGTCGGCCGTCAAGTCGAGCAGCCAGGAACTGATCACGCTGCCGCGCCGCCAGACTTCGGCAATATCGCCCATGTTCAGGTCGTAGCGCTCATCCTCGGGTAAGCTCTTCGAACCCTTGTTGCGCAGGATGTCGAAGCCTTCGGCCATCGCCTGCATCATACCGTACTCGATGCCGTTGTGGATCATCTTGACGAAGTGCCCCGCGCCGACCGGCCCGGCATGGATGTAGCCCTGCTCCGCGCGCGGATCGCGTCCCTCCCGCCCCGGGGTCCGATCGATGGTGCCGATCCCTGGCGCCAGCGCGGCGAATATAGGATCGAGGTGCTTCACCGCGTCCACCTCGCCACCGATCATCATGCAATAGCCGCGCACCAGCCCCCAGACGCCCCCCGAGGTGCCCACATCGACATAGCGAAGCCCCTTGGCGGCCAGTGCTTTCCCGCGCCGGATATCGTCTTTGTAGAAGGTGTTGCCGCCGTCGATGATGATGTCGCCCTTGCCCAGCAGGCCCGACAACGTCTCGATCGTATCGTCGGTGATCTTGCCGTGCGGCAGCATCACCCATACCGCCTTCGGCGGACCTTCCAGCTTGCTGACCAGATCGGACAGCCCGCTGGCCGTTGTGGCACCTTCCTTGCCCAGAGTGTCGATTGCTGCCTGATTGGCATCCCACACCACTGAGGTGTGACCCGCCTTCATCAGCCGCCGTGAAATATTGGCGCCCATCCGCCCAAGTCCGACCACGCCGATTTGCATCGAATCATCCTCCGTTGCTGTGCGCCTGGGCGGTCTCGCCCGTTCGCGCCGACAAACCTGCCACATGCTGTCCCATTGGCAAGGCGGGGCGCATTCTCACGATTACGTTACGGAGGCAATGCCCTTTGGAAACCGCGACATGCCATCCGCCTCGCTCGGCCGGCAGCGGACATGGTCACCAGGGATGGCGGCCGCGTTTGTCGCGGCGAGGATGCCGGCCGCGTTCGCCGCGGCGGGGATGGCGGCCGCGTTCGGAGCGGCGCGACAGCGCATCTTGACGGGCGTGCTGACGAATACCCGTTCCCCCATCGCGCCGAGAACGGCTTGCCGCGTCCGCTTTGCCCCGCCTGGATGATGACGGATTGCCCCTGTTTGGGCCGGGGCACCGCCAGGCCGCCCGTCCCTCGGTCATCAGGTCCAGCGTGGCAAAAGTCCGGGCGACGTCGAACGGTTCGTAATAGGTGCTGGCACGCGTGGCGCCGAGGCCCAGCCGCTTCGTCGCCCATACCCATCACCGTCAGCACGGTTACCGGATCCATCTTCACGCAACGAATTCCGTGTTCCACCGCGTGCCGATGGTCGTTGCCGTACCGGTCCGGCATCGCCAGGCGATCGTCGAAGAAGCCGACGTGGGATTTGCCTGGCTCAAGCACCCGCCCGATGGTCTGACAATAGTCGGCGGACGTTGAGTCCTCTCGCGACTGCGGGTGCCGCCGGGAACTGACCAAATTCGTACAGTTCTGGGCTTGCAGAAAGCCTACCACAACCATCTGCCGCATGACGTATCTCGCTGCTTTCCACGCTCGCACCCACCCTGGCCACCGTCCAGGTTGTGCCGCGCGACTGAGGCGTGCAGCGCGTTCGTAGCGGATGCGCAACGGCGTGATCGGGCGTTGGCGCTAAAGCAGTTGACCGCCATCCACCACGATCGTCTGCCCCGTCACCCAGGACGCCAGCGGCGAGGCAAGGAACAGCACGACATTCGCGACCTCCTCCGGCGTACCCAGCCGTCCGAACGGGATCGCGTTCAACACCGCCCCGTACAGCTTCGGGTTCTCCGTCTTTCGCCGGTCCCAGACGCCGCCGGGAAACTCGATCGACCCCGGTGCGATCCCGTTCACCCGGATCCCGCTCCGCGCATACATCGCGGCCTGCGTATTGGTGTAATGGATGACCGCGGCCTTGATCGCCCCGTAGGGCGGTTGCCGTGCCGCGGCCCGCAACGCCGAGATCGACGATGTGTTGATCACGCTTCCCTTCGACTCTTTCAGGAACGGCAGCGCCGCCTGGGTTGCGTGCACAATCGCCAGCATGTCGACCGCCAGGCTGGCGATCCACGCCGCCTCATCATCCGCCGACCCGAACGCAGATGCGTTGTTCACCAGCACGTCGATCCCACCCAGCGCCGCCGCTGCATCGCCGATAAAGGCCTTGATTGCACCCTCATTCCCCAGATCCACCGAAGCGGCATGGGCGATCCGCCCGGACCGCGCAAGCTCCTGGCGGGTGGCCTCAAGCGCCTCCGCCCCGCGCGCGCATATCGAAACATCCGCGCCGGCTGCGGTGAAACCGAGCGCGATGGCCCGTCCGATGCCCCGGCTACCGCCGCAGACGACGACCTTGCGGCCAGTAAAATCGAAGCCCATCAGGATCCCTCCAGTGCGTTAGCGGGATCGAACACTGCTTTGGCATCGTCATGCAATGCCACCCGCCGGCAATGCCACCCGCCCGCAGTGCCGCCGGCCCGCAATGCCGCCGACCCGCAATGCCACCGGCCCGATGTCATCGGCCCGATGTCATCGCGATGACCCAGCGCC
>DATARX010000352.1:0-1822 GCA_036263955.1 Rhodopila sp.
GGCCGGGAAACGGCGACCGCCGCGCCGGTATCCGCCCTGGTGAACGAAATGATCGTTTCGGCGCAGGCGAAGTTTGGTCCGGATGCCGATCATACCGAAATGGCGAAGCTATGCGAACTGCTGGCCGGATCGGAGTTGGAGGCCGGCTGATGCGCCTGGGCTGGTGGCTGCTGGCGGGGCTGCTTGTCGCCCCGTTCAGCGCGCGGGCGGCCGATCCGTCGGCGCTGTGGAAGATCGTCGACGGCAAATGCGTGCCGCATGAGGAAACCGAACGCGACCCGTCGCCTTGCACATCCGTCGACATCGCGGACGGCGTCGACAAGGGCTTCGCGGTGCTGAAGGACATCAATGGCGTCGCCCAGTTCCTGTTGATCCCGACAGCGCATATCGGCGGGATCGAGGATCCGGCGATCCTTGCGCGAGGCGAAACGAACTACTGGGATGCCGCCTGGCAGGCGCGGTATTTCGTCGAGGAGCGGCTGAAGACGTCGCTGCCGCGCGATGCGTTGGCGCTGGCCATCAACTCCTCGGTCGGGCGCACGCAGAATCAGCTTCATATTCACATTGATTGCATCCGGCCCGACGTCCACGACGCCTTGGCCGCGAACCTGGACAAGATCTCCGGCGTTTGGACGCCGTTCCCGGTGCCGCTCGCCGGGCACACGTATCGGGCAATCCGCATCGATCATGAAACGCTGGATGGGGTGGATCCTTTCCATGTGCTCGCGGATGCCGATCCAAAGGCAGCCGGTGAGATGGGAAGCCACACGTTGGTGCTGGTTGGAGAAACGTTTTCCGATGGCACCAGCGGGTTTGTTCTGCTCGACGACCACGCAGACCTGATGGCCGGCGATCACGCATCCGGCGAGCAACTGCAGGACCACACCTGCGCGATTGCACCGAAATAGCCCATCATCGGCGCCTGAAAGCCGCCGTGGCCGCCCGCGATCCGGCGGCGACGGGTGACGGCCGTGGCCGTGGCCGTGGCCGTGGCGGCGGCCGGCATTGCGGCCGTTCCCAACCCCATGGCGCATACTGTGGGTCAGGCACTTGATATTTCTGCAGTGTGGACAAATGCGGCGGCGCCGCCGTCTGGCTTGAACCCTATGTGACCCCACCAACTTTCGTCGCCGTCGTGGCGTTTGCGAGGGGTCGGCTTGCGCATCTCCGCGGGCTGTAGCACGAGGGAAAACCTATCCAATGGCGAATGAGGACACCACCCATACGCGCGGCGCGGTGAAGGATCCGCAACACGACGGGCGCCTTAAGGAAAACCGGGAAAGCGGATCGAGCAAAACAGCCTCCCATTCCACGGGAGGCCGGTCTGAGAGTGACAACACCCACACCCAAGGTGCGGTCAAGGATCCGGCCCACGATGGCCGCCTGAAGGAAAATCGCGACAAAGGCATTCATAAAGGCGATGCGTAAATAGAGATGCCCCTCCCTATGGTTGGGAGGGGCGATCTTTGCGGCTGTCCGCCGAACGCTGACTTGCAACGGCATAATGGCCCGACTTCACACCGTGCCCGGCCGCTGGCAACCTGCCACGGGGGGAAACACGATGACGGTCAGTTGGTTCAGACAGGCAACGTTCATGCCATCCGCCGGGCACTGGGGGACCGACGAACGATGAGCCGCGACGAACGATGAGCCGACTGGCAACGTCGATCGGCACGCTCGCCCTGGTCAACCCGATCATCTGCGGATCCGGCGAGCCGGTCATGACGGAAGCCGGAATCCGAGCGGCGCTGGATGCGGGGGTTGCTGGGGTGATTGCGAAATCGGTCAATGAAAATCCGGCTGGCGGCCGGCAGTTGGACCG
>DATARX010000057.1:0-6473 GCA_036263955.1 Rhodopila sp.
GCGGGCGATGGCCACGGCCTGGGCGAAGGACAACATCCAGGTCAACGCCGTGCTGCCCGGCTGGATCGACACCGACCTGACCAAACGCGCCCGCCAACAGGTGCAGGGACTGCACGACAGCGTGGAAAAGCGCACGCCGCACGGTCGCTGGGGCACGCCGCGCGACATGGCCGGAATCGCCGCGTTCCTGGCATCCCCGGCGTCAGATTTCGTGACGGGTACGGCGATCCCGGTCGATGGCGGCTTTTCGATCGGCATGTAGGCGGCGGGATGTAGCGGGCGGGATGTAGCGGGCGGCGCGATCGCCCACCTCGTTCGGAGACAGCTGCCGACCCGCGTTTTCCGTCGCCCTGCCTCGGATCTTGACGGCGTGATGGCCGATCAACGATCGCGTCAAAAAAGGTAACGCCGTCATAGATGTCTATCGCTTTTCTCAGGCTCCGTGGTAACAGCGGCAAATCCACCGCGTCGGTCCCCCCTGTCCATGAGCCGCCACGTCGCGCACGAAACATCAAACCGGGTTCGGTTGGCCGCCTGCCTGGCCCTGCTGGCCACGCTGGGCGCGTGCGGCAGCAGCCACACCCATCGGCCGCTCGCCCACTACAACCCGTCCCGCTATTACCCACCGCCGGGACCGGCCAGCGATCCCTGGGGCCCCTATATTCACGAAGCCTCCGGCCGGTTCGGCGTGCCGGAGACCTGGATCCGCGGCGTCATGCACCAGGAGTCCGGCGGGCAGGAGGACGTGATCTCCTGGGCCGGCGCCATGGGCCTGATGCAAGTGATGCCGGAAACCTATGCGGGCCTGCGGGACCGCTACAATCTGGGCAACGACCCGTTCGATCCGCACAACAACATCCTCGCCGGCACCGCCTACCTGCGAGAGATGTACGACCGTTTCGGCTCCCCCGGCTTCCTCGCCGCCTACAATGCCGGCCCGAACCGGCTGGACCGTTATCTCACCGACGGCACGCCACTGCCCGCCGAAACGGTGAACTACGTGGCGTCGATCGCACCGCGGCTTGGGCCTGGCACGCCGATGTCAGGCCCCCTGGCCGTCTATGCCGGCGGCGCGGTCACCACCCCCCGATATACCAACGCCCAATACGCCAACGCCCAGTACGCCAACGCCCAGTACGCCAACGCCCGATACGCCGCTCGTCCCACGCCGGCCGGCTGCGATCCGGACGCCGCGTATAATCCCGACGGCCCTTGCACGCCGCTGCGCCCGGCCGAGGTCCAAACCGTCGCGATGTCGGCGCCCGCCGTGGCGTCCACGCCTTACGTCGCCGCGTCCACGCCTTACGTCGCCGCATCCACGCCTTACGTCGCCGCACCCACGCCTTACGCGCCCGCACCGATGCCCTACGCCTCAGACTCCTGCGATCCCGACGCGGCCTACGACCCGTCGCGCCCGTGCCAGCCACCTGCGTCCACCCCGGTGGTTGCGCAACCGCTTGAGCCCCCGGCCAGGCCGCCGGCCGCGCGGCCCCCTGCGCGCTATGTCACCGAAAGCCGGCCGATTCAGGAGCGGATGGCCCAGGCCGTCGCCTTCTCGCCCGGTCCGCCCGCAGGCCATTGGATGATCCAGGTTGGTGCCTTCGCCAGCCTCTCCACCGCCGAGAACGCCGCCGAAGCCGCTCGATCCGCCGCGCCGGATCTTCTACGGATGACGAAAATCGAACTGCCCGCGACCACGCCGTTCGGCAACGAGGTCGCCTTCCGTGCGCGCCTGTCGGGATTGTCCGCGGCGGCGGCAGCCCAGGCCTGCGGCCGGCTGAGCAGCCACGGCATGGCCTGCATGACGGTGCCGCCGTCGCGCGACGCCTTCTGATCGGATCGATCCGTCGCGCCTTGCTCTGATTCCGATCGGCGCTCGAGCTGACCGCCAGGCGCGCCGCGTGGCATGGCGAACCAATGGGCCAGGAGGCGAGAGCAATGTCAGGGACCGGTCATCGGCGTGAGTGTCCGGGGCTTGACTGCGCGCCCGCCATCTCGGGGTCATCAGACAATTTGTTCAAAATCGTACGCTACGCGTTGACGGTGACATAGCGCGAGTTCGCTAAACTTATTCGCTCACTCCAGCAGCAGGACACCACCATGAGCATTCGCGTCGGCATCGTCGGGATCAGCGGTTTTGGCGGCGGCGAGGCGATGCGCCTGGTCGCGAGCCACCCGTCTTTCGAGCTGGTCTACGCCGCAGGCGAGGGCAGCGCCGGCAGCCGTTTGGTGGACCGCTTCCCCGGTGTGCCGCCCCGGCTGGCCGACCTGGTGATCGAGAAGTGGGACCCTGTGGCCCTGCCGAAGCTCGACGTGTTGTTCGCGTCGCTGCCCACGGGCGCCTCGGCTGAGGCGCTGGCGCGCGTCCCCCGGGACGTGAAGATCGTCGACATCGGCGGCGACCACCGCTACGCCGAGGGTTGGGCGTACGGCCTGGCCGACGTCTGGCCAGCCCGGATCGAGGGTCAGAGCCGCGTTGCCAACCCCGGATGCTTCCCCGCGGCGACGCTGAACGCGCTGGCCCCGCTGCTGGTCAACAAGCTGATCGAGCCCGGCAACATCGTGATCGACGTCAAGACCGGCATCTCCGGTGCCGGCCGGGGCGGCGCCGACAGCAAGTTCGGCTACGCCGAGAGCAACGAGAACCTGGTGCCCTACAACGTGCTCAATCACGTCCACATGCCCGAAATTGCCAAGACGATCGAGCGGCTGAGCGGCGGCAGCGCCGCCGGGCTGGTGTTCACGCCCCACCTGGTGCCGATGACCCGCGGCGTGCTCGCCACCATTTACTGCCGCGGCCGCGCCACCTCGGGCCAGTGCCTGGACGCGGCCCGGCGCTTCTACGCCGAACGGGCGTTCGTCCGCGTGACCGACAAGCCGCCGCAGACCAAATGGGCGACCGGCTCGAACCTCGCATTCGTCAGCTATGCGGCCGATCCAGAGCGCAACTTGGTGATCGCGATGGGTGTGGTCGACAATCTCGGCAAGGGAGCGGCCGGCCAGGCGGTGCAGAATGCGAACCTGATCTGCGGCCTGCCAGAAACCGCGGGGCTGGACGGCGCACCTGTTTGGCCATGAGATCGGATCCCGACCTGCGCCAACGCAGTCATGCCGGTCTTAACAAAGGCGAGGCCAGCAACGCGCTCCGGCGCGCGATGCTCTTCCGCCGCCAAGGCGAGATTCGCGACCGCACCTCTGAGAAGCAGGGCTTCCTTGGGTCTGGCTTGAGCCTCATCGCCGCTGCGATCGTCCATTGCGAGCACTATCAGCCTGACCTGAATCGCGAAGCGACCTCAGGCTGATGCAATTGCTCGCCAAATATGAGCCAGCATGTTTCCACTCAGGGTGGAAATGCTCTAGAGCAGATCCCGCTCAGATTGCAACCCTGAGCGGATGAAGATGCTCGCTAAAACAATGTGCTAGAGCCGATTCGGCGAGCCAATGCGAACGGAAAAGGCTCTAGCTCCGATAATCCGGCTTGCCGTCCTCGATCAACCGCAGCGCGGCACGCCACACCATGGCGTAATGCTGGTCATTCTCATGCCGGCGGAACTGTTCGGAGGTATGCGCGCAGACCTCCGGCGGCGGCAGGATGATCTCCCGCCCGCCGGCGAGCGCATCGACCTGCGCCGCGCAGGCGCGTTCCAGCATGTAGATGTTCAGGAACGCCTCCGGGATCGAGGTCCCCCAAACCAGCAGCCCATGGTTGCGCAGGATCATCGCCTTGTGCTGGCCGAGGTCCGCCACCAGTCGCTCCCGCTCATCCAGGTCCAGCGCGATACCTTCGTAGCCGTGATACGCCAGGCGGCCATAGAACTTGCACGCATGCTGCGACAGCGGCAGCAACCCGTCCTTCTGCGCCGAAACCGCGATACCGGCGGCGGTGTGGGTGTGCACGACGCACATCAGGTCATGCCGCGCCATGTGAACGGCGGAGTGAATGGTAAAGCCGGCGGCGTTTACGTCCCGGCTGCTCAGGCCGCGCTCCTCCTCCACGATGTTACCGTCCATGTCGATCTTCACCAGATCGGAGGCCCGCATCTCGTGGAAATTCACGCCGTACTTGTTGATCAAAAAATGATGGTCCGGCCCCGGCAGGCGCGCACTGAGATGGGTGTAGATGAAGTCCGTCCAGCGATGATGCGCCACCAGCCGATACAACGCCGCCAGATCGCAACGGATCTGCCACTCGGCCGCGGACACGCCGGCAAGCGATGCCGCGGAGGTTTCGATGTTCATAATCGTGCCGTCCCGAAAAATTATGGAGACAGCGTCACCTTTGAGGTGGCGCCCGTCAAGTGCGACGCGATCTCGGTCAAATGTAGAATCTGGCCGCGGGCCAGATGGTCCGCACGACTACAAACGCAATTGCTCCAGCACCGGCAGTAAATACAACGCGAACAACTTCGGATTTTCCGCGAACGGGAAGTGCCCGATCCCCTTCATTTCGCGGAACACCGCCCCAGGGATCTTCGCCGCCGTCGCCGCCGACAGTTCCACGGTACACGAGTAATCATATTCCCCCGTCAACATGAACAGCCGGCAGCGATTGGTATCAATCAGTCCGACACGCGACCGCGCATCCCAGTCGCCGGAGTAAAACGCAATGTCGCCGTAGAACACCGCCGGACCGCCCTGGCCGTAATGCCAGGTAATTGCCTCCTGATACTCCGCCGGACTCTGCGGCGCGCTCAGCGCTCGGATCCATTCCGGAACGAAAAGCGATGGGTTCACCGCCGGATGTGCCGCCCACGTGGTCTGCCGCTGGTTTATCTTCTCGCACGCCTCGCAAGCAACGATGCCGCTGAACGCCTCCGGATGCCGGTACGCGAGTTCCAAACAGATCTCCCCCGACATCGAGGCGCCCAGCGCGATCGGCTTGTCCAACCCCGCCGCCGCGACGAAGCCCATGATCAGATCGACATACAAATCAGTGTTCAGCCGCCAGGAGCCGGGGATCGAACCCTCCGGCGGCGAGGACTTGCCATGCCAGGGTAGGTCGAACGCCACCAGGCGATGGCCCGCGGTGAGGCGCTCGTCTGCCATCAGGCCGTGAAACTGGCGGCCATCGGACCCGGCTGTGTGCATGCACAGCACGTCCCGTCCCGATCCGGCGGTTTCGTAATAGATCTGGTAGGTGACGCCGCCGACAGTAACCGGGACGTAGCCGCCCTGCACCCTCGGCACCGCGCGCGGTCCTGCCCGCGGCGCCAGGCTCACCGGCACCGGCGTGCTGTTGCCAAGCGCCAGCCATTTGCCGATTTCCAGAATCCGGCGCGCAACATGGGCATGCTGCATGAACACAAGCGGCTCGCCCTGGATGGCGAAGTCCGGAACGCGGTAGTGCATCGCGAAGATGCCGTGATGATGGCGCGGCGGTAAAGGCAGCAGAAACTGCCCCCACACCGCATCCGGCGCCGACAGCGTGAAGGCTGGATCGCCGCCGTCCGCCTGGACCTTCCCGTTCACCAGCTTGAACACCGTCGTATCCGAACCGCTGGCGATCGCAAAAGACACCGACCAGGGACCAGCCCAGGCGGCCAGGGACTCATCGGTCGCGCACGCCGCACGCCACGATGCGACGTCAGGAAACACACTCATTGCGGGTCGATAACCTTCAGCACGACCGGATGATACTGGTCGCCGTACCCCGCGGCCTCGGCCTGCTTCAGACGCTGCATGGTCAGTTTTGCCGCCGCCAGGTCCAGGCCGGACGCCTCCGCCATCTCCAGCGCATAGGAAAGATCCTTCATCGCGTACCGCGTCGAAAACGCACGCTCCGGAAACACGCTCGGCAGCATCGCCTTCATCCCGTGGTTGCGCAGCACGAAACTGTCGCCCGATCCCATCGCCATCGTCGGCAGCAGGACGTCCGCCGGCACGCCGTTGCGGCGCCCGATGGCGATCGCCTCGGCGAGCGCGGCGCAGTGCTGAAACACCAACATGTTATTGAGAATTTTGACCACCTGGCCGCATCCCACAGGACCGCAATGAGTCACATCGGTGCCCATCGTTTCCAGGATCGGACGAATTCGCGCAAAGGTATCGTCCGTGGCACCGACCATGATGCTGAGTTCGCCGCGTGCAGCGGCATCCCGCGTGCGGGCGACCGGCGCATCGGCGTACAGGATACCCTTCGCGGTCAATCGTTCGCCGATCTGCCGCGTGAGTTCCACCGAAGACGTGCTGGTGTCGACGACGCACTGGCCGGCCCGAAGATGCGGCTCAAGTAGCCCGACCACGGCGGCGACCGCTTTGCCGTCCGGCAGCGACAGCAGGATCACCTCGCACCCGTCGGCGATTTCCTGAATCGTGGCGGCCTTGACCCCATCCGCCGCCAACCGGTCCAGCGGTTCGCTTCGCAGGTCCGACGCTTTGACCGGGATGCCCGACCGGCGCGCCAGATGGCCGCACATCGGCTCCCCCATCACGCCCAGGCCGATGAAGCCGATGGTTGATATTCCGGCCGATGC
>DATARX010000485.1:0-11646 GCA_036263955.1 Rhodopila sp.
GGCGGGACCCTGAACTCATAAGGGGGTCATCATGAGCGTCCGCGCGGTGGTTTCGACAGCTTTGTGTGCGTCGATCGGGCTCGGCGCCTGGGCCCCGGCGTTCGCCGACGAGGGTTGGCGGCGACACGAATGGCGGGAGCAAGGTTGGCGGGAGCAATTGTGGCGCGAACGTCAGTGCGGGAACGTCAGTGGCGCAAGCGGTATTACACGCCGCCCTTTGTTGCGGTGCCGCGGTACTACCGGCGGCCACCGGCTACTATCCGCGTCCACCGGGATATTATCCCTACCCGGGTTACTATCGGTGGCCCTGAAGGCGGGATACGGGCGGGGGGCATGACGGCATCGATGGCGCGTTGACAGGAGAGGGCGCCGAACGCATCGTCCGGCCGCTTTTGAAAACCAGGAAACCGACGCACGATGTCTCAGCACACCCTGCAACAACCGATCGAGGCCCTTTGGGAACGCCGGGATACCTTGTCTTCATCCACCAAGGGTGAGGCGCGGGATGCGGTCGAGGCCGCGCTCGACGCGCTGGACAGTGGGCAGGTGCGGGTGGCGGAGAAGGGCGGCGCCGGCTGGCAGGTCAACCAGTGGCTGAAAAAGGCGGTGCTAATGTCGTTCCGCCTGTCCGACTCGGCCCCGATGGAGGGGCCCGGCGGGGCGCCGGTGTGGGACAAGGTGCCGATGAAATTTGCCGGCTGGGGCGAGAACCGCTTCAAGGAGGCCGGATTCCGAGCGGTGCCGGGTGCCGTGGTGCGGCGGTCGGCGTATATCGCGCCGGGGGCGGTGCTGATGCCCAGCTTTGTCAATGTCGGCGCGTGGGTCGGGCGCAACACGATGGTGGACACCTGGGCGACGGTGGGAAGCTGCGCGCAGATCGGCGCGAACTGCCATCTGTCCGGCGGCGTCGGCATCGGCGGCGTGCTGGAGCCGCTGCAGGCGAATCCGGTGATCATCGAGGATGACTGCTTCGTCGGCGCTCGGTCCGAGGTCGCGGAAGGCGTGGTGGTGGAGCGTGGCAGCGTGCTGTCGATGGGCGTGTTCATCGGGGCCTCCACCAAGATCATCAACCGGGCGACGGGCGAGGTCTTCCTCGGGCGCGTGCCCGCCTATTCGGTCGTGGTGCCGGGTTCCTTGCCGGGTAAGCCGTTGCCGGATGGATCGGCGGGTCCGTCGCTGTATTGCGCGGTCATCGTGAAGACCGTGGATGCGCAGACGCGCGCCAAGACCTCCATCAACGAGTTGTTGCGCGATTGATGGCCGAGTCGGGGCCGGGCGTGGGGAAGCTGAACGATCCCTTGCCGCTGGCGCAGGCGCTGATCCGGTGTGCCTCGGTCACGCCGGCGGATGCCGGGGCGCAGCATGTGTTGTCGGGCATGCTGGAGCGGCTGGGCTTTACCGTCCATCGGCTGCGCTTTGGCGAGATCGAGAATGTGTTTGCCCGGCTCGGTTCGAGCGGACCGCATATCTGCTTCGCGGGGCATACGGATGTCGTGCCGGTGGGGGCGGCGAACTGGCGAAGCGACCCGTTCGGCGGGGAGGTGCGGGACGGCGTGCTGTATGGGCGCGGCGCGTGTGACATGAAGGGCGCGATCGCGGCGTTTGTCGCGGGGGTCGCGCAGCATCTGGAACAAGGGATGCAAAAGGGGTCGATCAGCTTGCTGATCACGGGTGATGAGGAAGGTCCGGCGACCGACGGCACGGTGAAGGTGCTGGAGTGGATGCGGGAAAACGACCAGGTGCCGGATTTCTGCCTGGTGGGCGAGCCGACCTGCCCGGTGCGGCTGGGCGACATGGTCAAGATTGGCCGGCGCGGCAGCGTCAATATGAAGATCGAGGTGCATGGCACGCAGGGGCACGTGGCGTACCCGCATCGCGCCGACAACCCGGTGCATCGGCTGATCCGGGCGTTGGATGCCTTGACCTCGGCGCCGGTGGATGCAGGGACAGACTGGTTCGAGCCGTCGTCCTTACAGGTCGTCAGCATCGATGTCGGCAATGGGGCGACGAACGTGATCCCGGCCTCGGCGCGGGCCGCCTTGAACATCCGGTTCAACGATGGGCATAGCGGCGCGTCCCTGATCGCGTGGGTGCGCGCGACGGTGGCGCGGTTTGCCGAGCGGTTCGACCTGGATGCCTCGATCAGCGGTGAGTCGTTCGTGACCAAGCCGGGGCCGCTGGTCGATATTCTCCGCCATGCGATCCAGGGGGCCACCGGCATCGAGCCGAAGCTGGATACCGGGGGTGGGACATCGGACGCTCGGTTCATCGCGAACTACTGTCCGGTCGCGGAATTCGGGCTGGTTGGCGCGACGATGCATCAGACGGACGAATGCGTGCCGGTGGCGGAATTGCGCGACCTGGCGCGGATCTATCGGGACATCGTCACGGCCTTCCTGGCATGAGCCGTGGTGCGAGTCCGCGGAACGGGATTCTGGCCGGCATTTTCCGGATCGCCCGCGGGCGGGTCGATGGGATCGCCTGTTTCGGGTCCAGCGCGCAGGCGTTCCTGTCCAGCTTGGCGCCGCTGCTGGCGTTTCCGCTGGTTGCCGCCGTGCTGGGCCTGTTCTCCGAAGGGCCGCGACGGGCGCTGACAGGCCTGGCCATGGCGGTGTGCGCCTCGCTGACGCCGGCGGTGATCTCTTATGAGTTGGCGCGGGTCTGGAAGCGGACGGATGCCTGGCTTCGGTTCGCCACCGCGTTCAACTGGTGCGAGTGGATCTTGCCGGTGCTGTTCTGTGTGCTCGTCGTGCCGATCAGCGTGGCGATCAGCCTGGGACTGAGCGAAGATACCGCGCAGCGGGTGCTGTTCGGATGCCTGGGCGTATATGCGCTGTGGCTGCACTGGTTCCTGGCGCGCAACGGCCTGGCTTTGTCGCGCTGGCGCGCCGGCGTGCTGGTCGTTCTGGTCAACTTGGGGACGGCGGTGGCGGTCATCGGGCCGACCTTGCTGGTTTCCGAGGCGGGATGAGTTCGGTGTCCGCGGTCTCATCCGGGTTGCAGGCGGCGCTGCGCCTGGCGTGGGGCAGGCCCGATGGGGTCGTGCTGGTGCCGGGCGACCGCGAAACTGTCGTTCGCAGCTTCTGGTCGATCGCGCTGTGCGTGCCGACGGTGATCTTCCGGCTGCTGATGTCCTGGGCGGTCTCCGGCGTGCCGGAGGATGCGCTGCATGCGGCCGGCCGGGAGGTGATCGTCTTCGTGCTGGGCTGGCTGGTGTTTGTCGAGGTGACTCACCGGTTGGCGCCGGTGATCGGCCGGGCGGAGCGGTGGGGCCGCTTCATCGCGGTATGGAACTGGTGCAACGTGATCGAGGGGATGCTGGTCGTGATCGGCGGCATTCCCGGGACGTTTGGCGCGCCGGCGATCGTCGATCAGGCCTGCACATTGATTACCATCGGCTGGGCGCTGTGGCTGGAATGGTATGCGACCAAGCTGACATTCGGCGTGAGTGGATTGATCGCCGCGTGGCTGGTGCTGCTGGATCAGATGATTGGCATCTTCCTGGCGTCGCTGGCACTTGCGCTGACGTCGTAAGCGCGGAATTGGCGGCGCCTCGGAGGAGGCGTGCGCAGTGACGGCGATTTCTCGTGACACAGCCTGTCGTGCGGGAATGGCCCCCAATCCGATTTCTGGCGACAACGGCGTGCCTACCGAGACCGAGGACGATCGGAAACGCCGAATTGCGTGGGACGCCAAGATGATCGCCGAGGCAGATACGCAGATTGAAGCCGGGCCCTTTGTCGGCTCGGACGAGATCGACGCCTGGACCGATAGCATCGGCACGGATCATGAGTTGCCGCCACCGCCGACCCGGCGCCGCTGAACCGGCAGCGGGGTGGCGCGACAGCTAATCTACCCGCCTCTAATCTACCCGCCTCGGGCACGCGAGGATCCGGGGGCAATTCCCCAGTGGCTGACGCCGCGGAATTGCCGGCCGGACACGCTACGGCTCTGGCCCCGCGATCGCGTCGCGGTCAATGAACGGGTCTTGCTGGTAGCCGACACCGACCAGGGCCAGGCCGTCGGGCGGGGCGGTGGGGCCGGCGGCGGCGCGATCCCTGGCCTCCAGGGCGGTGGTGACGCGTTCGGCGGGCCAGTGGCCCGCGCCGACCAGTTTCAGGGTGCCGACAAAGTTGCGGACCTGGTGGTGCAGGAAGCTGCGGGCTTCGGTGATGACCTCGATGAGGTCGTTTTGCCTGGTGACATCCAGCCGGTCGAGCGTCCGCATCGGGGATTTCGCCTGGCAGGAGGCGGCTCGGAATGAGGTGAAATCGTGCCGGCCGAGCAGGCGTTGGGCAGCGGCGTGCATTTCGGCGGCGTCAAGCGGGTAGGGGACGTGCCAGACCCGTCCGGCCAGCAGCGCGGGGCGGGCGCGGCGGTTGAGGATGCGGTAGCGATAGGCTCGGCGGTTGGCGGAGAAACGGGCGTTCCAGTCGTCCGGGACGGGTGTGGCCCGCAGCACGACGACCGGGTGCGGCTTCATGTGGTAGTTCAGGGCATCGCGGACGGTTCTGGCGCGGTGGCCGTCGGGGAGGTCGATATGCGCGACCTGGCCCTCGGCATGCACGCCGGCGTCGGTGCGGCCGGCGACGATGCTGGCGACGTGTTGGCCGGCGTTGAGGTGGGCGGCGGCGTGCTCGAGGACCTCCTGCACCGATACACCGTTGATCTGGCGCTGCCAGCCGACGAACGGGGTGCCGTCGTATTCAATCAGCAGCGCCCACCGCGTCATGGCTGGCGGGTCACGGCCCAGGGAGGCACGGCCCAGGGGGTCACGGCCCAGGGGGTCACGGCCCAGGGGGTCACGGACCAGGAGGTCACGGCCCAGGGGGTGATGCTCATCGGGGATCGGGACATGCTCATCGGGTCATGGCCCGAGGACGGTGCCGGGCGCGACGGGATGGCCGCGCAGGAATGCACCGGCATCGAGGGCGGCGCGGCCGGGTAGCTGGACCTTGGTCAGGCGGATCGCCTGCTCGCCGCAGGCCACGGTCAGGGCCGTGTCGAGGACGGTGCCGGGGGTCCCGGTGGATTCGGCGGGGACCGCAGACAGGATCTTGAACGGGGCGCCAGCCAGGGTGGTGAATGTGCCAGGCCAGGGGTCGAGGGCCCGGATTCGACGATCGATCAGGGTGGCGGGTTGGGTCCAGTCGATGCGGCCGTCGTCGCGGGTGAGTTTCGGCGCGTAGGTGGCGTCGGGGTCCGATTGGGGTTCGGGAGGCGGTGGGGCGGCGAGGACGTCGAGAATCAGCGCGGCGCCGAGCGCGGCGAGGGTGTCGTGCAGGGTTGCGGTGGTGGTTGTGGGGGTGATCGGGACGCTTTGGCGCAGCAGCATCGGGCCGGTGTCCAGGCCGGCTTGCATCTGCATGATGGTGATGCCGGTTTCGCTGTCGCCGGCCAGGATCGCGGCTTGGATCGGGCCGGCGCCGCGCCAGCGTGGCAGCAGGCTGGCATGGATGTTGAGGCAGCCGCGTTTGGGGGCATCCAGCATCGCCTGCGGCAGGATCAGGCCGTAGGCGGCGACGACGCCGGCGTCCAAATCGAGGGCGGCGAACGCGGCCTGGGCCTCGGGGTCGGTTCGGAGACGGGCGGGCGTGCGGACCGGCAGGCCCAGTTCATCCGCGGCGACGTGGACGGGACAGCGGCGGATCGCCTGGCCTCGGCCGGCGGGGCGGGCTGGCTGGCAATAGACCGCGGCGATATCGTGTCCGGCCCGGTGGAGCGCCCGCAGCGCAGGAACGGCGAAATCCGGGCTGCCCATGAAGGCGATGCGCATGGCGCTACCGCTTCCGGTCGTCTTGCTTGCGCTCGTCTTGTTTTTGGCGCTGCTCCTTGGCGAGGCGGCGCATGATCATGTTTCGCTTCAGGGCCGACAGATGGTCGACGAACAGGACGCCGTCGAGGTGGTCGATTTCGTGCTGCAGGCAAGCGGCGAGCAGGCCATCGCCCTCGATTTCGCGCTTGGCGCCGGTTTCGTCCAGGTAGCGCACTTTGACGCGCGCCGGGCGGGTGATGTCGGCGTATTGGCCGGGAAGGGACAGGCAGCCTTCTTCCCGCGTGGCAAGTTCGTCGCTGACCGCGACGATTTCCGGATTGATCAGGCTGTAGGGCTGGCGCTTCTCGTTCGGTACGAGATCGATCACGACGAGGCGCAGGCCGTGGCTGATCTGCGGGGCGGCGAGTCCGATGCCGGGGGCTTCATACATGGTCGCGAACATGCGGGGGATCAGGTCGCGCACGAGGTCCGCGTCGGCCGGCTTGATCGGACGGGCGCGGGTCTTGAGGACCTGGTTCGGCGCGATCAGGATCGGCAGCGTCTCAATGGCGGCCGAGGCGGCGTTGGTGGTGATGCTCATGGTTACCCAGCATCTAGCGGTGCGAGGGCCGCCAATCAACGCCTGTTGCGCGGGCTGTTGCGGGGGCTTCCCAGGGAGGCTTTCCAGGGGGGCATTCCAGGGAAGCTTTCCAGGGGCGCGGCCAGGAGCTGACGAGGGGGCGTTGGGGCCGTTGCGTGGTTGCATGGCGGATATCGGTCCCAGTGGTGAGTACTGGTCATCGGTCGTGGCCGTACTCCCCTTGCAAATACGGTTACGGGTGCCAAGATGTTCCGCAGTCGGGACGCCGAATCCGGGTTCCGGTATCTGCTTCGCTCGTTGGAGGGGGCCTTGACCACACGCATGTTTACTTCGCCGCTTTTCCTGGGGTTCGACCATCTCGAGCAGATGATCGAGCGCGCGTCCAAGACGTCTTCGGATGGCTATCCGCCTTATAACATCGAGCAAATCAGCCCGACCGGCCTGCGCATTTCGCTCGCGGTTGCAGGGTTTACCATGGATGATCTGCAGATCACCCAGGAAGACAACCAATTGGTGATCCGGGGCCGACAGACGGATGACAGTCAGGGGCGGATTTTCCTGCATCGAGGCATTGCCGCCCGGCAGTTCCAGCGCTCGTTCGTGCTGGCGGAGGGGATCGAGGTCAAAGGCGCATGGCTGGACAACGGATTGCTGCATATTGATCTGGCCAAGCCGCAGCCCGAGGTAAGGGTGAAGACGATTCCGATCACGCGGAACGCCGCCGGGACCGCGTTGCGGCCGAACGGGGCAGAACTGGGCGCCGTGGTGGAGAGCAAAGCGGATCAATGAGACAGCGGGGTCATTTCGATCCGCTGGACAGCGACTGGCAGCGCTTTCGGAAGGCTGCCACAAGAGAGGGATACAGAACGATGAATATGAATTCAGGCGACCAATCCGACGCGGCGCAGAGCGCTGGACAGGAAGTGGTGGCGTTCGATGTCAGGCATCTGACGGAACAGCAACTGGCGGCACTGGGCGTATCGCATATCGCCTATCTGAAGCCGGTGATGGTGAATGGAATGCAGGGTTTCGCGATCCATGCCGCCGATGGGACGCCGATGGCGGTGGCCGGTGACCGGGAGGTCGCGGTGGCGGCGGTGATGCAGCACGAGATGGTGGCGGTTTCCGTTCACTAACGAGCGCTCGGCGCTAAGTTTGTCGCGGCGGTGGCCTGTTTGGGTTCAGGCTACCGCCGCGATTTTTGTGCTCAGCCAGGCCAGCAGGGCGGGTTTGAAGGGTAGCAGGCTTTTATAGTGCTGGATTTCCGCCGGCAGGGCCTGCACGGCCTGAATAAGCGCGGCCGCGCGGCCGGGGCCGTCGATGATCTTCTCTAGCGGGTAGACGTGCACGCGGATGCCGAACAGGACGGCACCGGTGCGGGGCAGTCGGCGGAGGGTTTGCCGCTCCGCCCGCAGGAAGACGTGGCGCCCGGCGTTGTCCGGGGTGATGCCGGTGTCGGCCTGGGCCTGCCATTTGCCGCCGGGTTGGAACAGGGCGGGATCGGTCAGCAATGACCAGTTCAGGCGGGACGCGATGCGGTTTGGCCTGAGGTGGCGCATGAAGCGGTCGACGGGGGACGAGAGGCGGTCGGCGTACAGCGGCACCGGGCCGTGCACCGCCGACAACGGCTTGCCGATCTTGTCGAGCAGGCGCCAGCGGCTGGGGAAGCAGAGCGACGCTGCGGTGAAGACCGGGCCGTCTTCGGTGTTGTGGATGAGACACAGGTCTTCCTGCACCAGCCTGCCGGCGAGTTCCAACGGGTCGGACGAGGTGAGGGTCCAGGCTTCGCCGGTGAGGTGATTGGACAGTGTCGCGGCGTCGCGGGTGAACCAGTCGGGATGGTGGGTGGTCAGCGCGGCGGCGACGAGGTTCAGGGTTTCCTCGCGCGCGGCGTCGGACAGGGAGGTGGCGGCAAAGACCTCGGTGTGGGCGGTTGCGAGGAGATGGCGTTTTTCAGCCATTTCTGCGTGGTATCGATCGTCCAGTTCGAACCACGCTGATTCGGGCACGGTCACCAGATCCATTGCCATTCGATAGGGGCCGGGCTCGAACGGCAGGTGAATGGCCTCTGGCGGCAGCTTGCGCATGGCAGCGCTCGGATCCGGTCGGATCGGATGGTCGGGCGCCGCGGGTGAGGCGAGGGCCGGACGCTGCATTTTTCAGCTCGTCAGGAAGGATCGGATCACTTCGATCTGCGGTGGATCGAGCAGGGCCGGGGCGTGGCCGGTTTCCGGCACCTGGTAGACCAACGCGCCGGACGCTTCCATGCGGGCGGCGGTTTCGCGCAGCAGGATGTCGCTGGTTTCGCCGCGAATGACCATGCGGGGCACGCGGATGCGGTCCCAGAACGACCACATGTCGACATCGACAGGGTCGGTGCCGCGCAGCGGTTCGGCGATGCGGGGGTCATAGTGCATGGCGAACCGGCCGTCCGGCAGCGCGCGTGCCGAGTTGCGTGCCAGCGCGGTCCATTGCGCATCGGACAGGGGGCCGAACGGGGCGTGGATGATCCGCAGGTGGCGCTCGACTGTTTCGATGTCGGGGAACCGGGACATCATCGGCGAGTCGCCCGATGCGACCATATAGTCGCGGATGCGGCGGAGCGCCTCGGCGGGGATGAACGGGCCGACGTCGTTCAGCACCAGGCGGCTGATCGGCGCGCCGTCCGCCGCCGCAATCACCATGCCGCAGATGCCTCCCAGCGAGGTGCCGATCCAGGCGACGTCGCGGCCGATCCAGGCGAGCAGGTGGGCGAGCGCGGTCACGTAATGCTGCGCCTGATACAGCATCGGGTCATCCAGCCAGTCGGAGTGGCCGCGGCCGGGGAGGTCGGGACAGACGACGCGCCAGGCGGGCGACAACGCCCTGGCGAGGACGTCGAAATCCCGCCCGTTGCGGGTGAGGCCGTGCACGCAGACGACGGGCGGAGCGCCGGCGTCGCCCCACTCCTCGAACGCCAGGCGGTGGAACTTGCCGGCGAGGAGGTATGGGATCGAGCCGGCGCGTGGATTCATCATCCCGCTCGCATCAGATGATTTTCTTCTCGCGCAGGGTCGCCAGGGCGGCGGCGTCCAGGCCCAGGCGATCGGACAGGACGGACTCGGTGTGTTCGCCCAGCATTGGTGGGGCGATGCGATAGTCGGCGGGGGTTTCGGATAGTTTCACGGGATTGGCGATGACTTTCACCGGGTGGCCGGAGCTGTGCGGCATCTCCAGGACCATGTTTCGGGCGACGACGTGCGGGTCGCTGAACACCTCGGACAGCTTGTTGATCGGGCCGCAGCCGATCTTCAGGGCTTCCAGCCGCTCGACCCACCAGCCCGTGGGGTGCTGCTGCATCACCGGGGTGAGTGTGTCGGTGACAAGCTTGCGGTTGTTGACGCGGGCGGCGTTGGTGACGAAGCGCGGGTCTTCCAGCATGTGGGTCAGGTTGAACGCCTCGCAGAAGCGCTTGAAGGTGGGGTCGTTGGCGACCGACAGCACGATGTGGCCGTCCTGGGTCGGAAACACCTGATAGGGCGCAATGTTCGGATGCTGGTTGCCGAGGCGGGCGGGATTTTCGCCGGTCGCCAGGTAGTTCATGCCCTGGTTGGCCAGCCAGGCGACGTGCGTGTCCAGCATGCCGATATCGATTTGCTGGCCTTGGCCGGTCAGGTCGCGGTGGCGCAACGCCGCCAGGATGCCGATGCAGCCATACAGGCCGGCGAATAGGTCGGCGACCGGAACGCCGACTTTCTGCGGCAGGCCGTCGGGCTCGCCGGTCAGGCTCATGACGCCGCCCATGGCCTGGATCAGGCTGTCGTAGCCTGGGCGCGGCGCGTACGGGCCGGTCTGACCGAAGCCGGTGATCGAGCAGTAGATCAGGCGGGGGAATTTGGCGTGCAACTGCTCGTAGCCCAGGCCGTATTTGGCGAGCGCACCGACCTTGAAGTTTTCCACCAGGATGTCGCAACCGGCGATCAGCTTCAGGGCGATTTCCTGACCTTCGGGTTGGCCGATATCCAGGGTGACCGACTGCTTGTTGCGGTTGACGCCGACGAAATAGGCGCTCTCCTCGGTGCCCGGCATGGTTGGGGGCGCGAAGCCGCGGGTGTCGTCGCCGGCGCCGGGACGCTCGATCTTGACCACGTCGGCGCCGAGATCCGCGAGCATCTGTGCGCAGGTTGGGCCTGCCAGCACGCGGGTCAGGTCGAATACGCGGAGGCCTTTGAGCGGCCCGGTCGGTTCAGTCATATCGATCTCCAAGATGCCGGGTTGATCCGGCCGGTCGTTCCTCGACAAAGCTTATAGATCGGCCCCTGGCACAAGCAAACGACCCCGCCGCCGCAGGCCTGGAGGGGTGTAGGGAGACCAGGGTCTTGTGGTGGACCCACAAAGGGGCGAAGCCATCGTGCTTGCCTACGCCCGAGCCAGGATCGACGCGGCGGCGTCGCAGAACACCTGGCAGCCGAGGACGATGTCTTCGTCGCTGGTGTTCTCGGCGTAGTGATGGCTGATGCCGCCGATGCTGGGGACGAACAGCATGGCCGAGGGCAGCACCTGCGACAGGATTTGCGCGTCATGGCCGGCGCCGGAGGGCATTGGCTGGTGCAGACCGGGGGCGTGGCGTTCGGCGGCTTCCTGCAATGCCGCTCGGAAGCCGGGGTCCATCGCGCTGGGGGCGGTGGTGCCGCGGTAGGTGACGGAGACGGTGCAGGGGCCTTTCGCGGCGTCTTCCAGCAGTTCGGTCATGGCGGCCTCCAGCGCATCCAGGGTGGCCGGGTCGGTGTCGCGGAACTGGAACACCAGTTCGGCGGCCCCGGGCACGATGCTGGCGGCGCCGGGATCGAGCTTGATGTCGCCTGTGGTCCAGACCGTGCGCGGCCCGGCGACGGCGGGAAACCGCGCCTCGATGCCGGCGACCAGTTTCACCAGCGCGACGCCGGCGTCCTTGCGGACGGCCATGCGGGTGGTGCCGGCGTGGTTCTGCTGGCCCTTGAACTGGATGCGATAGCGGCGGCTGCCGACGATGGCGGTGACGATGCCGAGGCGCAGGTGATGGCCTTCGAGGTCAGCGCCTTGCTCGATATGGGCTTCGAGGTAGCCGCGGTAGCGGGCGGTGTCGATCTTCTGGCGAGGGCTGCCTGAGAAGCCGGCCTGGCGCAGGGCGTCGCGCAGGGACTGGCCGGTTTCGCGGTTGGCGCAGACGTCGATTTCCTGTTCGGTCAACAGGCCGCAGAAGGACCGGCTGCCGATGAAGGAGCCGAAATGACCTTCCTCGTCGGCCCAACTGGCGACGTCGATGCCGCGC